>NZ_AP024326.1:600000-900000 GCF_018408855.1 Caballeronia sp. NK8 | reverse complement strand
GAGCTGCTCTCCGGATTCGACACAGCGGTGCTCGACGACCTCTTCAACGCAATCAATCCAGAGCGCAGCCCGCAGGGGTTCGAACCCCTCGTCCACAAGGTGGTGCGGCAGGCCATGGACGTTGCGGTGGACTTTGAGCGCAAGGCGCAACGCGCCGTCTTTGCGCCCGTGAAGTACGACGTTCCCTCAGCCGTGCACGTCGCGCTCGCGCTTGAGCCGCAGTTCGTCGCGGCGCCCGCCCCCGCGACCGCCGATTCGGCCGTGCCCCCGGGGCAGCCGCCGGCGAGTTCCGGTGCGCCAAACGGGGAAGCGGCTCCGGCGTCGGTGACGAATACTGCCGACCCGCAACCTGCCGTTGTTGGAGCAACGGTCGCGTCGCAGCAGCAGGCGAGCGCCTCCGCGCCGAAGTTCTCTCAGTCGTTGCTCGATGCGTTGGAGCGCAGCGAAGCACGGGCCGCTGGTGCGGCTGCGACTGAGCCCTCGACCGGCCCGAGCGCGCCTGCATCGCGTCCGGCGCCGGTCGACCCCGCCACAGCGCGTCCTACGACGTCGAATGCAAACAGGGTCGGGCCGTCTGACGAAGAATTGACGGAACTCCTCGGCCCCGGCGCTGCAATGCTGAAAGAGTTTTTCAAAGCTCTTGCTGGCGACGTGGCAGCAGGGAAGGCGGAAGTGGCGTGGGAAGAGAAGGGGCTGGCCGTCAAGAAGCGGCTTGTGGGCGGATACGGCATCACGAGCGATACGCTTGTCGAACAACTCAAGAAGCGCAGCCTCCTCATGCGCGCACACGGCAATGACATCTGCATTGTCGAGCGCGCCGGCCGTCTCATCGTGGAGAGACCCGCGGCATGAACTACGTCAATCACTTCCGTCCGATTTACGAATTTCGACCGTTTCTCGTCTGGCCCATCGTCATCGTTGGCATCTTGGTCTCAGGGATGCCCTACGGCTGGGCGTTCGCGTTAGCCGGCGCAGCCCTGCTGTCGATCCGTGCGCTCCAGATATGGAAGGCACTGAGCTTTCGAATGGCGATTTCCACAAAATGGCTCAGCAAGATCCGGATTGAAAAGCTCCTCGCCACGCAGAATGCGATGCGAAAAACAGCGGACTCGATGTACCTCGGCATCGGCTACGAGTGGACGCAGAAGCATACCCAGATTGCGCACGAGATCCTCCGGATGCCCGTAACCGACATTCCGTCGTTGCCGAAGTGGCTGCCGAAAACCGAGATAGGCCGGACCGTGGAGGAGCGCATCGAGCGGCTATTCGGTCCGCGCGACAGCATTCGCGATCGCATGCCGCAGGGGTCGTCCTGGATCCACGGTATGGAGCAGAAGAAGGTCGAGGTGCCGTTTCACTATAAGGCGATGGGCGGACACACGCTGGTGGCGGGCACGACTGGCGCAGGAAAGACCCGCACCTACGAAGTCATCTCCACGCAGGTGATCCACAACCCGAAGGACGTCCTGATCATCGTCGACCCCAAGAACGATGACGAGTGGAAAAAACGCGTGGAAAAGGAATGCGCGCGCACCGGGCGCAAGTTTCTGTACTTCAATCAGGCGAAGCCGCATGAGTCGATCCGCCTGAACCCGCTCGAAAACTGGTCGCAGCCGTCGGAAATTCCGTCGCGCATCGCGCAGTTGATGGAAGAAGGTCAGTTCCGTGACTTCGCGTTTCTCTTCATCGACCGCGCGGTGAAAGGTGAGCTGTACGTCGGCGACAAGCCCAACCTGCGATCGATTCTCAAATACGCACAGTCAGGCATTGGCAATTTGCTCGACCGCGGGCTGCGACGATTCTTTATCGAGAACGGCCTGACTGATTGGGAAGAACTGACCGTTACCGCGACCGTAAAAGACGCGCAGCGCCGCAACGACGCCTCGCTGATTGACGGGATGGTGAAGTTATATCTCGACCGCTTTGCCGCTCACGACCGGGGGCACGAGACGATCGATGGGTTGATCGCCACGCACACCCACGACCGCGAGCACTACATGAAGATCATCGCGTCCGCGTTGCCGCTGCTACAGATGCTAGCGACGGGGGAAACGGGCCTCATGCTCGCGCCGAAAGCAGACGATTTCGAGGACGAGCGCGAGATATGGGACATCGACAAGATCATTAAGCAGAAGGCGGTGTTGTACATGGGGCTTGACTCGCTGTCGAACAACATCGTGCAAAAAGCGATCGCTTCGATGGCGCTGTCGGACGTGGCGGCCGTCTGCGGCGCGATCTATAACTTCTACGCTGAGAAGCCGGACGTCGTGCTCATCATCGACGAGATCGCCGAGGCCATCAACGAGCAGGTTATTCAAATTTTGAACAAGGGACGAGGGGCGGGATTCAAGGCGTTTGTCGCCTTCCAGGCGCGCGCCGACCTTGAAGCGAAACTCGGAAACGCAGCGAAAATGCTGCAGGTTTTGGGTAACCTCAACAATCAGGTGGTGCTTAGACTAGAGGACTCGGATACAGCAAAGTGGTTCTCGGACAAGGTCGGAGAGACTGCGATCCGCGTGGTGAACGTGTCCAACAGCACCAATACGACGACAGAAGCGCATGCGCTTGAATTCAGCGGATCGCAATCCCGGTCCATCCAGTTGGAGAAAGTGCCGCTCATTCCCGTGAAGCTGCTTCACAGTTTGCCGAATCTGCAGTACTTCATGCGCATCTCTGGCGGTGCCGTGTATCAGGGTCGAATTCCTATCATCGAAGGCTAAAACACAAGATTATGTCCGCTGCATATAAAAACATCATTCGCGATCACAAGCTCTCGCACAGGCTGGTTGCGGTCTCCAATGTCGCACCGGAGCTGGAGCTCGCGTGCTCGCGCGTGGCCGACTTCGTCGGCGAGCGGTTTATGGGAGACAAAGGGCCGCTGGCCGCGGAGATGATCGAGTCGGCGCTAGATGGTTTCCGGCGCGCGAAGCGCACGGGTGACCAGCACATCGCGTTCATGCAGGGATTGTTCGAGCCGTCGAAAGCGCTGTACGCCCGCCGTCTTGTCGCGCGGTTTGGCGACAAGGTATCGGTGTGGTGCCCGATGGTCGAGGCGATTCCCGCGTTCGAAGCGCGCCACTTCGAGTACCAGTTCGAGATGGTCGATGAGCGTTGTCCGGACGAGATCACTGAGCGCACCGCCGCGTTCCAGCTCGCCGCACGCGTGCTTCAAGGGGAAGCTTTCCGCCGTTACTTCGAGGAATACGATGTCGCTCACCGTTACGATCATAGCGAAGCTGTCGGGAGTTGAGCCGCGCACGGCTCAACGGGCGCGCGATACCGCTGCGGCATTCGACGGCGACGTGAGCGCGGCCGTGCCCGAGGAATTCACTTACGGCGCGGGCGCCCGGTGTTATGCGTTGGCCACAATCGCCGAATTCCGCCCTGCGCTGTTTTGGGGCGGACTGATGGCACTCGTCGCGGTGCCCGCCCTCATGCTAGTCAAGGTGCTACATGGCTAGTCGGTTCGGTTCGCATATCAAGGTGTGGTTTCTGCTCGTGCCGGTGCTGGCCATCGCGGTCATGCCGGCGATCCCCGAGCGGAAGCTCTTCGAGGTGCCGGAAGCGGAAACCCATTCTCTTGTTGAGTCTGTGGGGCAGGACCGGGTCGACCGCGCCATGCGCAGCGCCAACGAAGAGTTCCGCCGTGCATTCGTCGATAGCGGGCTGCTGCACCGTACGCTGAATGCCTCCGGAAAGGTAGGCGGCTTGGACGATGGGGGCTTCTCATCTTTCGCCCATACCTGGACCGAGAACTTCTGGCTGCTGGTGTACCGGATGTTGTTCCGCGCGATGGTGATGAAGATGTGGATCATCGGGACGCTGCTTTTTGCAATCGGCATGTTCATCGACGGCGCGGCGCGCCGCAAGATTAAAGCGTCGGCTGCGGGCTTCGTGAGTCCCCTGTCTTTCCATCTGGCGGGGCACGGGCTGCTGCTCGTGACCGGCACGCTGTTCGCGGTGCTGGTGGTTCCGTTGCCTGTCTTGGTCGGGTACTGGGTCGCCGTCGCTGCGCTCCTCGGAGGCCTCCTGTGGAAAGCTGCCGAGTCCTTCCAGTCGTCGAGATAGGGAAAAACGTCGCGCGACTCGTTAGGAGTTCGACAAAACAATTGCTCTATTCCACTTTAGGCAACGCTACCCGGATAGCGTTGCCTTTGTTTTTTCCGCCTTCGTCTTCCCTTCCAACTTAGAGCGCGCCGATAATTCGGTGAAAGGCGCAATAAATAGCCACCGTTTCGAGCTTTCGCACGCTGCCACCGCCGCAACAATGTTGAATATGGGCAACGCGCTTTGCTTGCCTGATACCCAACGATGAAACGGGACCGATGCGGTCCAGACAGGAGAAACGGCGAATGAGCACGGTTGTGGAACCCGGCAGTGAAGAGAAGGTCGCGCTGAGCGCACTTGAACAAGGTACGGCCGAGGCGCCGCTCACGACCGACGGCGCGGACGACGGCGAGCTTGAGCGCGAGTTGACGCAGATGGAGGCCGATGCGGACCGCCTCCAGAAGGAAGGCGTGATTTCCACCGACGACGCCGACATGAAGCGGGCGGAAGTCGCCAAGACGCGCAAGCTGTTCCGCGATCTGCCTGCCGCTGAGCGTATCTCAATCATCAAGCGCCGCCGTGAAATCGGTCGTCAGTTGCTTGACCGCCAGCTTTCCGGTGCCGCAGTCGTGACCGCCCGCGTGCGTCTGAACCATACGCGCCTGAAACCGCTGTTCGAGCAGTGGTGGCCGTACATCAACCGCATGAGCATCAACATGCAGCGTTTCGGCCGCTCGACCTTCGGCGAGAACGACAAGGAAGTGGTCAACAGCGCGCTCGAAAAGCTGCTCGGGGGTATCGAGAGCTACGTTGACGAGCAACTGCGCGTGGCCGAAGGCTTCCGTCAGCAAAAGGAAGCGGAGCTTCGGGCCAACAAGGAATTCGTGTTCGAGCCGACGATCCCGATGCCCGCGATGGACATCGAAGTCGAAGCCTATTCGCGCTTTTCGATGCGCGTGCTGGGCGTCATCATGAAGTTCGACCGGGCGATGGATCACTTCGACTTCATGGTGTGGAACGGCATCCGCGATCAGTCCGATGTGGACGATGAAGCCGTCAACTTCCTCAAGCGCTTCAACCCGCTTGGCATTCGCGGGTACATGACGCACCTGAAGCTGATGACGACGGTCCGCGGCAACTAAGGAGGGCGCGATGCTGGACGAACTCAATCCCCAGCAACGGGAAGTCGCCCAGTTGCGCCAGCATTGCGTGGCGATCGCCTGCCCCGGCGCGGGCAAGACAAAGACAATCGCCACGAAAGCAGCGCTGCTGCTACAAGACAGCGCCGCGACGGTGGGCGCCGTCACTTTCTCCAAGGACGCCGCGCTCGAATTGCGCGAGCGCATCCTGGCTGCCGCCGGCGAGTCGGCGAAGAAGCGCCTGATCGCCGGTACCTTCCATTCCCTGGCTTTCAAGCAACTGAAACGCCCCGGTGCGCGTGCGCTCGATATCGCCTCCGATGGCGACCGGCTCGGTCTGCTCATCCGCGTGATGCAAGAACTCGGGCGCGACGGGAAGGCAGAAGACGCCATTCCAACGATCGAGAAGATCAAAACCAATTTCGGACGGTGCGATCCGGGCACTGCCGACGGCGAGCTTTATCACGCCTATCAGGACGCGCTTGCGCGTAACGGCAAGATCGATTTTCAGGACATGCTGCGCCTCGCTGTGGAGGGGATGGAGCAAGGCACCATTGCCCCATACGTGTTCACCTATCTCCTCGTTGACGAGTTTCAGGATACCGACCCGCTGCAGTACCGGTGGATCGAGCTTCATGCGAAGGCCGGTTCGATCGTGACGGTCGTCGGCGACGATGACCAGAGCATCTACGCGTTCCGCGAGGCGCTTGGGTACCGAGGCATGGAGTCGTTCATCCAGTCGTTCGCCGCAAAGCCCGTTGTCTTGGGCAGCAACTACCGGTGCCGTGCAGAGATTTTGGGCGCAGCGGACCGGGTGATTCGGAATAACGCCGACCGCATCGCAAAAGTGCTGCGTGCGGAAAAGGGCTCGGGCGGTACTGTGCAAACGTCCCGCCATCCAGACGAGTACGAGGAGGCAACGGCGGCGGTCGAGGTGCTCGGGCCCTTGCTCGCGAAAGGGCAGTCGTGCGCGATCCTGGCGCGTACAAACCGCATACTAGACCCCCTTGAGGCAGTCTGCCGCTCGCACGGCATCAAGTACTACCGGGCATCGGGCGCGTCCGTCCTTAGCCGCCCGGAGGGCGCGCTGATGTGCAATCTGCTTGAAATCGTGGAGCGAATCAAAGACACCGGCCTCGATGCGGTCTTGGCGCACCTTGGGCTTACCGCCCAACAGCTACGCGCCCTCCACGCGGACATGGGTGCGGAACTGACGCAGAAGGGGCGGGCGGAGTTGGTTGATCTCGGGCTGCCCGAGGACGTGGCGACGAACTATCGCGAGTTCATGAAGCGGCTCGCTGAATGGCAAAGCCTTTGTGATCGCAAGTTCTATTCGCTTACGCTCTCCGGCGTCGCCGAGTGGATGTTGAAGTACGCGAAGAAGGATTCCGCAATCCGCGCAATTCAGGCGACGAACGACGTGTTGTCGCGCCTGTCCGGCAGTTTCGCTGAGCGGCTGCTGTTTCTGCGCCAGGACAACAATGAGCCGACGGGGGGCGCGCTCATTCTCACGACAATGCACAGCTCCAAAGGGCTCGAATGGGATCACGTCTGGATTGCCCGCAGCGAGGAGACGATTGTCCCGGACCCCAAATCGACCGAGCCAGAAGAGCGGCGGCTGTTCTATGTCGCCATGACGCGTGCTCGCGAATCGTTGATGGTCTCGGGGACGTCGAAAAACTTTGAGTCCCGGTTTGTGATCGAGGCGCAGCTTAACCAGGGCGCTATCGCGGCCTAAGTCCAAATTTGCCGGGCAACGCTAGCCGGGAGGATTCAAGGAATCGACTGGCGGTCTAGAACTTGACGCGCGCAATGGCAATCCGACAGGCTTTCACAATATGAAAAGTTATCCGACTAAGGGGGCTGTGAATATTCGGATCATTTTGTAACAGGCCTTTTTTGCTTTAAATTCATAGCGCTAACCAAATGCCCAACCGCAGTGGGACGCTCTCCGGAGAGCGTCCCTCCACCACTATTGCGGCGAGGTCGGCCACGCGGTCAAGGGAACGTCGCAGACTGTGTTGCAGCGCGCCTGTGGCGGCACGAAATGTGACAGGTCTGGTTGCCAGCGTCTGCACGTCCCGACGCGCTTGCGCTCTTCGCGCGACCCATTCAGAAACTCGCTTTCGGGCTTCGGGACGGCGTCGGGCATGGTGGACTCAGCAGGAAGTGGAAGGCATCGCGCCGTTATAAGCGTCCGGGCTTCAGGGCGCACATATACCAACTCGTTGGGCGGTGCTAACCCGTCGTCACTCACCCTCACGTGGACCCGTGACGTCCATACGGAGAAAAAAAAGCCCGCTTAAAGCTAGGATTTCTGACGCATAGCCAGTTTGTACGTCACGACCGACTTGTACGCCGGGCGGTTCCAGTGCGGTGTGCCCGGCGTCATTGCCTGACCGTTCACAAGCCGCCCGGTGTCGAGCATGCAAAAGCAATGGCCTTCGAACGCGGCTTCTTGCGCTGCCGCGTCCCACGTCAAGGTGAGGAAATCGAAGATCGGGTCAATCGGTTTCATGGTCGGGGTTCTTAGAGACTTTGACCCGTTATCGGCAAATCATGGGGCTTATAGAGGCTCAGGCCATTGCGCGGGAGAGCTCTGTCACATTTGATTCCGCGCGTTCGTGGCCTTTCACGTCGTCCAGACGCGGACCGGCGATAGGCCCTTCGTCCGGCGTGGAATCGGCCTCGATCGTCAGCATTCTGGCAACGCGTTTGAGCGTGCCGTTCAAAGACGCACGCGGACCAAGGCGGATCGTGCTGTAGTAGAAGATGTCGCCCGAGACTTGGCCATTGATTTCCAACGAACCCCGAGCGTGCACATCCCCGTCGACGCGCCCGTCAATGCGAACGTGCTCGCCCTGCGCGGAGCCCTTTACGAGCCCACCTTCCCCAATGTGCAGCAGACCCTGTGTCGAGATGATGCCGCCGTCGAGCAGGCCGAAGAACGAAATGCCGTGATCCACGACCATGTCGCCGGAGATCGCGCAGCCGCGCGCAATAAGCGTGATATTAAGTTCGGTTTTCATGGTGTCGATTCCTCAAAACATTTGTACTTCGTTCGCCCCGCCGCGGTTCGCAGGCGCTGACTTCTTGCTTGCAGCCGACCCCGTGTCGCCATCGCTTACCTGCTCATCCCGCGAATGCGAGCGATGACGGTAGGTGTGCGTACGGGCCGGTGCCGCGTGTTGTTGCGACGCTTGTTCGTCGGCGGCAGGCTGCGCCACCGCTTGCGCGGGCGGCACTGACGCCACGGGTTGAGTGGGAGCCTGGCTAGCCACCTCTGCCTCGCGACGCGCTTGATGAATAGGCGAGGCAGCCGCGCGTTGCACATCGTTCGAGACAGGAGGAACGGCCTTGCTGGCGGCCGTGCTTGCTGCGCTCGCCGCTGGGCCGCTCGTTGTACCCAGCGAATTCTTGAACTGGTCAGCCGTCAGACCGATAGGGGAAGCCGCAGCAATGTCTTTTCCCGTCAGCATCGGAGCGAGCGCTACTGGATGAGGCGGCTCTGCGTCGATCGGGCGCGTCGCCGGGGCTACTGCCGGTCCTTCCGTTGTTGGCCGTTCGCTGCCGTCGGATTTCGGCTGCGCGGCGGTGTTCTTTACGTCGTGCGCGGACGGCGCGCCCACCGACTTGTACAACGACGCGGCTCCCATACCCGCCATAGCCACGACAGCGGCGATAGCGACCGCGACGACGCTTCGGCGAGCGACAGGCACCGCCTTCGGAAGCCGCAGTCTGAGCGTGGGTGTCTTGGCGTCTGCCGTCAGGTCGGCCGGCGCTGGGAGCGCAGCGATTTGCCGCGGCAGATCGATGGTCATCGAGTCAGGTGCGAACTGCGCATGCAGTCGTTGAATTTCGCGTAAGTCCATGCGGGGTCCTCCCGTCGTTGTTAGGTCGAGCAAGTCCAGGCCCACCGCGTGGCAAACGCGAAGCGCAGGGCCGTTCATATCGGATGTCAGTGAGTACGATCCGAGTCCGGAAGCAGCACACCTTCTGGCGCAAAGCGGTCGTTGTCAGGCATGCACAAGAAAGGGATTTGATTGATGCGTGCCTCGGCAGCCTCCAGCGCGGATTGGCGCACTTGAGCCGTCATGGTTCTCAGCATCAGCGCTTCCATCGTCTTCAGGAAAAGCTGGTCATACATCGAGAGGAGTCGCACAAGACGACCGGACATGGCGTGCTTAATTTCAAGCGTGACCATCTCGGGCGGAGTCGGTGCACGTCGACCTGGAAACTTACCTGCCCATGCGAGCGCCTTCTTCATGAACGCCTCGGCAGTTCGAAACTCCGACTCGATCGCGATGAGCTTCCCTCCGCGCGCAACGGTCATCTTTGCGGCGGCGAAGTTGAAGTCGGCGCGCAGGAATTCACGCGCGAACAATGAGTAGTACGGCAGTTCCGTTTTCGCCAGCGTGTCGCCGTTGATGCGAGCGAGACGACTGTCGTTCGTCAGTCGGTTCAGCGGACGAAGACCGCTCTGCGCGCCGCTCTCGTTGCCGAGCGCAGCGGTTTGCTTAGGGTCTTCGTCAGGCGCTTCTAGGTCAGTAACGGCCATGGGATTTTCGGTATGTCTGTGTTCTCTCTCACATATAATTTTCATTGATTAGGCAAGAGTCGAACGGGCGAAAGCTATATGAATTTCGTGAGCTTTCAAGCGCACGCGCACGTCATTAACCCGGATACTCAACTCCATTCCCCGCGTCGCCGACGCATCGACCTCGACTCCAAGCCCGGAGTCCATCTTTTTTCTGCAAGTCGTGCCCGCCCCGTGCGTTGGCATGCGCCGACCGGATAGCTACCGGTGTGGAAATCTTCCTTGTGCTGAGTGTGCTCGCTACACACTCCCCAATTTCAGCCGTGATACTCGTACCCTGAGCCGCATTCATTTGCGCCGGTACATCGTTCGAACCCGGGTTTTCGGGTGTTCTCTCTCCAGAGCCTGATCTGGGTAGAACGATCGAAGTTGGCTGATCCGTGATTCCTGCGGCGGAAGTAATTCCGAAAAGGGCTGTTGCGCGGCGTGACCATGCTGCGCGAGAACGACTTTACGTTCTCTGATCGAGCGACCCCGGCTTATGCCGGCCGCTCCCTGCACGCCACGTCCCCGGAAGGGACGTGGCGTGCAGGTCTCTATATCGATTTCACGAAGCTCGCTCCCTCACGGGAGCGGGCTTTTTTTTCGTCCGTCGCTTTTGCGCGAGCCGGACCTTTCTCAACGGAGGTGCTGTTCCATGCTATTGCCCGACCGCCTCAATCAGCGTATCGCCGAGGCCATCAAGCATCAAATCAATACCGAGCGCGAGCAGGCGGACACTACGTCCCCTGTGTGGCGTGAGCGGTGCGAAGTAGCTCGAGTCGCGATGTTCAGCGACGCAGAGCGCTCTGTCTTCATTTCCCATGTCAGCGAACGTCGCGGCAGTGCGGCAGCCCGAGAGATGCAATCTCAGGCCGAAACGCTGCGGACCAACGCCATCTTCTTTCTCGCGAGGAAACCATCATGAATGCAGTAGTTCAGATGTTCGATCACGCGCCGCGTAGTCTCGTTGAAGAACGAGCTATTCGCCCGCCCACGATCGGCAAGATTCGACCCGGTATCAAGGTGCTCACGCGGGCGCATCAAGCCAACGAAAAAGCGGTCAAGCTCTATAACGACATGGTGGCCGCGGGTGAGTCGTTCGAAGCGATCGGCAAGGTGCTCGAAACGTCGCTGAAGCTGCGCAACGCGCTCATTCCGCGCAACGTCGACTACTTCGTCTGCAGACGCTCGGATTTCTCGAATCCCGACACGGCGGACGAGATCCTGCGGCTGTATGGCGAAGATCGCGGTCACGGGTTGCGGCTATACCGCTTCCCGATCATGTTCGCGTTCGACGACTGGCTGCGCAATGTGCCGAATCAGATGGCCGCGTACACGACAACCGGGCGACAGTACTTCTCGGAGTACGACCGCGACGGCAAACGCTATTGCAAGACTTACGCGCCGGTCGAGCGTAACGCACGCGCACAGCGGGCGCGACGATCCTTCGGTGGGCGACTGGTCGTTCACCGGCAAGACGACGACATTCCCGATGGCGTCTGTGATCCTCACGTCTGTCCGCAGTATCAGGACCGCAAGTGCAACCTGATCGCAAACTTCTTGTTTGCAGTTCCGGACGTGAAGGGACTCGGGCTGATCGAGCTGCCGACCAACTCCATCTACGTGCTGCAGAAAGCGTATTCTGCGATGCAGACCGTGGCATTGGCGCGTGGCAGGCTCACCGGTACGCGCTTCTGGCTTTCGAAGAAAGAGTTTGACATCACGCGGATTGACGACAATGGCCAGGCCGTGCGTCAGAAGCAGATGTTGACGGTGCTCGATGCCGATATCGACCTAGGCGCGCTGTTGGACGGCGCGGACGAGGCTCAACCGGCGCTCGATGCTGCCAGTCGTGCGGTGGCGCTGTTGGAGTCAGACGGGACGGTACAGTCGATTGTCGAACCGGCCCTTCAGCCCGAGCAGGAGCAATCTGAGGCCGAACGGGCAGGCGATGGAGCGCCATCGGGCATCGACGGCGCAGGTGGTCATGACGACGACTCGCCCGACCCCGATGAGACGCTGGAGGACAAGCGTCAGCGTATGTCCGACCTGCTGCATCGTCTGGGCCTAAGTCAGCCGGAGCGACAGAACGGCTTTCGCAAGTACGCGCACCAGACGTACGGTCGCGGCTGGATCGAACGCATCGCTGATGTCGATGCGATGAATGCACGTCTTAAGAACGCGCTCGATGATCCCGCCTCGCTTGACGTCGAAATTCAGGACGCGATCGCACAAGCTGCATACGTCTAACCTTGGCCAGTCCCCGAATGGGGGCTGGCATCCCTTCTTCTACGCTCGCGCATGAGAGCATTTCAGCAAGGACCGCATGCTCAAATGTTTTCGACCGCGCTGCACCTGCGCATCGAATTTGTCCGCTTCGGCGGCCCATCTACTTGTTCACGCGAAGGAGATTCCGATGCGTAGAGTCGGCAACTTCACGCTGTTCTTCGGCGCGGAGGACGCTTTTAGCAACTGGCATCCGTGCCGCTTTTCGTATCACGACGTCGATTTTGTCAGCGTCGAGCAGTTCATGATGTTCTCCAAAGCCAAGCTGTTTGGCGACGAGGACATCGCTCAGGCTGTGCTCGCCACGCATCTGCCCAAGGAACAAAAAGCCCTCGGCCGCAAGGTCAAAAACTTCGACCTCGAAACGTGGAAGGCCAAGCGCGAGTCGATCGTCTATGTCGGGTGCCGGGAGAAGTTCGCGCAGGATCCGGGGCTATGGACGCTGTTGCTCGCAACGGCACCGACCGAACTTGTCGAAGCCAGTCCCTACGATCTGATCTGGGGCGTGGGCTTAGGCGCGCACCATCCTGACATCACTGACAAATCGAAGTGGCGTGGCCAGAACCTCCTTGGCCAAGCACTGATGAAAGTTCGCGACACGCTCAGTTCCTAATGACCTTTCGAACGCGCCCTCGTGGCGCATTCGACATCCATTGGCTGCCTTCGGGTGGCCATTTTCATTTCTAGGAGGCGACTTTGAAAATCGCTCATTTTTCTGACTTGCACTACGCGCCGGGAAACCTCGAAGAATCGGACCGATGCTTTGGCTTTGCCACCGACCACGCGGTTCTCGCACACGCCGATGTTGCGGTGATCTCGGGCGACGCGACGGACCATCGTCTCGACGCCCATGCCCCTTCGTTGAACCGGCTAGCGCGGCGCATCAACGGCCTGAGCGGCAGCATGCCGGTCTTGATGCTGCAGGGCACGTTCTCCCATGAGCCGCCGGGCACGCTACGCAATTTCGAACTAATGGCAACGAGGCATCAGATCTATGTGGCGGAACGTGTCCAGCAGGTGAGCGTACATGAAGGGAGGTTCTATCCATCGAGCGGCCCGGTGTACTCCGACGAGGAGCTACGCGAGGTGCTCGCGATCGGCGCCGATGTCGTGTTCACCTGCTTGCCTACGGTCAACAAGGGGCAACTGGCGGCTGCCGTTGGTGCCAGGGAAGCCGGGACGGGTCTTGAAGCCGTGCTAGGTGATTATCTTGCCGCGGCAGGGCGCATCAACCAGCAGCTTCGAGCCGCGGGAATTCGAACTGTCGGGGTCTCCCACGGCACGGTCAACGGTTGTACGACCGAGCACGGCGTGACGATGGCGGGATTCGACCACGAATTTTCGCTTGGCAGTCTGTTCGAGGCCGAATGCGATGCCTTCATGCTTGGGCACATCCATAAAGCCCAGCAGTGGAAGCGAGCGGGGCGCGTCGTGGCGTATCCCGGTTCGATCGGGCGATTCCACTACGGTGAGGAAGGCGACAAGGGCTTCCTCATGTGGAATGTCGAGGTGGGAAGCGCGCAAGCCGATCTGGTCGTGACGCCGTCCCGGCAGACGATCTGCGTCGACTTTGACGGACCGCCCGACATGCAACGCCTGACGGCAATCGCGCTCGATGCGACCGACAAGTTCGTGCGAATTCGTTGGCAGGTCGACGAAGAGCACAAACAGTCAGTGGACCGCGACGCGATCGCGGCGCTGTTCGGCAACGCGGCCGAGCTGAAGGTCGAAGCCCGCATTCTTCCCGTCGTCCGGTCACGCGCTCAAGGCATCAGCCTTGAAACGTCGATTGACCGAAAGCTCGAGCGGTGGTGCGAGCACGCTGATGTTGGTCCGGCGCCCTTGCTTGACCGGCTGCAGTTGCTGGAAACGGGGGACGCGGAGGCAATCGCCGCTGGCGTGCTGGCGCGACTGAGCGACGCCGAGGGGGCGCATCCGTTCGCAACTGACGGACTGCCCGCATTGTCGAGCAAGTCCGAGGCTACGCCGGTGGCTGTCCAAGAGCGTCCGAGTGACGTCGATAACGACGAAGCACTACCAATGCCCGATGCGACGGTGGAAATCGTCGAGTCGGCTTCGGCAGATCAGCTTTCGTGGCTCAACGATGATTTGTTTGCGGCGTAGGTAGCCGCGCATGCAGGGGAGGCCAGTATGACTCCTTTGCTTGAACACGCAAGCCGTGTTCCGATAGCCGATTTTGATCGTCGCTATCGAAACAGAGGTTTCACCGCGTCTTTGACGCATCGATTCGTAGTGGCAGGACCTTTCTCTAGCAGTTCATTTCTTCTTTCACCCTGGCGGGGAGCGATCCCTACCGGGGCCGCATTCCGTCCACCATAACGGAGTGCATCATGTTTGGTCTTTATCCCGCTGGCCCGAACTGGGTTCGCACCTTTGCGTTGGGCGACTGCTCATCGCGTGACCTTCAAAAGTCGTTGGTCGATTTCGCTGGGTTCACCCCGGCGATTCAGCATCAGCCCTTCGGCCAACACCGCGGCGCAGTGTTGGCGCAGATCGGTCAGACGCTGTTGCTGCTCGCCACGACGCCCGGCGCGTGCGAGGTTGCTGTCACGCCGACGGTTGAGATGCAGCACCTTCTGTGGTCGTATCAGGAAGGGTATGCAAGCCAGTGGTCTCCTGCCGAGATCCGCAGCCTCACCGGGCATAGCGGTTGGTCCGAGCTCCTGACGAACGCGCGTCGCGAGTTCGGCAGAGTCTGCGACAAAGTGGCGGCCGCACTAGACGGGACGCTTCAAGCGCCCAAAGCAGCGGTGCAGTCTGTGCCGTCGGTCGTGATGAACGAGCCGTTTCCCAACGAGGACGACGACGCTTTCTATGCGCAGATGGCTGCTATGTCGGCGTCGATGAGCGCGCCGGAGGATCTGTCATGCGGCCTCTGAAACTGACGCTTGAAGGCTTCGTTGGCGTGCGCGATGGCATGAAGCGCGACAGCGTGACGCTCAATCTGGAGACGTTGCCGGATGGCCTGATCGCCTTGACCGGCCCCAACGGGGCGGGCAAGACAACGATCATGGATAACCTACACCCGTATCCGATCATGCCGTCGCGTGCTTCGAAGCTGTCGGTCGACGCCTTCTCGTACTGGGATCACATCTGTGGCACCAGTGCGTTGAAGGAACTTGTATGGGAGCACGATGGCATTCGCTATCGCTCGTCCTTCACGTTTCGCAAGCCCGGCAAGACCGGCAAGGCTGAGTATTACCTTGCCTATCGTGGCGTCGACGGTACGTGGCGCCCGGTGTCGCTGCCTGACGGAACGGTGTCGGACGGCAAGGCGGAGTCGTATAACCGCTGTGTCGAGGCGATCAACGGTTCGTTGGAAACGTTCTTTACGAGCGTGTTTTCGGCTCAGAACCGGCGGCCGCTCGCGTCCTACGGTGCGGGCGAGATCAAGACGCTGCTGGCTGAACTCCTTGGCATCGACCACCTGAAGGCATTGTCGGCGAAAGCCGGTGAGGTCGCGAAAGTGCTCAGCAAGTCGCTCGAAGGCATCCAGTCTGAGCTTGGCGCGCTCGCCGGAAAGCGGCAACGTAAAGCAGACGCTGAGCAGTCGATCGTCGCGCAGGGCAACACCTTGCGTGCCGCTCGGGAGCAACGCGACGCCGCGCTGGAGCACGCGAGCAAGCTGACTCAAGAACGGGCGACGCTTGCGGCGAAGCAAAGCGAATCGGCCACAACTGAGGCGCGCCTGCGAGAACTGGGCGTGCGCCGCGACGAGTTGGGGCGTGCCCTGAAAAGCGCGGCCGACGACGAGCAGGCAGCGGCGCTTCGTTGTCAGCAGCGCGTTTCCGTGCTGAGTCGAACCGTGGCCACGCACCAAGCAACGCTGGCTCGCCGCGAGGCGATCCTCGGTGCGGCGGCGAAGCGCGAGGAGGCCGAGTTGGCGATTGCGCGCGAGGAAGCGAGGTTTGCTCCCCTGCAGCGCGACATTGCCGATTTGGAGGTCAAACGCGCGACGTTGACGACGCTCGATGCAACGCTTACCAGCTTGATGAACCAGGGCACGACGAAAGCCGCGCACTTCGACACGTTGAGCAAGCAGGCAGCGGTGGCGGAGCAGGTGCCGTGCGTCGGTCATTCGATGCATGCGCAATGTCCGCTGCTCGCGCAAGCCTTTCAAGCAAAAGAGCAAGCGGAGGTGCAGCGTCTTTCGGTGGCGAATCTTCGGGCGGAATATCGCGAGAAGAAAGCGAAGGCCGAAGCCTTGGCGCTGGTGCCGGCTGAATTGGCGGCGAAGCGTGTTGAGATGCTCGCCATCACCGATGCGGCCGCGCAGTTGCGCCGCGCCTTGCAGGCGGCGGCAGAGCTTGCCGCCACTAAGCCATTGCTCGATGCAGCCGTGTCGGGACTTGAAGCGGCGCAAGCTGAGTTGCGTTCGATCGCCGAGGAAAGTGCCGCACGTACCGCCAAGTTCCAGTCTGAGAAGACGCGTATGGAAGCGGAGCTTGCGCGCATTACCGAGGAGGTCGGGCGACTCGCTTCCGTCGACGCTACGGCAGCGATTGCGAAGCTTGACCGCGACATCGCAGCGAACCGGGAGACCGTCGCGGCACTGGATGGTCGAATCGAGCAATCGATCCGCGCGCAGAGTGTGTTGCAGGCCGAAGCGGAAGCCCTGGCGCTGGAGTTGGAGAAGTTCACGGCCACGCAGTCGCGTGTCGATCGCCTCTCCGACGAGATTGCTCATTGGAAGCTGCTGGCTAAGGGCTTGGGCAACGACGGCGTGATCGCGTTGACCATCGATGACGCGGGTCCAGCGCTGACGCACACCGTCAACGAGCTATTGCTCGCGTGCTACGGCATGCGCTTCACCGTTGAGATCCGCACGCAGCGCACGCTCGCAAGCGGCGAACTGCGTGAGGGCTTCGAGATTCTGGTTCACGACGCCGAGTCCGACAGCAGCAAGTCGGTCTCCGTCATGTCCGGCGGTCAGAAGGTCTGGATCAACGAGTGCCTCACGCGGGGCATCGCGCTCTATCTCGCGCAGAACACCGGTCAGCCGTATCAGACCTTGTTCAGCGACGAGTCAGACGGCCCACTCGATCCCGAGCGCAAAGTGCAGTTCATGCGAATGAAGCGCGAAGTGCTGCGCCAAGGCGGATATCAACGGGAGTTCTTTATCTCTCAGACGCCCGACCTTGTTGCAGAGGCCGACGCAGTCATCGACGTACAGGCGCTTGCCGCCTGATCTTTATTAGCCCTTGTGGGGAGTCGCCCCCCACGAGGGGCGCTTCTCGCTCCTCTTTCATTTTCTCGCGCCCTTCGGCGCTATCCACTATGGCAAACCTTTTGATGCTGCTGCTCGCCGCAGCCGGCAGTCCGTCTCATTCGAACGCGATGCGTCACGAGCCGCCAGCGCAGCAAGCCGCACCGGCCACTGCGCAATCGAAACCGCCGCGGCCGCCGGACCTGCGTCGCGCGTCCGCGTTCGATAACGGCCGTCTGCGTCGCATCTAACACCGGCTCATTCTGTTCCACTTCTTGACTGGAGCCTTCCATGGCCTATTCCTGCACTGATTTCGTTGACGACGTACTGAACGACATGGTGATCCGAAACTGGATCAAACCCGAGCAGTACGGACCGGACGACCCGCAAGCTCAGTGCGATGCGGTATTGGGCGCAATCGGCGAAGCGGATGTATCGCTTCGTCTCGCCGCTGACGCCAAGCAGTTTCATGCCGAACTCTTCGATGCCGTCGAAACGCTCACCGGCATCGCCGAAAAGCACGGCGCGCTCGCCCTTGCGAATGTCATCTATCTCCAGGCGGCCCTATTGAAGGGCGGGGTGATTGAGCTCACGCGCAAAGAAGCGGACGCGTTCTCTTTCGTCAGAGACTTGCCCTCGGGCGGTCGCTGGTGGCAAAGCGTCAAGCTGATCGAGTAAGCGGCGCGAAACGCCGTCCAATTTCTTTTGTCAACCCTTGCGGGCAAGCGGCCCGCTAGGGTCGCTCCGCGTTCTTTCTGTGGAGTGTTTTCATGTTTGAAGCAGCGAAGCTGGGCGCATCGCCGGAGCAGTTCGCCAACCTTGAAGCGGCGATTGGTTACATCGCCGGCACCGCGACGCACGCGGGCGAAGTTCGCCCGTGGGTCCGGAACGTCGATACGAAGGTCTTCCTGATCATCGGCGGCAGAGTGCAACCCCAAAACGGGGTGCGCCAATGACGCCGCCGTGGCTGGAGCAATACGCCAGTGGCCAGAAGACCGGCTATGCGCAAGCGTTCATGTCCTACGCCGAGTACTACGTAGTCGACGGGTCTGCTGACGATGACCCGGAAATCGAAGAGCGGATCGCAATGCATCGGCAGCCGCTCATCGGTTACGCGAGCCGCACGGGCACCCGCCGCAACCTGGCCGCACTCAAGGGCGCCGACTGGCGCTTGTTGGTCTCGGCAAAGGGCGAGTTGCGTACCGAGGGCTTCGATCGCTCTGCGTTGGACAACGGCGCTTGGACCGCGTACCAGCAGGGTCAGCCCTTCGATGAGCACGCGTTTGCGGTCGCCGTCGAACGACTCGGCGAGCGGGCCGATTGGCTTGTCCTTCCGGACATCGTCATGGGCGGCATGGCGTCCCTCGACTACTCGCTAAAGTGGCTGGAACGACTTCGCGGGATGCCGTGCCGGATGCTGATCGCCGTTCAGAACGGTATGCAGGTCGAAGACCTCGCCTCGCTTCTGTCGCCTGCTGTCGGCATCTTCATCGGCGGTTCAACGGAGTGGAAAGAACAGACGGCGCACGTGTGTGGGTCCCTCGCGCGACGGCGTCACTGCTACCTGCACGTCGGCCGCGTGAGCTCGGCGCGGCGCATTCGCATTTGTGCGGCCGCCGGTGCGGATAGTTTCGACGGTACCAGCGTGAGCCGGTATGCGAAGACGCTTCCTCGGCTGGATCGCGCAACGCGTCAAGCCGACATGTTCGCCGCAGCGCACGACGGCCTTGAAGAAGCGCAACGCGCGACGGCTGACCTTTCGATCTGACTTAGACCATGACCCTTTCAACCCTTTGGGAGCGCATCCCGAAAGGGCCGCTCCTTTTTTTCGGAGCGAAAAGATGGAACAAGAAATTCTCTCGAAGATGGAAGCTGCCATCAGCGTCATGCAGCGATACATCGAACTTGGGCATAGTCTGAGCTGCGCCTACTCGGGCGGCAAGGACAACACGTGTACTCTGGTGTTAATGCTTGAGGCGATTCGCCGTGCCGGCGGCACGATGATCACCCACCATGTCCAGTCGGTCGACACTACGATCGAGAATCCGACAATTGCAAACTTCTTGCACTCAGTTTTGGACGAGCTGCAGCTGTATATCGAAGCGTCGGTGTTGCCCGTACAGGTTCATGTGACGACGCCTTCGTTGGCAAGCCAGTTTGTAGTGTCGACGATTGGACGTGGCACGTTGGTACGCACACCTGAGAATGGCGTGCGTGACGGTAGACGGACCAGGGCGTGCGCGGACGAGTGGAAAGTACGGCCGGGAGGTCGGCTTCGAACACTGCTTCAACGCCGGGCGGCAGATGACGGTGCCCGCGAAGTTATAACGGTGTTGGGGCTGCGCAGGGACGAAAGCACCTCGCGGGCGGTAGCAATGACCGACCGGCGCGACAGCGCCGAAGTTGCGGTCCGAAGCAGAACCGGGGCGCTGACCCTCAGCCCGTTGAGCGAATGGACGTCCGATGATGTGTGGACGATGCTCGCGCTGCTGGCGGATGCTCAAAGCCTGCCGTTTCCATCGCCATTGATGCCCCGCACGATACACCGCCTGTCCGAGATTTATCGCGCAGGGAACGGTGGAACGTGTGGTGTCGTGGTGGGCGACTCGGGCGCGAGGGCTTCCTGTGGAAGCCGTTTTGGCTGCGCCATATGTTGTGTCAGCGGCGATCGCGACAAGTCGCTTGAGGCCATGATCGAGGATGAGCAATATGGGCATCTTCGACCGCTGAACGACTTCCGCAACTATCTGCTCGCGATCCAGTGGGACATGTCGCGCCGGGAGTTGGTGGGTCGTTCGCTGAGCGATGCGGGCTACACGCGCATCCAGGCAGACACGTACAGCTACCTCACGCGTGTTGGTCTACTGAAAATGCTCTGCAGTATTGACGCGGCTGAGCGCGACCGCGCCGAAGCGCACTCCGGGGCACTGGCGACTGGCTTAATTCCCGATACGGAAGAAAACCGGCTGCTGTGTGAGCCGCAGTTCGAGTTCGTGACGCCGCAGCAGTTGGTGGCCATCGACTTCTTTTTATCGATGCATCACTACGCGCCGCATGCGTTCCCGGCACTGTCGGTCTGGCATGACGTCAATGTGTTGGGGCGTCGCTACCCGATTCCAACGCTCGAGTCGCTTCCGAAGCCGGATATCGTTCTGCACGGCTGGTATCCAGTCGGTCGGTACGACAAGGAGGCGCCTTCAACGGGATTGCGCTCGTTCGATGCTGAACAGTGGAATCCGTACCGGCATCCGGGTCGGCCCGGGCGATATGCGAGGACGACTGGCGGTGAGCAGACCGTCTACTTCGACGAAGCCTCGCAGTTCGAGGTGGATGCGGAAGCGGCATGCCTTTTCGTCACATGCACCTACGAAACCGCCTTCATGCTGGACACGCAGCATCGCGACGCGATTGCTTCAGCGCATTTCTGGCTAAACGAGGGCATCGTGAAGCTGCCGACCGGCATGGCCCAGCGGTATCAGGACATGGCCAAGCGCGGGCAGTACTTCGCGCGGCTGGCGCAACGCTTGAACCTGACACCGGCAGAGCTCGACGCACACCTGATCGAGAACTCGATCGGCGACGAAGCGCATCAGGCACTATTGGCCTATGACGCGACGCAGTTGAGTCTCTTTGCAGAAGCGGCGTAGCTGCACATCATGCTTTTCAACACGTCCCAGGCTAAAACCCTGGGACGTTTTTTTTTCGAGGTCAAAATCGTCGAAGTTCGGCGCGGGTAGTGTTTCGCCCGGCTGCACCCCAAGCAGCCGCAGCGCGTGCATCATCGCCGCGCTTTCGCGAGCGAAGTCCAGTCGAAGGCGCTCGCCTTCTATCGTGGCCTCTATGCCGGAGAACACGCTGAAAGTGTGCAGCGCGAGATTCAGCGCACGAGCGATTTCTCCGTCTCGCGTCTTTTGGTCGAATATCGGGTTCATCAGCGTCCCCAATGGTGGTTGTCGCAATGCTCAGCATCGCACGTTTTGAGGGGCTGATAGGGAGGGCATTGGGGCACTTTGGACAGAGACTATGCTCGGGCTCGGCGATTGCTGCTGGCTTTGCGGCGTCCAGCTAAAGAGCGCATATGAAAGCCATAATCATCTCGCACGAGCCTTCCCCTCCCGAATCGCCGGTTGAGATTCATCGCTTCGTCTTCCAGCTCGACACCGAATTTGGCGATTCAAGCATTCAACAGATCTCGCTGCGCACGGCGCGAGTAATCGTCGACAACCTCCCCGGCCCCGGTGCTTTCGCGAAAATGTTGCGGGCGATCGTGACGACAGAACGCGCCCGCTACGACAGCCTCGTAAGCCGCGCGTTTCTGCGTGACAATGACGATCATGAGCGGGCGTTCCAACAGGATAGAGGGGAGGTCTGCGCTTGAAGTTCGAGCATCACGAGTGGACAATTGATTCGCTTCCAAAGAAGGTCGGCTTTCACTGGCATTGCTGGTGTGAGGTCGAGCGCAAGCCGACCGAAGACGGCGCGGATGGGCAGATATTTCATTTTTCCGATATTGGCCACTTCGACACTGAGGGCGCGGCGCATGAACGGGCCATTTGCTGGGCGAAAGCGTGGATAGAAGAGAATTTCTAAGAACGGCTGGCCGCTGACAGGTTCGGGCAAGGAGTTTGCACTGCATCGCAAAATTCTTTGACGAGGTATCACGCCATGACCATCAGTGATGACCCGGCGAACGAAGTCGTCATTCGGCCCAACGAAGGTGCTGGTTGGCGCGTCGAATTTCCTGATGCTAGCCGTTCGGGCGGCACGTTCGTCACGATCGTGGCTCACGAGCAAGAGGCGCTGAATCTGGCCGCGCAACTCTGTCCGAAAGCGCAAGTCAAAATCTTCCATGAGCCGGGCAAAAGATGAAAGGCGCTCCTCGCGCGGTGGCGGGCGCATCGCTGATGAGCCATTGCCGGAGTCTATCGCTCCTCAACTGGCCACGCTCGCGCGCCGACCTCCCGCGAGCGGCGACTGGGTCTACGAAATAAAGTATAAGTAGGCACCTCGACGGGTGTTGCCATTCAAAGGCGTGTCTCCCAAGGCTGTCTCAAACATCTGTTGCCTTCCAAATCCACGGACTGTTGCCTTTCAACGATGTGCTCGTGCTACGCGCAACGTCGCCCAATGCCTCATGGCGACCCAGAGCAGTCGGTCGTGCACCCGCATCTCGAACGGCCAGCTCTTGCCTTATTGCTGCCTGTGAAAGATGCTGAGCGCTCAGCAAGCGGCACTCGCTCCAACTCGACTCGGCGAATCGCCGCAAACTTCTAGAGTGCCTGCCGGCCTCGTCGAAGCAGGTGATCTCGAGCGTCCGTCTCATCGAAGACTGCACTTCACAGAAAGACGTGCAGCGCGTGACAGATGTAATCCTGGTATCGGGATGAGAAACGTTTGTCAAATCTTATCGACGAGTTTCTCAGCATCCTCGAGCATGGCCTTTGCGGCCTTTCGCAATAGCGCGATCAGCTCGTCGCGATCGAAATCCGCTTCTCGATTCTTGGGCCACACCGCAAAGTAGTCGAAGAAGATTGCCGGTTCAAAGCGGCGGTACACCAGCCGATCGCGTCGGGCGACGTCCATTCCGAAAACGTCAGTGAGGGTCACACCGACGCCCTCCTCGGCCATCCGGATCGCTGCCGCCATCAGCGGCGCCTGCATCACTTCGTTGGGCCGCGCGTTCTCGACCAGGAACATTCGGTCGATGCCCGCCTGCGCACTCTCGACTCGCGAGAGACTGACGTAATCGACGCCATCCAGATCGCTCGCGCGGATCAGCGGCCTTTGCGCGAGCGGATGGTCCTTCGGCACCGCACAGTAGATCGGGCTGCGGATCAGCGCAGCAGTCTCGAGCCCGTGACTCGGCTGACCCCCGACCGCGACGCCTATCTCCAGTCGCCGCGTCGCCAGGACGTTCAGCAGATTCGGCGTGTCATAGGTGTAGATCAGAATCGACCGCCCGGTGCGGCGTTGCCAGTCGGGCAGCACCTTCGGCAGCAGCGACACCGCGATCAGCGGCACCGAGCCGAGGGCAATCGGCTGCACTTCGCTGTTGATCACGCGCGAGACGATCTGATCGATGTGATCGATGGTCGAGAACAGCACGTTGGTCTCGTTGTACAGCTGGTAGGCCAGCGGCGTCGGGATCAGCCGTCCGAGCTGCCGGTCGAACAGGCGGATGCCCGTATAGTCCTCCGCCTGCGCAATGATCTTGCTGACCGCGGGCTGCGACAGGCCCAGCGCGCGCGCTGCCGCCGAGGCGCTGCCGCCGGTGATCACCGCGCGAAAAGCCGCCACGTGCTTCAACTGCAATTGCCCACGCTTCAAGTCCACCCCCTATAACAAAACGCATGCAAGCATAACGAAAATCGCAGTTCCGCCGAAAAAATCGGAGTGATAAGGTGCGCTTACTCACCCACCGATCCATGATTCATAAGGGATTACGCGCAGATTGATCAACGCTTGACCCTATGCGCTAAAGAATAACTTACGGAGACAACATGTTCGAAAGCATCGACGTCGGTCCGAAACGTCCTGGTCACCCGATCTCCGGTGTGGTCCGCAAAGGCGGCCAGGTCCTGACCGTGCAGACCCCGACTGACAGCGCGACCGGCAAGCTGGTCGACGGCGGCATCGAGGCGCAGGTGCGCCAGGTATTTCACAAACTCGACCGCGCAATGCAGGTGGCCGGCGGCACGCTCGCCGACGTGATGCTGGTGCAGGTCTATCTGACCGACCCCGCCGACTGGGCGCCGATGCACGCGATCTGGGCCGAGACTTTCGCCGATCCGTACCCCGCGCGCGCGACGGTCGTCGTCAAGCAACTGATGCTGGAAGGCATGCGGATCGAAATCGTCGTCAACGCGAACCTGGGCTGAGTTCGGCGCGGCCGTCAGGCGCGCAAAACTTTGCGGATCGAAAGGAGAGAAATGCCATGAAGTGGTGCTCGAAGCTCGTCATGCAAGCGCTGATGGTCGCGCTGAGTCAAGCCGTCGCGATGTCCGCGCACGCGGATACCGCGCTGACGAAAACGCTGCCGCAATCGATTCGCGAGGCCGGCACGCTGCGCGTGATCGCGTCGCCGAATAGTCCCCCGATGATCTATGCGGGCAAGGACGCACGTACGCTCGAAGGCATGGAAATCGATCTGACGCAGGCGGTCGCCGATGCACTCGGCCTGAAGCTCGAGCTCACGTCCGGCACCTTCGACAGCCTGATTCCGTCGATCGCCGCGGGCCGCGCGGATCTCGCGGTCGGTTCGATCGGCGATCTGAAAGCGCGCCAGTCGCAAGTCGATTTTGTCGACTACGTGAAAGCGGGTGTCGGCATGGCGGCGCCAAAGGGCAGCGGCGCGGGCATCAAGAATCTGGCCAGCCTGTGCGGCAAGACCGTCGCGGCGGTGCGCGGCACCTTCCAGGAACGCGAACTGTCGGCGCAGCAGGCCAAATGCAAGACACAGGGCAGCGCGCTCGACATCCAGACTTTCACCGATGCATCCGGCGCCGTGCTGGCGTTGCGCTCGGGCCGCGCCGACGTATGGTCCGGCGACACCGCTCAGGTCGCGTACGCGGTCAAGCAGTATCCGAACGCGCTTGAACAGGTCGGCGACATGCGCATCATCGCGTTGCTCGGTTATGCGGTCGGCAAACAGAACACGCAGGTGCGTGACGCCGTCAAGGCGGCGCTCGAGCAACTGCAGACCAATGGCAAATATCGGCAGATCCTCGACAAGTGGGGACAAGGCGATACGCGAACCGACAAGATCAGCATCAACGACGCGTGGCTCTGACGCGCACCGCCATCATGGGAAATCAATCAACGTATGGCGCGGGAGCACGCGCCGCCGAAGTGCCGCCGAACATGCCGCCTGACGCGCGCCCGCAGACGTCGCCGCCGGAAGAGTTCACGGTCGTGCCTCTGCGCCATCCGGGCCGCTGGCTGTGCGCGGCCCTGATGCTGTTCGTTCTGCTCTCGATCGCCGATCTGCTGATCACCAATCCGCGCTGGGAATGGCGCACCGTGCTCGACTATCTGTTCAGCGCGCCGATTCTGGCGGGCGTCGGCAATACGCTGTTACTGACGGTGCTTGCAGAGATCGTCGGCATCGGTCTGGGGATCCTGCTGGCGATCATGCGGTTATCCGAGAATCCGCTGCTGTCGTGGTCGAGCGCCGGCTTTACATGGATCTTCCGTGGCATTCCACCGCTCGTGATGATCCTCTTCATCTACTTCTTCTCTGCGCTGGTGCCGACCTTGTCCATCGGCATTCCGTTCGGCCCGTCAATCAAGCTGATCGCCACCAACAAGGTCGTCACCCAGATGGCGGCGGCCGTGATCGGCCTCGGTCTCGCGCAGGCCGCGTATGTCTCGGAGATCGTGCGATCGGGGATCCTGTCGGTGTCAGCAGGACAGAGCCGCGCGGCGCTTGCGCTCGGCATGACGCCGTTGCGCGCGATGCGTCACATCATCTTTCCGCAGGCGATGCGCGTGGTGATCCCGCCGCTCAGCAACGAAGTGATCTCGATGGTCAAGGCGACTTCGCTCGTCAGCGTGATCGCCTACACCGAACTGCTCACGACCGTGCAGGTGATCTACGCGCGCACCTTCGAGCAGATTCCCCTGCTGATGGTGGCGGTGATCTGGTACGGCGCGATCACGACCGTGCTGACGCTGGTCCAGAGCCGGATCGAGAAGCGTCTGAACAAGTCGGTGAAAGTGATGAAGAAGGAGAAATGATGAATGCGATTCCAGGCACCGACGCCGCTGCGCAGCGTCGCAAGGTGATGGTCGAGGCACGCGAGGTCGGCAAGCATTACGGCGCCTTCGAAGTGCTGAGCGGCATCAACCTGCGCGTCCATCAGGGCGAGGTGGTCTGCATCATCGGCCCGTCCGGCTCAGGCAAGTCGACGCTGCTGCGTTGCATGAACCACCTCGAACATGTGAATGCCGGACGGCTTTTCGTCGATGGGGAACTGGTGGGTTATCGCCAGGACGGCAACCGGATCTACGAGCTCAAGCCGAGCGAAGTATGTCTGCGGCGTCGCGACATCGGCATGGTGTTCCAGCATTTCGATCTTTTTCCGCACATGACCGCGCTCGAAAACCTGTGCCTCGCGCCGCAGGTCGTGTTGAAGCGCACGAAGGCGAGCGTCGAGAAAGACGCGCTCACGCTGCTGGAGCGAGTCGGTCTCGCCGACAAGGCGCAGCACTATCCGTCGCAATTGTCGGGTGGCCAGCAGCAGCGCGTGGCCATCGCGCGGGCGCTGACGATGCAGCCGAAGATCATGCTGTTCGACGAACCGACTTCGGCGCTCGATCCCGAACTGGTCGGCGAAGTACTGAAGGTGATGCAGGACCTCGCGAAGTCCGGCATGACGATGGTGGTCGTCACGCACGAGATGGGCTTTGCGCGCGAAGTCGCCGATCGCGTAGTTGTGATGGACGGCGGACGCATTATCGAGGACGGACCGCCCGGGCAGATCTTTTCGAATCCGCAGACGGACAGAACCCGATCGTTTCTCGATCGGCTGCTGGCTTGACGGCCACAACGACAGCTTTGGAACAGGGCTTTTTGCAATGGTCGATACAGTGATGGTGATCGGCGGCGGCGTCGCCGGGCTGTCGGTGGCGCGCAGTCTGCAATTGCTTGGACGCAAAGTCGCGATCGTCGATCCGTTGCCGTCGCCAGGCGCCGCATCGTTCGGCAACGGCGGCTTCATCTCGCCGGACAGCTTCATGCCGGGCGCGCAGCCAGGCATGCTGCGCAAGGTGCCGGGCTGGCTGCGCGATCCGCTGGGTCCGCTGGCCATCCATCCGACCTATGCGCCACAGGCGTTGCCGTGGTTCATCCAATGGCTGCGAGCCGGCCAGGTTGACCGCATGACAACACTCGCGAGGAGCCTGCACGCACTGCATGCGCCTGCGCTGATCGAATGGCGCCGTCTGCTCGGCGACGAGCTTTATCGCCGCTACATTCGCGAAGACGGCGAAGCGATTCTCAGCGACGTGCCACCGCAAGGCTCGGCCGCCGACGTCGAAAGGCAGTTGACCGCGAGCTACGGGCTGAACGTCGAGACCCTCTCGCGCGCCGACATCGAGCGTCTTTATCCGGGGATCGACGCATCGGTTCAGTTCGGCATACTGAAGAAAGGCAACGCGCATACCGTGAGTCCGGCGGAACTGAATCGCGCGCTCGCCGAACGGATCGTCGAGAACGGCGGGACGTTTCATCGAGAAAAGGTGTTGAAGCTGATCCCCGAAAACGGCGAATGGCTGATCCTCACCTCGACCGGCAATCACCGCACGCGCGACGTCGTGGTGGCGGGCGGCGTATGGTCCATGCAACTCCTCGCGCCGCTCGGCATCCGCATTCCACTGGAAAGCCAGCGCGGCTATCACGTGATGGTCGACACCGACCGGGTGAAGATCGGTGTGCCCTTCATTCATCGCGGTCGCGCGATCGGCCTGACGCCGATGCTCGACGGCCTGCGCATCGCGGGCAGCGTCGAATTCGGCGGCGTTGATGGCATGCCGAACGAACGGCGCGCGTTGCACGCTCTGCAGCAGGCACGCGAACTGTTCCCCGCGCTCATCGAGGCGCCGCATCAAATCTGGACCGGTCAACGTCCGTCGACCCCGGACAGCCTGCCGGCGATCGGTGCAGCAGGCGAGCGGCCGGGCCTTTGGCTCTGCTTCGGGCATGGGACCTACGGGATGACTGCGGCGCCGCCGAGTGGGCGCATGCTGGCCGATCTCATTACGTCCAGACAGCCGTCCATCGATCCGGCGCCTTACTCGCCGCGTCGCTTCATTTGAAAGCAAAGTGTTCGTGAGCAGTCCCGGCGGCGCACGCTTCGTCGCCTTGCTAATGAAGAAATTCCTGGAGCCCATGATGAGTGGTGCAGCACGCGTGAAAATTCTCTCGGCGGACGAAGTCAAGGCTTATATCGAACCTCTTGTCGATATCCTGATAGACTGCGTTGAAGGCGGCGCGGCAGTAAGCTTCATGTTGCCGATTGCCAGGCACAAGGCGATCGATTTCTGGGAGCGTGCCGCGCAAAATGTGGCTTGCGGCGAGCGAGTCTTGCTGATTGCGGACGATCTTGACGGTCGAGTCGTAGGTACTGTGCAGTTGATTATCTCCTTTCCCGAAAATCAGCCTCATCGCGCGGATATTTCGAAGATGCTGGTGCGTCGCGACGCGAGAAAACAGGGCGTCGCCGCGAGCTTGCTGGCGGCAGTCGAAGAAGTCGCACGCGAGGCTGCAAAATCAGTGCTGGTGCTCGATACCGAGACGGGCAGTGATGCCGAGCGACTTTACGAGCGCGCGGGCTGGCAGCGGGTCGGCGAGATTCCAAACTGCGGGTTTTCGCCTGAAGGCAGACTCTGCGGAACGACTTTCTTTCACAAGCAACTGTAGCCCGGTGATGTCGCGACTGAGTTCACACCGTAGGAGTTTCGCCAGATTCTCAACGGCTACGCGGCTAACGTCTGGCTGCTAAGCTTGCCCAGTTGCTCGAAAAGCCTCGCTTGTCGGCAGATCAAATCTTGTCTGGGCTGATTCGTCGACGGCGTCCTTCCTGGACCGAGCCACGTCCAAGCGAGAAGCGTGCGCGTATCCGAGAGACACGCGTATGTCCGATTGCGGAGTGAGTCTGCCGCTCCAACGACACGTTCTCTCGCTCGTTGAACGGCGGCAATTGGCCGACTTCTGCCTGACATGGGGTGGCCGCCACGCGAGCCGGCTGGCCGGCGGCCAATGGCTGTCATCGAGGCCGCGGAAGGTCGGCGACTGCTGACATCAAATCACACCCGGTAGACGCTCACTATTCCGCGGTGGCCGCGGGCGTGCGCGGCTAGGACAGATCCTGTGGAGAACTTACGTTGGCCCCCTGCACCCCCTCAAAAGCTATGAGAAATATCTTCCGGGACGGAAAAGCAAAGAAAAGCAAAGGAGCAGCCCGGCTACGCCGGGCGGAAAACGTAAATAAAAAGGCCATATTCGGCGAAATTAGTTACATCCGCTACTACGACAATACGCTAAAAGGCTTATTCTGTAAGGGCTTAGGGCTCTATTGACACCCTAAAATGCTCATAAGAGCTTGATCCAATCGGTCGAGCGACCCGAGCAGTACGGAGCATCCGCACGCTTACCGATGATTCCTTCGAGCCGCATTCGGCACGCCGAAGCGAGCAGCGATTCCGGATCCTCTGTGAATGACTCACTGAAGCGCACGCGCTCGCTCGACGTCTGAGCGATTAACTCGCCGAGCAGCTCGCGGCGCTGCGAGAGCGGCACCTCGCGCAAGTCACGTCCGATGAGAAACGGAATATCAAACGCGAAAAATGTCAGTTGCGCCGTGCTGCGCCGATCGAACGCGTTCTGCAGCGCGTTGAAATCGGGAATGCCGGTCTCGGTGAGCACGACCACCTCTCCGTCCAGCCACGCTTTATCGACCGGCATATCCTCGATCGCGGTCGCCAGCGTGCGCATCTTCTCGGTCCAGTCGTGGCCTCCGCGCGTGATGAGTTTGACCCGCCCCGCGTCCAGCCTGCACATCAGGCGATAGCCGTCGAATTTAGACAGGCACCTTTTGCGGTGTTGCCTTTCATACTGACCGGGGACCGGGACACCGTAGATTGTGAACCGGCCGGATCCGTTAAGGTTTATTCGATGCCTGCCATCGGCCGCAGAAATGTGCGTGCCGCCGCGCATGTCGGCAGGCGTCGAATAAGCCCGATGGAGGAAACCGCGGAGTGCCCCACTGCGGTTGGAGGGTTCGCGGCTATGGCGATTGATAGACCGGAATGGTCAGTGGTGCCGGATGCGGCACGCTCAGGCGGGGTGCCGGAGGGACGCTGACGCCGTAGCGAAGTGGTTTAGTCGTGCATTCGCGATGATGAGGCGGCCGGGCAAAGCGCTTCGCGTAGCGACACGCGCAGGCTTCCATCCTTGGGCCGCGTTGCCGCGGAGCCAACGTTCGACAGGCAGGTCGAGGAACCGTGGGGTTCATGTCGGATCCCGGCGCATTGGCGGTGCGCGGATCGGGGCGCTGCGCGCGAGGATTTCGATGACGACCATCGGTGCGCCGCAGTGCCGACAGATGAAGACGGGGCGGGTTTCGATGATGGCGTCGTCCGGCGACGGGCTGATCTCGGGTTCGACGTGCAGCAGTTCGCGCACCTTTGCGAGATTGGCGCGGCGCACCGGGTTGGCGAGCAGCCCGAAGTGGCGGATCCGATGGAAACCACCGGGCAGCACATGGAGCAGGAAGCGGCGCATGAATTCGCCGGTTTCGAGGGTCATGGTCTTGTAGCGGGTGCGTCCCTTCGCACGGTAGTCCTTCCAGCGGAACGTCACGCCACGCTCATCGACGGCGACCAGGCGCTGGTTGGAGATGGCGACGCGGTGCGTGTAGCGTGAGAGGTACTCGAGCACCGCCTTCGGTCCGGCGAACGGGCGCTTGGCGTAGACCACCCATTCGCAAGTACGTAGGGGCGCAAGCCATCGGGCAAAGGTGGCGGGGTCGGCGAGCCCGGTGTACTCGCCGAAGAACTGCAGGTCGCCACGGTGGTGAACCGACTGGAGTGCCTCGAGGAAGCGGCGTCGGAACAGGCGTGAGAGGACGCGCACGGGCAGGAAGTAGCCGGGCCGGCAGGCGATCCAGCGTTCACCGTCAGGCGACAGCCCGCCACGGGGGACGATGCCGTGCACATGCGGGTGATGCGTGAGCGCCGATCCCCAAGTGTGCAGTACGAGCGTGGCGCCGATCTGGGCGCCGAGATGCCTGGGATCCTCGGCGATCGTGCGCAGCGTGTCGGCGGCGATGTCGAACAGCAGCCCGTAGATGACCCGCTTGTTGTACCAGGCGATCGCGCTGATTTGCGCGGGCAGCGTGAAGACGACGTGGAAGTACTCGACGGGTAGCAGATCGGCCTGACGCGCCTCTAGCCAGCGGTGTGCGGCGCTGGCCTGGCACTTCGGGCAATGCCGGTCTCGGCACGAGTTGAAGGACACCTCGGTCCTTGTGCAGCCTGAACAGCGCAGCACATGTCCGCCCAGTGCCGCCGTGCGGCACCGTTCGATGGCCGACATGACCTTCAGCTGCCCCAGGCTCAAGTGTGTCGTGGCTCGCCACGCTGGCCCGTGGCTGCGGAAGATGTCCGCAACCTCCAGCATGAGGCGTTACAGCCCGCGGGTCTACTCTGAGGGCAGACGGTCCAGCGGACTGGTGACCTCGTGCAGCAGGTCGGTGGCCACCTGGACGTAGAGCGCGGTGTTCTCGAGCTTTGCATGGCCGAGCAGCACCTGGATCACGCGGATATCCACCTTCTGTTCGAGGAGATGTGTCGCAAAGCTATGGCGTAGCGTGTGCATGGACACACGTTTGTCGATGTTCGCAGTCTCGGCGGCGGCATGAATGGCACGGTTGAACTGTCGCGTGCTTAACTGATCGAGCGGATCGAGTCCGGGAAACAGCCACCCACCATCGAGCATCTTGCCCTGCGCACGGGCCACGCGCCACCACACACGCAGACGTTCGAGCAGCACCGGCGAGAGCATCGCGTAGCGGTCACGGCGGCCCTTGCCCTGCTCGATACGCAGTGTCATGCGCTCGCTGTCGACGTCGGTGACCTTCAGCGCCACCACTTCGCTGGCGCGTAGCCCCGCGCCGTACGCGACCGACAGCGCGGTTTGGTGCTTCAGGTTACCGGCGGCCTCGATGAGCCGCCGCACTTCGTCGGGGCTGAGCACGACGGGCAATATGCGGGGCACGCGCACCGGTTGCATCCTGACCATCAGCTCGGGCCGGTCGAGCGTGACTTTGAAGAAGAACTTCAGGCCGGTGATCGCGTGGTTCAGCGACACGGCCGATGTGCCGTGGTCGACCAGATAGAGCTGGTAGCGGCGCAGGTCCTCGACGGTGGCCGTGTCAGGCGAGCGCCCGAGAAAACGGGCGAACTCACGCACGATGTGCAGGTAGATGTCCTGCGTCTTGGGGGCAAGCTGGCGCATGCGCATATCGTCGATCATGCGCTGGCGCAGTGGGCTGGCGTTTGTCGGTAAGGAGGTCATGATTCGGCTCCTGTTGAAGAACGAGGCGGATTGCCTCATTCGCCAACATAAAGCCGGGTGACCGGCCTCTCCCTGACCACCAGCGTCGGACCGTAGCCCCTACCGCGCGAGCGGTTTAGTCCTTCGGCCATGAGGCGACGTTCGTCCGAGCGCCCGTAGCGCCATACGAAGGTCAGTTGCAAGCCACCGAACGGTCATTCAGCGAACGAGTTCACGCCCGCGTCCCACATGGCCAATTACCGAGATGGGGGGCGAGTAAAACGGCAGCAGCTCGGTAAAATCGGCGTCCACCCCTGCCGATCATGCCTCCCCGGCATACATGCTATGCCGCTGGGCCCTCTGTTCAGCCTTTCTTGCGCACCCCATCCTCTTGCCTCGGCTTGCCGCGACGCTGGCGATCACAAGCTGCATCGTGTTGAGCAACTTCCACGTACTAGGAGAACCACCATGGGTAAGCTTCAGGGCAAGGTTGCGGTCATTACTGGCGGAAGTAGCGGAATCGGGCTCGCAACCGCGACGAGATTCGTCGCGGAGGGCGCGTATGTCTTCATTACGGGGCGTCGTCAAATAGAACTAGATAAGGCGAGAGCGATCATCGGCTCGAACGTTACAGCAGTTCAGGGCGACATCTCCGACCTTGATGACCTAAATCGCCTCTACGAAACGGTGCAACGCGAGAAAGGCGGTTTGGACATCATTGTGGCAAGTGCCGGATACGTCGCGTCTTTGCCAACGGAGTCCGTAACACCTGAACGCTTCGACAAGACTTTCGACATCAACGCACGGGGTACGTTCTTCACGGTACAAAAAGCGCTGCCGATGTTGCGCGACGGCGGCTCTATCGTTGTCGTTGCTTCCGGGATGCACATAAAGGGTTTTGCGGACTTCGGCGTTTATGCGGCGACGAAGGCGGCAATCCGTTCGTTCACCCGGACGTGGGCGTCGGAATTCAAAGATCGTGGCATTCGCGCCAACACACTGAGTCCGGGCATGATCGAAACACCGATCGTGGACGGCCTGTTCAATTCGAAGGAGGAGGCGGATGGTGCACGGGCAATGTTCAAGCAGATCACGCCGCTGGGCCGCATTGGCCGCGCTGACGAGATGGCTGCGGCGGCGCTATTCCTCGCCTCCGATGAAAGCAGCTACAGCACAGGCATCGATCTGATCGCGGACGGAGGAATCACCCAGCTATAAAGGGAAAGGGGCAAACAGCTTGACAGGGCGCAATCGGTGTACACGGATGCCCTGTAGTGCTTGTTATGGCCCCGATCAACTACGTCGATATTCGCGATGCGATTCGGCCGTCTCGAAGAAGTGGTCGTTCCGATTCTTCCTAGCGAACCCCGCTGCTTCGTACATCACCGGCACGATTCTCGACGCCGACAGTGGCTACTACGTCTGACCTGCGCCATCCGGCGATTCCGTGCCGGGATGTTCCTTTTAACAGTGCGGCTTTAGCGCCGACGCGTCGTGCGAACGGTTTTGACATGTGGAAGTTGTAGGGAAAGACTGCCTTCGTCACAGGCGGCAGTTCGGGTCGGCCTGGCGACCGCCAAGCGCTTTGCCGCCGAGGGAGCGACTGTCTTCATCACGGGGCGACGCCAGGCGCAGCTGGACACGGCTGTCGCCGCGATAGGTGGAAATGTCCGTGCCGTGCAGGCGGACGTCGCCAAACTCGCCGACCTGAATCGCCTCTATGACGCCGTCGCGTCGGCGGGATGCAGCATCGATCTCCTGCCGCCAACGCTGGCGCGGCCATCGCCGGTCCACTGGGGGCGATAACGGAAGAAGATTTCGACGCCATCATCGACGTCAACATGCGTGGCACACTGTTCACAGTGCAAAAGGGCGTTGCCGCTCTTCAACGATGAGGGTTCGATCATCATGACCGGCTCTATTGCGGGCATGAAGGGTAGAGCCGGCCGCAGCGTCTACGCCGCCAGTAAGGCCAGCGCTGCGCTCCTTCGTCCGTACCTGGGCGTCCAACCTGAAAGATCGCGGCATTCGGGTCAATCTGATCAGCCCGGGCCTGACGGAGACGGCCGCGCTGGCAAACGCATCGAATACGACGCGCGATGGCCTGGTGGCGCTGATCCTGCGCGGCCGTCTGGGTCAACCGGACGAGGTCGCCATAGCGGTCCTCTTTTTGGCGTCTAGCGACTCCGCCCTCGTCAACGCGAGGGAGTTTCTGCTTTTCGCGGATGGTGGTTACGCCCAGGTGTAAGCACTGTGCCGTGCAAGGACATATTACGTGCTGATCCAGGTTCACCTCCGTCACGGTCTCGCCGAGGATGTGACTGAAACTGCCGGAGTCGCCGGACACGACGACATCTGGGCCAGCAGGCGGTTCTTACAGAATCGCGTTGTTTCGTGAGTTTGCCTTGCCAGTCGATGCTCAGCGCGCTGTAGAGTTTGCGGGGCGACGGGCGCATGTCGTCATTCCGCTCTGCCACAACCCATCCTGGAGGATCGACAGCAAATGGACCGGATTGAAGTGATGCGCATGTTCATCCGGGTGGCTGACTCCGGCAATTTCTCAAAAGTTGCGCGTGCGACGGGCGTTAGCCAACCGACGGTCAGCAAGCTCATTGCCGGACTGGAAGCTCGGTTGGGTGTGCAATTGCTGCGACGGACCTCACGCGGTTTGAGTCTGACCGATGCCGGCCAAGATTTCTACGACTCCGCAACCGCCATTGTGGAAAACGTGGATGAGGTCGAGGCGAGAGTGGGCAACAAAGAGGCGTCACCGTCTGGCTTGGTCAGGGTCGCGCTTTCACCTGCGTTCGGCCGGATGGAGATCGTGCCCCATCTACCCGAATTCTTTGCTCGCTACCCAGATGTCAGTGTGGAATTCGATGTTTCCCAGCGCTACGTCAATCTTGTCGAAGAAGCGCTGGATGTGGCGATCCGCGTCGGCCCGTTGAGCGATTCGGCATTGCTGGCGCGGCGCATTGGCAGCATGACATACCTTACGACAGCTGCGCCTTCTTACCTCGAGCGGGCAGGCGTGCCTCGCACGCTAGACGACCTGAAAAGTCACGACTGCATTGCATTCATGTCGCGCGACGCAGCCCGCCCATGGGAGTTTGTCGGACCCGAAGGTCCAGTCGAATTCATTCCGCAAGGGCCTGTGCGCAGCAATGACGCTGAATATCTGCTCGCGGCCGTGCTGGCTGGCCTTGGCATTGGACACAACGCAGGGTGGCTGTATGCACGAGCCGTCGCCGACGGGCGTCTCGTGCCTTTGCTGGCTGAATTTGCGCCGCCTCCGTTCCCGATTCATGCCGTCTGGTCGGGTAGCCGCCGGCTGGCAGGGAAGACGCGGGCGTTCATCGACTTTCTGGCCGACCTGTTTGCCGACAATCCTCTTCTAAAAGTTCGCTAGACGCATTCGAAGACTTATTCACGCTTGGCATAGCACGTATGCCAAGCCCTCGCCTTCCCGGCGCACTGGGCGAGGCCTATCTTTCGTCTCAAGGCGCCACGTAAGAATCTGGTGCCATTGAACCGACGGAAGGTATGGCAGCTCACGCTAAAACCTTCCCGAATCATGCGAACAAAGAGGCTTGTGCATCTTCTCTCCAGGAAGACTTGTCATGCGTGCAATCGAACTTACTGCTTTCGGCGACCCGGTCACGAATCTCCGTGTTGCTGAACTGCCTGAACCACTGGCACCCGGTGCCAATGAAGTCCTGATCGGTATGGAATTCGCTCCGGTCAACTTCAATGACCTTTTGCTGATTCGCGGGACCTTTCCCCAACGTCCGGCTCTGCCGAGCCCTGTCGGCAACGAAGGTGCCGGGAAGGTTCTGGCCGTCGGCGCGGGCGTGACGCATCTGACAGTCGGTGATCGAGTCGTGCCGCCGCTCTACAGCGCTACGTGGCGCGAACGGATGGTCGTAGCCGCTGACGAACTGTTCCCGCTGCCAGCAGAAGTGGATGCGAAGCAGGCCGCTATGTTGCGCATCAATCCGCCCACAGCCGCACTTCTGCTCAGCGAACATGGTGGACTTAAGGCTGGCGACTGGGTCATCCAGAATGCAGCGAGTTCCGGCGTCGGACTCTCTGTCATCGCGTTTGCGAAGGCTCGCGGATTCAAGACGATCAACCTCGTTCGACGCGTCGAGGCGATTGCTGAAGTGAAGACAGCGGGCGGCGACATTGTGCTTCTCGACAACAACGAAGTTGTCGAGTCGATCTCAGATCTGACCCAGAGCGGCAAGATACATCTGGCGATTGATGGTGTTAGCGGCGAGTCAACGGTCCGTCTACTGCAAGGTCTTTCTCAAGGCGGCGCACTCGATTCGTACGCATTCTCGGGCGGTGAGGTGTCGATTCACACAGATCTACGTCCTCTCCTGCGTAAAGCGGTGAGCCTTCACGCGTTTTATCAGGCGCGTCCCCAGTACGATAGCCAGATGCCCACGCTGCTGCGCGAATCGGCTGAATTCGTGCGTGCAGGCAAGCTGAAACAGCCTGTTGCCGCTATCTATCCGATGTCGCGAATTTCGGAAGCGGCCCAACACGCTATTCGCGGCGGCAAGGTGTTACTCGATCTCCAGTCCGCGGATTGATCTGGCGATCTCGTGGCGTAACCGAACCCGCTCACGCATATCTCACGAGCATCGCAGTGCGGTGCTTGTTTTCAGGAAACCAACCGGTTTACTGAAACAGACTTTCCAAGGGAGTAGCAATCATGGTTGACGAAAACGGTCCTCATTATTTTGTAGCTTTCCAGACGCCGGGACCGAAATGGATTCAGGGCGTGAAATACAACGAGCAACCCGACTTCATGACGCACGTCGCGTACATGATCGAAATGCAGGAGAAGGGACTCACGGTATTGAGTGGCCCGTTCATGGAAAAGGCTGGTGGCCTCGCCGGCGTCCTGGCTGATGGTGGGATGACAATCTTCAAGGCTGCCGATCTGGCAGAAGCGCAAAAGATCGCGACGGACGATCCGACCGTTAAGTCAGGCTTGCTGAACGTCGAAGTCAAGATGTTTTGGGTTCCTTTTCATACTTAACGCAATTGCATATCAGTGTCATGCCGCCGGGGGCAACTATAATGCCGGACGCTGAGGTCAAGGCGTTCATTGCGAGCCGGGGTGTCGAATCGCAAAACGATAACCTCATGCGGCCGTGGCAAGTTGTTGCACCCTGAACACCAGCTCTGGCCCAGAGACCGGCGTTTGTGGCTACGCGAATGGCTGTTCTGCTTTCAGGACAGCCCTCGCTCTCGTATCAATCGAAGGGCTGGACCGGGTCTCGGCAAGGCCCGGCCACATCCGGCGGCACGGGGCCAGTAGCTGACTTCCCTTCGCCAAGTTCCGGGTAGGACCGCCGTGGCATCAACCTTGCGGTAATTTGGGGAAAAACATGTCAGGGCGCAAGGGATGAAAGCAACAATTTGGGGACATACACGGCTGCCGGACGGGCATCAAGAGATTCATCGCTTTGCTTTCGAACTACACGACGGAAGCACCGCTCCGCCCGTTCGCGAGTCTATTTCTTTGCGCACCGCTCGTGTTGTCGTCGCACATCTACACGATGGCAACGCATTAATCCAGATGTTCCGAGCCATCGTGAATAGCGAGCCGACGGACTACGATCACTTGGTCGGACAGACCTTTGAGGATGATTTCATCGAAAATGGTCCGAGCGATCGCATCGATGAGTCGCAGGAATGGCAAAACGCCAATCGTTGACGCCCTGACATTGACGAAATTCGGACCGCGGGCGCTTGTCGGCCAACAAGCGACCTTGCTGATAGCGGAACTGAGACGTTCAAGCGTCCCTTGTTCGTTTGACAGGGGACATCGAAAGCACAAGGGTGGAGGCGTTCCATCGGCCAACACTGTCGTGCGTTGCATTCCGCTGATCATCGTTGAGGTTTGAGTTGCGGTGGCCTGCCCAAACCGTGGACGGTGCACGTAGGGCACTCCAACTGAAATGGTTAGCATGCCACACCCAAAACATGCCGTTGCTACTTCGCGTCGAAGGCGCGCCGGGATTCCTCGATGCTGGGCCAGTTTTCTCTGATCCATGAGGTGAAACCTTCCAGAGCCGGTAGCATGCTCGCGCCCATCGTAGTCAGTTCGTACTCGACACGCGGCGGCACTTCCGGGAAATAGTGGCGAACCAGCAAACCGTCGCGCTCCAGATTGCGCAAGGTAATGGTCAGCATCCGTTGAGTGATGCCTTCAATCCCCTTCTTCAACTCCGAGAAACGAAGGCGATAGCCGTGGGCGACCGCAAGGTGCGACACGACGAGAATGGTCCACTTGTCGCCCAGGCGCGCAAGAACGCTATGTGGAGCACACGGCGTGAAGCGCGGACCCTGCTCCGTCGCCTCGTAGGAACGCCCATGAATTGATCGCTTCAACAGTATCACCCTTGTGCCTGACGCTGGAAAATGTGCCGTCTTCCCGACGGTACAACGAAGGTATAGATTAGTAACTATAGTAAAACCAAGAGTACTAATCCATGTCTGAAAACACGTTTCCAATTTTAGTTTTTGGTGCAACAGGACAGCAAGGTGGTTCGGTTGCTTCGGCGCTCATCAATGCGGGTCGGCCTGTTAGGGCACTCGTTAGGGATCCGAGCTCGTTGAAATCGAGTGAACTACGTAGGGCGGGGGTTGAGCTGGTTCCGGGCGATCTGCGCGACACGCCGTCGATTCGTGCGGCGATGAAGGGGATCTATGGTGTATTCAGCGTCCAGCCAAGTTCCGGCCAAGGCGCAATGTACGGTGTGAGCGATGAGGATGAGGTACGGTATGGCACAGAGATCGCCAACCTCGCCGTCGAAAGCGGGGTTCAACACCTTGTCTATTCGTCGACCAGCGCCGTAGGCGATGAACCGACAGGAATGGGACATTTCGACTCAAAGGCCCGCATTGAGGCACATATACGCGCGCTGCCGATAACTGCAACGGTCATCCGGCCGGCAGCTTTCATGGAAATGCTGTTGATGCCGGGCTTCGGGCTGGATCAGGGTCGCTTCAACTTCTTCGTCAGGCCGAACCAGACGATGCAGCTCGTGGCAGTCCAGGATATCGGTAGGATTGTCGCTGCGATCTTCGGCGATGCGGCGCGCTTCGGAGGCGCCACCATCGAGTTAGCCAGCGACACGATCACTGGCCGTGACCTGGGATCTTTGTTCACGGAAGCGGCAGGACGACCCATCACCTATGCGAGGTTCCCGGACGACGTGTTAGCCGCCAGCCCCTTCCTGAGAAGATTGACTGACCTCGCTGATGCTGGACGACTTACTGGGAATGCCGATCTCGAAGCGCTGCGTGAGATCAACCCCGGCCTGCTGTCCTTCCGATCCTGGCTGGCTGGAGGCGGCCGCAAAGCGTTCTTGGAAGCGCTCGGGAAATCGGGCGACTGGAGCTATGACCACGATTGAGGAGTCGGCTATGGCTGCCCGAGATACGCCCTTACCCTCCTGAGGGTGGACGAGCGAGGCAGGTGTCCGATCTCGCGGGAACGGTTCACCCTCGGAAAGGACATCGACGCCAAGACGGCGGCGGGCGCGTCGTTCAGCCTCATCGCCCCGAGCGACGCGGCGCCATTTGCCGGGCAATTCGATGGCTTCGGCCATGTCGTCAGCAATCTGACCATCCATGTGCCGGGCCTGTCGTACGCCCAGTATGCAGGGCTCTTCGGTGTCGTTGGAACGAGCGGCGTCGTACGGAACCTCGGGGTTGCGAATGCCGAGGTGGAGGGCGGGAATGGCGGCAGTTACGGGGCGCTCGCGGGCCGAAACGATGGGGTCATCGCCTATGCATGGTCAACCGGTTTAGTGGGATCAGGCGTGCCATTCGGCGGCGCCGTGGGCGGCGGTCTCGTCGGCTGGAACAATGGCACGATCGAACGGTCGTGGAGCGGCGCAACGGTCGGCGGCAATGGCTCCTATGGCGGCCTCGTCGAAAAAAACGACGGTCGAATCGTGCAGTCCTACGCGACCGGCTCGATTAACGTCGGAGGCTCGCACACGAGCGGCGGCGGTTTGGTCGCTAGAAACACCGGGGTGATTCAACAATCATATGGCACCGGTCGCGTCCACTCCTTGATCGGAGACGGCGCACTCGTCGATTACAACGCCAGCACGGGCGTCATCGAAGAGTCGTTTGCCGTGGGGTGGTCGAGCGATCGACCGACGCCCGATACCAACGGGGCCATCGCTAACCTTAACTCGGGGACGATCCGCAACGACGCGTACTGGAACAAGGAGACGACGAATCACCTGAACGCGGTGCATGTCGGCGAGGGCGGCACGGCACCGCCCGCGACGAACGGACTGACCACTGCGCAGATGAGCAATCCGGCGAGCTTCGTGTCGTGGAGCTTCGGGGCTTCAGGCGTCTGGGCGATGCCGGCGGGCGCGACGTATCCCATGTTGCGGTGGCAACTGACGGCGCATTGAGAATCCTTTGCGTCCCGAGACGTGGCCTCATTTAGCGACCGCACTTATTCAGGATGCGACCTTCGGCCGGACAAGCGCCGAGCGGCAGAAGAGGGTCCGGATGCGGCTGTCGGCTCTCCGAACTCACCGCCGGAAAGCGGCCATTGATTTTCGTTGCCGGAAAGCAGCCAGTCGCCAACGCACAATGCCGACCCACTCCGGTCAGACGGCCGTCTCCAAAGCGGTCAGTCAGTCGAATCGAGCCTTTGCGAACTGGAGCGACATAAAGCGGCCGTTGGCGACCTCTCCTGATCGGCCAAGAAGGGACGCCCGCTGCGGCAAACTGAATGGCCGTTGTCGCCGCCATGCCGGACACCGCATTTAGCAAACGCGTGATATGTCACTTCTGTTGACGTTCGCGCCGGCTGACGTTCGAAGATGCGGGCGCGATGCGTCTCCTTTCGTTCGCACGATTTTTGCAAACACGAAAAAGTCATTCCAGCCATCTCCATCTAATCAAAAGTTCCGATCACGCCGACACTTTTCTCCAGCAGTTCGTTTCGAATCCATCACGAACCAAGGAGAAGGACATGTACGAAATCACGAAACAGCAGTTCAAGCGGGTGTGGTTCATCACCGGTGCGTCGCGCGGTCTGGGCGCACTGATCGCGAAAGCCGCTCTCGATGACGGCAACGCTGTCGTCGCCACCGGCCGGAACGCCGCCACGATCGCCGAACGGCTGGGAGAGTCGCCCGCGTTGCTCACCGTTGCACTCGACGTGACAGAGGAGGCACAGGCCAGGGCGGCCGTCGAAACCGCGGTCGAAAGGTTTGGCCGCATCGATGTACTGGTCAACAACGCAGGCTTCGGTTTGCTCGCGGCCGTTGAAGAATCGAGCGATGCCGAGGTTCGCCGCATCTACGAGACCAACGTGTTCGGCCTGCTCAACGTCACACGTGCCGTGCTGCCGGTGATGCGAAAGCAGCGTGCGGGTCATGTGATCAACACGTCGTCCATCGTCGGTTATCAGGCGGCGGCAGGCGTCGGTGTGTACAGCTCGACTAAGTTCGCCGTCGAAGGTATCACCGAAGCATTGCACGCCGAACTCAAGCCGCTTGGCATTCGCGCAACCATGATCGAGCCTGGGTTTTTCCGCACGGACTTTCTGGATGCATCGTCGCTGGTCGTCGGCAAGACGATCATTAGCGACTATGAAGACACGTCGGGCAAACTGCGGCACCTCGCTGTCGAGATCAATCACAATCAGCCAGGCGATCCCGCAAAACTGGCAACCGCGATGATCAGGCTCGTCGATGCGGAGACGCCGCCGCTGCGTTTGCCGCTCGGCACGGACACGCTCAAGGCGCTCGCGGCAAAAAACGCGTACGTGACTGCCGAAACGGAAACCTGGAAGGCGCTTTCAGCGTCCACTGATTTCCCCTCCTGATCCGCAAAGAAAGAATGGGCAGACAGCGCGCGTGCCGGCGGCGTCTGCCCGACTCGGGCAAGATACGCTCATCGTCTTCTCACGCTTGCGCCCAGCGCTGACATGAAAAAAATCGGTTTTCTATCGTTTGGCCATTGGTCTTCGTCGTCGCATTCGCTTGCGCGTTCTGCTGCCGACGTCCTGCTGCAATCCATCGACCTCGCGGTCGCCGCCGAGCAACTCGGCGCAGATGGCGCGTTTTTTCGCGTGCACCATTTCGCGCGCCAACTCGCGTCGCCATTTCCGTTGCTGGCCGCTGTCGGTGCGAGAACAAGTCGCATTGAAATTGGCACTGCCGTCATCGACATGAGGTACGAGAATCCGCTGTACATGGCCGAAGACGCGGGCGCGGCCGACCTCATCGCCGGTGGGCGGCTGCAACTCGGCATCAGCCGCGGCTCGGGCGAACAGGTGATCAACGGGTGGCGCTATTTCGGCTATGCGCCGGGCGAGGGCGAGACGCACGTCGATCTTGCCCGTCGACACACGGAAGTGTTCTACGAAGTGCTGCGCGGCGAAGGTTTCGCTGAGCCAAATCCACGGCCAATGTTTGCCAACCCGCCGGGCCTCCTACGCGTCGAGCCCCATTCCGAAGGGTTGCGCGATCGCATCTGGTGGGGCTCGGGATCGGATGCCACCGCGGTATGGGCAGCCGGGATGGGCATGAACCTGCAATGCTCGACACTGAAGAACGACGAGTCGGGCCGTCCGCTCCATGTCCAGCAGGCGGAGCAGATTCGTGCTTACCGGCAGGCGTGGAAGGAAGCCGGCCACGCGCGCGAACCGCGCGTGTCGGTGAGTCGCAGCATCTTCGCGGTGATGAACGATCGCGACCGCCTGTACTTTGGACGCGATGCGAACAGCGACGATACGATCGGACTGCTGGACGGCAACATCCGGACAATCTTCGGCCGCAATTATGCGGCAGAGCCCGACGCGCTCGTCAGGCAACTCGCAGCGGACGAGGCCATTGCGGAAGCCGACACGCTACTGTTGACCGTACCGAATCAACTCGGCGTGGAGTACTGCGCACACGTGATCGAATCGATCCTCACGCACGTCGCTCCCGCGCTCGGCTGGCGCTAGTGCGACGGCCCAACTTCAGCGCAACGGAAGCCAAAGCGGTCCCTTCCACGCTTTCAGCGCATCGAGAAATGCTTTCAACCTCGACGGCATGAAGCGCCGCGTCGGATAAACGGCGTGGACGAACAGCTCCGGTGACGACCAGTCGGGTAGCACACGCACCAGTTCTCCGCTGGCGATATGCGGGTCGCAGTAGCTCGATGGAAGCAGCGCGATGCCGTGCCCGCGCAGCGCGAATGCATGGACTATGTGAAAGTCGCGCGCGGCAACGGGCCCGCTCACGTGTACCCTGGCCGCCTTGCGGCCGTTCGCGAGGTGCCATTCCGTCTCGTTGTTGCGCGCGTTGATCAGCACGCAGGGATGCTGGCTGAGCTCCTCGGGCCGCGATGGAAGGGAATGGTTTCGTGCATAGTCGGCCGAGACGACGAGCTGCCGCACGCTCCTTCCTACTCGCTGCGCAACGAGGCTTGAGTCCTGCAATTCACCAAAACGAATCGCAACGTCGACGTTTTCGGCGATCAGGTCGATAAACGCGTTCGTGAAGTACAGATCCACCCGGATCTGCGGATAGTCATTCAAGAATGCCGACAGGAAGGCGTAAAACGGTTCCTGTTCGAGCATCACAGGACCGGAGATGCGTAGCACGCCCTCCGGCGTCTTCTGCGTCTGGGTGATCACGCGCTCGGCGTCATACAGATGACCTAGCGGCTCGCTGCATTGATCGAAGTAGGCGCGCCCCTGTCCAGTCAGGCTCAGCTTGCGCGTCGTGCGCTGCAACAGGGTTACGCCGAGCCTTTCCTCGAGCGCGCTCACCTTGCGGCTGACGGTCGAGACAGGCATGCCGAGCGCGCGCGCAGCGCGGCTGAAGCTCCCGAACTGCGCTACCCGCACAAAGACGGCGATGTCGTTCAGGTCGGCGAGTTCGGTCATCGACACCTCCGTGACGATCTTTGCAAGAGTGGAAAAGACATTCTATACATTCCAGTCTAATCAAAAGTGCCCGTCGGGACGAGACTTCTCTTCACGCAGTTCAACTTCCTGGAGAGAAATCATGGCAAACAAAGTCGTCGTCATTACCGGTGCTTCCAGCGGAATCGGTGAAGCCACCGCCAAACTTCTTGCCTCCAAAGGCGCCACTGTCGCTCTCGCCGCCCGGCGCATAGAAAGGCTGCAACGCGTTGCCGCGGAAATCCTGGCGAAAGGCGGGCGAGTCTCGATCCATCAGGTGGACGTGACGGATCAGGAGCAAGTCAACCGCCTGATCAGCGACGTCGTATCGCAACATGGCCGCCTCGACGTCATGGTGAATAACGCTGGCCTGATGGCGATCGCACCCCTGTCATTGCGCAAGACCGACGAGTGGGACCGGATGATCGACATCAACATCAAGGGCCTCCTGTACGGAGTCGCCGCGGCGCTGCCGGTATTCGAAAAACAGCAGTCGGGCCATTTCGTCAATATCGCGTCGGTCGTGGGCCTGAAGGTCTTCAGCCCCGGAGGCACGGTTTATTCGGGAACGAAGTTCGCCGTGCGCGCGATTTCTGAGGGTGTGCGTCACGAAGTGGGCGGCAACATCCGCACGACCGTCATATCACCGGGTGCGATCGACACAGAACTGAAGTTCGGTTCGGGCCACGACGACAGCCGCAATTTTGTCGTCGACTTCTACAAGATGGCGATCCCCGCCGACGCGATTGCGCAAGCCATCGCCTACGCGATCGAGCAGCCCAGCTCGGTCGACGTCAACGAAATCGTGATTCGCCCCACCGTTCAGGACTTCTGAAGCGTGACGCCGCGGTAGCTGAGCGCCGGGCGGGACAGAGGGCTTCTTCCGGCCCGTCCGCGTGCCAGTCACCGCGAAGCCAGCGCGAATGACTTCATTGAGGAGTTCATCATGCCCGCAGCAGTGTTTTCCCTCGCTTTCGCCGCGTTCGCAATCGGAACGACGGAGTTCGTTATCGTCGGCTTGTTGCCCGACATTGGAAGGGCGTTCGGCATCTCCGTGTCGACGGCCGGTTTGCTGGTGAGTTTCTACGCGCTGGCCATTACGGTCGGCACGCCTGTTGTCTCGGCCATGACGGCGCGCTTGCCGCGCCGCGCATTGCTGCTCGCGCTGATGGCGTTCTTTACGCTATGCAATCTGGCGGCCGGACTTTCGACAGCCTTCCCAGCACTGCTCGTGATCCGGATCGTGATGGCGGTCGCGCACGGTGTGTTCTTCGGCCTCGGGACAACCGTTGCCACGTCGCTGGTGCCGCCGGATAAGTCAGGCAGGGCCGTGGCGATCATGGTCAGCGGCCTGACGGTCGCGATGGTGACTGGCGTCCCTGGCGGAACGTGGCTCGGCGATCTGATGAGCTGGCGGCTGCCGTTCCTGGCAGTGGCCGCCATGGGCGCGCTGGCGACTATCGGCCTCTGGCGGCTTCTGCCCGCGCTGGCCGCTCCGCGTAGTGCTGGGACCGTGCTCTCGCAGCTCGCTCTGCTGAAAAGCCGTGCATTGATGCCGCTCTATGCGATCGCTGCACTAGGCATGGGAGCGACGTTCGCGGTGTTCACGTACCTGTCGCCGCTGTTGATTCATACCACGGGGTTCCGGAGCGAAGGCGTAACCGTCGGGCTGATGGTGTTCGGACTCGGTTCCGTGGCGGGGACGATCGGCGGAGGACGCCTGTCCGACCGATATGGCCCGAAGCTCAGCATGAACTTCGCGCTGGCCGGCATCGCCGCGTCGGTCGCCGCGCTCTGGCTCACCGCACAGCATCCCGTGATGGTGATGGTCAACCTGTTTGTGTGGGGTGCGTTCGCCTTCGCCGTTCCTCCCATCATGCAGGCGGCCGTCGTGCTAGTGGCTCGACGCGTGGCGCCCGAGGCGGTCGGTACGGCGGCGGGGCTCAACGTCGCCGCGTTTAACCTTGGCATTTCTGGCGGATCCTTCCTCGGCGGGCTGACACTGGCAGGCGTCAACGTCCTCACGACGGTGTACGCCGGGGTGGCGTTGGCGGTGTTGGGAATCGCAGTTGTCGCGATGTATCGATGGTCGGAGCGTCCGGCTGCCGCGCCCGCCCGAAACGCGCTGGGACGGTGCTAAACACCAGCGCCCCACTCGACGACACCGAATCATGCAACGAGAAACATCATGAACCTATCGAAGCCTCAAGTACTGCAACCCGGACGACGGCGTTTCGTGCAGCTTCTCGCATCGCTGCCATTCGTTTCGGCCGCCGCACTCGCGCAAGGGCTGTCGCCCTCGCCTTCAGGAACCGCAATGACCACTGCACACGACACCATTCGACCCAAGGCCCTTGTCTTCGATATGCAAGGCACCGTCTTCAACTTCTACGATCCGATGATGCATGAACTCGCCCGCATCCCTGTAGTCGCGCCGCGACTTCAGGACTGGTCGACTTTTGCGGGACGGTGGAGTGCTGCGGCACATGACGCGATCGTCGAGATCGCCGCCGGGCGCAAGCCGTGGCAGCCCAACCGCGCTGTTTATGCCGAGGTGTTGCCTGCATTGCTTATGCATTACCCGCGCGGCAATGCGCTTTCCTACGATGACAAAAGCGGCTTGCTCGACGTCTGGGGGACGATGACACCATGGAGCGATACGCTGGCGGGACTAACATCGCTGCGAAAGGCGTTCGTGGTTGCAACGCTGACGAATGCGTCGATGGCGGGAATGATCGGCCTCGTCAAACGCGAAGGATTGCCCTTTGACGCGATCCTCACCGGCGAATTGGTGCACGCGTTCAAGCCTGATCCGCGTGTCTACCAGCTCGCGTCCGAGTATCTCGGCTTTGTACCGGGCGAGATCATGCTGGCGTCAGCCCACAAGTGGGACCTGATGGCGGCCAAGCGCAGCGGCCTGCTCACGGCATTTATTCCGCGTCCCTTTGAGAACGGTCGGGCGACCGAGGTCGATACCTTGCCGGAGCCATACATCGACGTAATCGCCTCCGATTTGCCGCAACTCGCGTCGCTCCTGGATCGAGGCTGAAAAGATTGGTCGGGCAAGGATCGCGAGCCTCGACGGGGCAGTTACACGGCCCACGAACGTCCGCTGTTGGTGGCGTTGCAGACATCGAGCGAGGTGGGGCAGATGACGGGAATGGGTCGTTCATCGGCAGTCGACTGCGCGTTGGCCAACGCCATATTCCTCCACATTATCGCTTCTTCCTCGTCGGTGTGCGGCGAGCTGCGGGTCGGACGCGCCTAGAACTTAAGCGTCGAAAAGTGTTTCGCTCTGCTTGAATGAATCGATAAGGTGCTGCATGACCGCGCGTATTGTCGGGACGTTTCGGTCCTGTCTGCGTATCAATAGCCACATATCTCGCGGCGGGGGCAACGGCCCCAGCGAGCACGGGCTCAGCCCAGGCAAGCTTCGGCCTAGATAATGAGGCAACAAGGCTAGGCCTGCACCGTCTCGCGCGGCGATCGCCTGCAAGATGTGATTCTCGGCGCGAAGTGAAACGCGCGAGCGCTGGAAATGCTGTGTCAGCCAGTTCGTGCCCGGCATGTCGGCGCTTTCCTCGTTGAAACTCACGAAAACCGGCACCTCCCCGCGTTCGGCTCGCTCGCACTGCGCTGGTGCGCCATAGAAGCCGAACGCCATGCGACCGAGTGGCTTTGCGATCAGGTCCGCGTCGACGAGGCGACCCACACGCACCGCAATATCGGCTTTGTGACGATCAAGACTGACGGAACGAAGGTTTGTCGCAAGATCAATGTCGATACCGGGATAGGACTCGGTAATCTGTGTGAGGCGTGCAAGGATGAAACCCTGACATAGCGCGGGCGGTGCATTTATGCGCACTAGGCCTCGAAGGATAGCGTCGCCATCGCTCGCCTGCGCATGCCCTATCGTCAGCGCCGCGGTTTCCATTTCCGCTGCAACCTGTAACGCGTGTGTTCCAGCCGGCGTCAGTGCGTAGCCCTCCGGCCGGCGCTCCACTAGCTTCTGACCGACGCTTTTCTCGAGAGACTGGACACGGCGGGCAATCGTCGCGTGATTGACCCGCAAGGCGCGGGCAGCGGCGGACAGGCTTCGATAGCGCCCCAGCGCCAGGAATATCCGCATGTCCTGCCAGTCGAGTTCTGTGCGTTTTTTATCAGTCATTGCGCGAGGATAGCGGCTCCTCTTTCCGAAAGTCCAGCGATAACCTGCTGTCCATACCACGGGATGCCAACGGCATCCAGGTTCACTCAACAGCCAGGAGAAACAGCATGAGCCAGAAAAAGGTAGCCATTGTCACCGGCGCTTCGCAGGGCATTGGCGAAGGCATCGTCAACGGTTTCCGCGCCCGGGGCTACGGCGTCGTCGCTACATCGCGCTCGATCCAGCCTTCAGCCGATCCTGACCTCGTGACCATCGCCGGCGACATCGGCGACCCCGACACGGGTAAGCGTCTGGTCGCGGCAGCTCTCGACAGCTTCGGCCGCATTGATACGTTGGTGAACAACGCCGGCATCTTCATCGGCAAGCCGTTCACCGAATATACCGAAGAGGATTACCGGCTCAAGGTGAAGACCAACCTCGACGGCTTTTTCTTTACCACGCAGCGAGTCATTCCAGTGATGCTCGAGCAGGGCAGTGGCCATGTCGTCCAGATTACGGCTTCGACGGCGGAATTCGCGAGCTCGCGCTCGCCCGCCTTCATCGCGATGCTGACGAAGGGCGGGATGAACGCCGCGACCAAGAGCATGGCGATCGAGTACGCCACGCGCGGGATCCGCGTGAACGCCGTGGCTCCGGGCGTTATCCGCACGCCGATGCACGATCCGAGCATGGTTGACAAGCTGGCCGCCTTCCATCCCATGAACAAGCTCGGCGAAGTCGAGGATATCGTTCGAGCGGTGCTATATCTCGAGGACGCCGCCTTTACAACCGGCGAGATCCTTCACGTCGACGGCGGTCTAATCGCCGGACGTTGACCATCCAAAGGGCGCCAAGGAGCGCCCCTCCGCGCCGGGAGGATGGTGTGCCGGTATGGAAGGATGCGGTGAGCAGCGAGGGCACTCGACCGGCTCTGGCTCGAGTCTGAAAAAGGAGGTGTATCGGTGCCGACAGTCATGAAGAGGCTTCAAAAATCCAACTACGGGCATAATCCCGTATAGGGGTGCAGCTGACCTGCGCCCGCGGTTCTTCCCGGCGGCCTTGCGCCGGCTCACGGCCAGGAGCCGCCAGTCGAGGCGTCTTTTCACTTCGAATGCCGGAAGTCTCGTCCGTCCCGCGCAATGGCCGGTTTCCGGCGAGCAGATTGACAGCGGTTTTGGCTCAAGCCGGCCAGTTTGCGACGTTCGCCCACCGCATCCCGACGACATCCGAAAGGCAGCTCCACCATCGTTACCTGTTGTTGGAGTGCCGACCACTACACCTATCGTTGCCGACGCACGTTCGATCTCAGCCGTTGCAGGCTACGAGGTCACATCGAGGCACACCGATCAATGTCGGGCGATAATGCCTAGCGCAGCTGGCGCTGCGAGGGGCGGGTTATTTTGTGATTGCGCGTCATCCATTGCGCGCGGCGGGAATCAAATAGACAGGCAGAGACGAACGTGAGCAACGACGGAGTAGCAGCGGTCGAGAAAGCACTCGCGTTACTCGATTGCTTTACCGAGGATAGGCATGCTTTCTCGCTCGCGGCGCTCGCAAAGGCGTCGGGGCAGCCCGTGACCACGACCTTGCGGCTGCTCAACTCACTTGAGCGGATGAACTACGTCATTCGGAGCGAGGCGGGTACGTACGAGTTGGGTCATCGCTTGCTCTATCTGGGGAAGCTCTTCGAGCGGTCGTTCCGGTTGGAGGCGGTTGTCGTACCCGTGCTAAAGGGACTTGCAAAGACAACAGGGGCAAGCGCCTCCTATTCGATTGCCGAAGAGGCTAGCTGGCGCTGCCTGTATCGAGTGGAGCCTGCTGAAGGCCTACGGTTGAGCCGTGCGTCTGGTCCAAGAGACTTTGACCAAACCGCGACCAGCGATGTCATCAGGCATTGGGGGAGCAGCGAGCCCGTCTTCGAGCAACCACCACGATTGCCGATTTTTAAATCAGGCTCGCGCGATGCGCACACGGCCGCTTTCGTGACGCCCGTATTCTCGGCTGGGAACAAATTTGCGGGCGCGTTGACGCTCTCCGGCGCTGCGTCCACGCTCGAAGCAGCCAATGTCACCGGCGAGTTTGTCGAGCCACAGCTTGCCGCCGCAGCAAACCTCTCGCGGGCACTCGGCGCGAGCCATGCGTTCTGCCAGAGTATCTACACGCCGCGATAAGCACATGGCCGGGATGTCCGGCCTCGCTGGTTTAGCGAATGGCGTAAATGAATTCGCAAAACGCGATACTCGCCCCGAGCTTCCGCGACAGGTCCGAGGCGGCGTTGAGTTGCAGCGCGATCAACTCGCCGGTCCTGTGGGCGGCATTGAGTCTCGATGCGGGCCCGGAGAGCGTGAGCGCGGCCATGAACTTGTCCGATGCCCCAAAGATCGGCGTTGCGAACGCGGCGGTATGTTCATCTCGCGCGCCGGAGGTAAAGAGCGGCAAGGAAGGTGCGCTTTCGTAAAGCGGTTCGCCCAATCCCCAGTATCTCAATACCTGACTGATGGCCGTGTCATCCAGAGGCAAGGATGTGCCCGCAAGTCGGGTCTCTCTCAGACCTTCCGACGGCTCCGCGCGGAAAAGGCAAAGGCGGTGCGTCTTGTCGATGACGTAATAAGACGCGCTTTCCTTCGTCAAGACGGCAAGTGAATGCAGGATCGGTTCGACGATCGTCGAGAGATGGAAAGACTGCTCGTACAGCTTTCCAAGATACAGAACCCGATGCCCCAGGGAATAAGCCCCTGCGTCGGACCGAACGACATATCCCATCCGTTCGAGCGAATTCATCAGCCGATAAACCGTCGTCTTGTGCATGCCCGACGCTTGCGCGAGCGCGGCCAATGAAAGCGACTCCACACCTGGTTTAAAGCAATCGAGCAGCGAGAGAGCCTTTTCGACCGCTGCCACACCTTCGTTTCCCACGTCTGTTCTCCCGTCGCTTGTCGCGTTGGCGCATTTTACACAGTAAAACGCGGCTGGCGAAGTTGTATATGGTACAACGAAGTTGCATATAGTAAAAGGGTTAACGCCGATGGTCGCATGTCGAAGTCGTGTTTAATATCATTTCGTCACGTACACTACAGTTGTACCAAGTACAACGTCAACCAGAGGTGAATTCCAGATGAGCACGACGTCCAACTCTTCCATCAATCGAGGTGTCGAGCGTGTGAGCCCCGAACTCGTCGAGGCCGCCGCCAAATTCCAAGCCGCGATCCTCGCCGATGTGGCGGGCCGCCGCGGCACGCTCAACGGCCGCGTGAAGCCGCTCGCGCCGACGATGAAGGTGGCGGGACCCGCCGTCACCGTCGAAGTGCGGCCGGGCGATAACCTGGCGATTCATGCGGCGCTCGCCGTGGCCAAGCCGGGCGACGTGATCGTGGTGGATGGAAAGGGCGACGTCGGCTGCGCCCTGATCGGCGAGATCATGGCGACTCAGGCACACGCCACAGGCATCGCGGGCTTCGTCATCGACGCCGCGGTGCGCGACTCGCACGAACTCGCGCAGGGCGAGTTTCCGGTGTTCTCGGCCGGCCTCAATCCGTGCGGACCGACCAAGAGCGTTGCAGGCCGCGTCAATTTTCCGATCTCGGTGGCGGGCGCCGGCGTCAATCCGGGCGATCTCATCGTCGGCGACGCTGATGGCGTCGTCGTGATTCCGAAGGACGATGTCGCACGTATCGTCGAACTCGCGCAGAAGAAGCTCGACGCGGAAACCGCCCGTATCGCGGCGATCCGCAAAGGCGACACGCGTGCCGGCTGGCTCGAGAAGGAACTCCGCGCGGCGGGCATGCTCGCGGACGGCGAGGTGCTGTAATGGCTGCGAATTCTGCAAAGCCCGTGCTGCTGGTGACGGCAGCGGACCTCGCTCCTCAAGCGCTCGCGATGCTCGACGATTTTGAAATCGTGTTCGCCGGCAAGCAGCCGACGGAAGACGACGTCGTCGCGCTGTGCGCACAGCACAAGCCGGTTGCCATCATCGTTCGGTACGGGAAGGTGAATGCCCGCATCATGGATGCGGCCGAAAACCTCCAAGTCATCTCCAAGCACGGCAGCGGCATCGACGTGATCGATCAGGAAGCCGCCGCAGCACGCGGCATCGCGGTTCGCGCGGCTGCCGGAGCCAACGCCGCGGCCGTGGCCGAGCACGCGTGGGCGCTGATCCTGGCATGCGCGAAATCGGTTCCTCAACTCAATGTACGCATGCGCGCGGGTCATTGGGACAAGTCGACACACAAGTCCTTCGAACTCGAAGGACGCACGCTCGGACTCGTCGGGCTGGGCGCCATCGGCCGTCGCGTCGCGAAGGCTGGTCTTGCGCTCGGCATGCAGGTTCAGGCGTTCGACCCGTTCGCGAAGGAGGCACCCGAGGGCGTGAAGCTCGTGTCTCTCGAAGAAATCTATTCCAGCTCAGACATCGTTTCGCTGCATTGCCCGCTCACCGCGGAGAACCGCGCAATGCTCAACCGCGACACGCTAAGCCGATTCAAGCGCGGGGCGATTCTGGTCAACACGGCGCGCGGCGGTCTCATCGACGAAGAAGCCTTGATCGAAGCGCTCGCGAGCGGTCAGTTGCGCGCAGCGGGTCTCGATAGCTTCGCCGTCGAGCCGATGACGACGCACCCGTTCCAGTCGGTTTCCAACGTCATCCTTTCGCCGCATATCGGCGGAGTGAGCGATGCCGCGTACGTGAACATGGGCAAGGGCGCGGCGGCGAATGTCCTGGCCGTGGTCGCGGAAAACGCGCGCAACGTGGCCTGATCCGGCAAGAGAGGTCAAGCATGTTCTATCTCACATCGCCCGAAGTCCGCACCGCCGAAGTCTTCACGCGCATGCCGCCGAAGTTCCGTCTGCCGGATGTTCAAACGGAATGGGCGCGCGCGAACCGAGGCGGCGCGTCTACGGACTCCTTCCTCGAAGGACCCGTCTGGGATCCGGCCGGCTTTCTGTTCGTGACCGATATCCCGCACGGTCGCATCTTCAGGATTTCGCTGGCGGGCGAGTGGGAACTCGTCGCGAAGTACGACGGCGAGCCGAACGGAATGAAGCGTTTCGACGATGCCCACCTGCTTATCACGGACTATCGCAACGGGCTGATGCTGCTCGACATCGCGCGCGGCGAGGTTCGTCCCTACCTCGAGCGGCGCAATACGGAGCGCTTCCGGGGCGTGAACGACCTGACCTTCGACTCCGCCGGAAATCTCTACTTCACGGATCAGGGACAGACGGGGCTGCACGACCCGACCGGCCGCGTTTATCGGCTCGCCGCGGACGGCAAGCTGGACGTGCTGCTCGGCAATTGCCCGAGTCCCAATGGACTGGTGTTGTCGCCCGACGAGAAAGTGCTGTTCGTCGGCATGACGCGTGGCAATTGCGTGTGGCGCGTCCCGCTGCAGGCCGATGGTTCCGTGAGCAAGGTCGGCCAGTTCTTTACGTCGTACGGACCGAGCGGCCCGGACGGACTGACCGTCGATATCGATGGACGCATCCTGGTCGCCAACCCTGGGCTTGGCCGCGTGTGGGTGCTGAATCGTCGCGCCGAACCGGTCGAGATTCTGACGAGCCCCGAGGGCGCTTCGCTCACGAATCTCTGTTACGGCGGCGCCGACATGAAGACGCTTTTCATGACCGAATCGGTATCCGGAACGATCCTGCGAGCCGACATGACGGCCGCCGGCCCACTGCCCAAGCGAGCGAAGCAGGACTAGCCCGCGCGCTCGATTCATCCAAGCCACGACAGAAACACGTCGCGCCGAAAAGAGCGCGATGGAGGAGCACACATGAACATGTCGCAAAGCGTGAACGGCGCACAGACTTCGCCGATGACCGACGCGAAGCCGGTCCAGAGCATCAGCAGCGACGAGTACGCCGCGAGCGAGCGCACCTTGGCGAAAGTCTTTCGCCGGATACTGCCTTTTATCTTTGCGTGCTACGTCATCAGCTACCTCGACAGAACGAACGTCGGGTTCGCTGCATTGACCATGAACAAAGACCTCGGTTTGACGGCCGAGCAGTTCGGGTTCGGCGCGGGCATGTTCTTCATCGGGTATTTCCTGTTCGAGATCCCCAGCAATCTCATCATGCAGAAGGTCGGTGCGCGCATCTGGATCGCCCGCATCATGATTTCGTGGGGAATCCTGTCGATGGCGACGGCGTTCGTCGTCGGTCCGAAGAGCTTCGCGGCGGCACGCTTTCTCCTCGGGCTGGCAGAGGCCGGTTTTACACCCGGCATCTATCTGTATTTCACGCACTGGTTCCCGGGAAAGTGGCGCGCCAAAGTGACGGCAGCTTTTCTCGTCGGCATTCCGGTGGCCAATATCATCGGCTCGCCCATTTCAGGCGCACTGCTGCAACTGGGCGGCATGCATGGGCTGCGTAGCTGGCAATGGCTGCTGCTGATCGAAGGCTTGCCCGCGGTCCTTCTTGGCGTCGCGTGTCTGTTCGTGCTGGCTGACCGGCCGGAGAAGGCTAAATGGCTCTCCGACGACGAAAAGGCCGCGCTCGCCCGGAGGCTGCTGGCGGAGCAACGAGACATCGGCGCCAAGCACGGCAACACGCTGCGCGACGCGATGACCAACTGGCGCGTGTTCGTGCTCGCGTTCATCAACTTCTGCGGCATCGTCGGGTCGATCGGCGTCGGTCTGTGGATGCCGCAGATCATCAAGCAGTTCGGCGTCGAGCATTCGGTCGTCGGCTGGCTGACCGCGATTCCTTACGTCGCGGGCGCCGTGGTCATGCTGCTGTGGGCAAAAATCGCGGCCCGAGCGGCGAACCGAATTCCCTACGTTGCAGGCGCGCTGGTGGTTGCAGCAGCGGCCCTTTGCCTGAGCACATACGTTGATGGCGCCGTTCTCAAGCTGCTGTGCCTGTGCTTCACCGTGAGCGGAATCCTGTCGTTTCAAGCCACCTACTGGGCGATTCCGTCGGGCTTTCTTACGGGCCGGGCGGCGGCGGGAGGTCTCGCGTTGATCGTATCGGTCGGCAATCTCGGCGGCTTCGTCGGCCCGTCGATGATCGGTGCACTCAAACAGATGTCAGGCGGTTTCACCGTTCCGTTGTTCGTCATTGCGGCAGTGATGCTCGTCGGTGCGGCGACCATCGCATGGCTTGGCGATCCCGGCGCCAATGCAGGCGAGGCATCGGCGACGCATTAGAAAACACGCGCGTCGAACAAACAAAATCTATTACCCACTGTCTGGAGACACCATGTCTTTGAAGAAGGCTCCCAAGAAAGCCAACCTCAACACTCGCTTCTCGCTTGGCGCCGTCGCAGCGGCAAGTCTGGTATTCGGATCCAACCTGGCGCATGCGCAAAGCAGCGTGACGCTCTATGGCATTGCCGATGTCGGCGTCGAATTCCTCAACAACACGACGGCGGGAGGATCGCAGGTCAGGGAAGTGTCGGGCAATCTGTCCGGCTCACGCTGGGGCCTGAAAGGCGTCGAGGATCTGGGCGGCGGCATGAAGGCCATCTTCCAGTTGGAGAACGGTTTCAACATCAACGACGGCACGACCGCGCAATCGACGCGCGGCCTCGGCGCGAATCCGACGACGACCAGCCGGCTTTTCGGCCGCCAGGCATGGGTCGGGCTTTCCTACAAGGGCCAGCAACTGACGCTGGGTCGGCAGAACGCCCTTATCTATGAACAGTCGATCGTGTTCGACCCGATGGGCGTGTCGTCCCGCTACTCCGCGCTTTCGCTCGACTATGCGCTGGCCGCGCGCATCGACAATTCCGTTAAGTACACGGGAAAGTTTGGCCCAGTGACGGCCCAGGCGATGTACAGCACGCGCTATGACACAGGATACGGTGCCGAAGTGCCCGGCGCGCTCATCACCGGCCGGTTCTTCAGCGGCGCCCTGACGTATGCGAGCGGCCCGGTTGCCGCGACCGCCGTCTACGAGCAACGCAACAGCAACACAGTGGCGACCAACACGAGCACCGAACGCCGGGTGCTGGCCGCCGCCAACTACAACTTCGGGCCCGTGACGGCCTACGCCGGCTATCGCTATCTGCGTGCGTCGAATGCATTCTTGCCGACGAATCCCATCGCTGTGGCCAATGGCTCCGAAGCGAATGCCGCAAACCTGTACTGGCTCGGCGCGCAATATCTGATCACGCCGTCGTTCCAGCTGACGGCCGTCGGCTACTACCACGACGTCCATTCGACTGGCGCTGATCCGTGGCTCGCCGTACTGAACGCGGACTACTTCCTGTCGAAGCGTACGGACCTGTACGCGAGCGTCGCCTATGCGCACAACAAGGACAACTCGGCGCTCGGCGTGAACGGCTACGGCACGGTCGCAGCGGGCCACAACCAGACCGGCGTCACCGTCGGCCTTCGCCAGAAGTTCTGACGTGCAAATCGTCCATGCCCCTCATTTGCCCGTCCGCGAAGACTGGCTTGCGCTGCGCGAGGAGCCGGTCCTCGAGCCCGAGCTGCCCATCGTCGATGCGCATCACCATCTTTGGGATCGTCAGTCAGGGCGATACCTGACCGACGAGTTCGCGAAGGACGTGCGATGCGGTCATCGAGTCGTATCGACCGTCTACGTGCAGTGTCGTTCGATGTTGCGACACGACGGTCCCGAATCGATGAAACCTGTCGGCGAGATCGAATTCGCGAGCGGCATCGCGGCGATGTACGCAAGTGGAGGGTATGGGCCGGCGCGCGGTTGCGAGGCGATCGTCGGCGGCGCGGATCTCACGCTTGGCGACGAACTGGAGAACGTGCTCGAAGCGATGCTGGAGGTATCGGGCGGGCGGTTACGCGGCATTCGCAATCCGCTGGCGTGGCATGAAAGTCCCCAGGTGAGTTCGAGCCCGGTTACGCCACCGCGCGATCTGGTGCTCGATGCCGCTTTCCAGCGCGGTGTGAAGACGTTGGCCCGTTTCGGTTTGTCGCTCGACGCGTGGGTCTATCACACGCAGTTGGGAGAGCTGTACGAGCTGGCTCGCGCTGCAGCGGATGTGACGGTCGTCATCGACCACTTTGGAGGACCGGTCGGCGTGGGGCCGCACGAAGGCAAGCGTGAGCAGGTATTCGCCGACTGGAAACGCGGCCTTGCACGTCTGGCGACTCTGCCAAATACACGTATCAAGCTCGGCGGCGCGGGCATGAGTGTATTTGGCTTCGATTTCGCGCGCCGCGACTTACCGCCTTCTTCCGAGGATCTCGCCGCCGCGTGGCGACCGTACTTCGATACCTGCATCGAATTGTTCGGTGTTGAGCGCTGCATGTTCGAGAGCAACTTTCCCGTCGATAAGGGCATGTTCAGCTACGGCATCGTGTGGAACGTCTTCAAACGACTGGCGGGTCCGATGACGCCGCACGAGAAAACAGCGCTTTTTAGCAAGACAGCGGCGGCGACTTACCGACTGTCACTTCACGGAGTCGAATGATGAAAACAAGCGCGAGCCTGGCGCAGGCTCAGCCCGACAACCGGGTCGAGGCAAAGGGCTATAGGGACATCACCCGCGTCGAATGGCGGTCACTTTCCCTTGCGGGACTCGGATGGACGTTCGAGAGCTACGACTCGTTCCTGCTGTCGCTTCTTCTGCCGACGCTCGCCCTCCAGTTCGGTCTGTCGAAAGCACAGCTCGGGCTGTTCACGAGCATTACGGCAGCGGGGCAGATCATCGGCGGGATTCTGTTCGGCTACGTGTCGGACAGGCTCGGACGCGTGCGCACGGCCATGTTGTGCATCGCCATTTATTCGCTGTTTTCGGGGCTGCTCGCGTTCGCACCGAACGAACACTGGTTCGCCACCATCCGCTTTTTCGGCGCGTTGGGGATGGGCGGAACGTGGACTGCCGGCGCGGCACTGATTGCCGAAACCTGGCACGCGAGCCGTCGGGGCAAGGGCGGTGCGCTCATGCAGATGGGCTTGCCGATTGGCGCGATTCTCGCCATCACGATTTCGAGCATCGTCGCAAGCGTCAATGACGGCTTGGGCGGCAACGGCTGGCGAGTGTTGTTTTTGATCGGCGCGCTACCGTTTTTCATCCTCTTCTTTGTCGCACGCAAAACGCCCGAGTCAGCGATCTGGCTTGAGCGCCAACGCGCGAATGCTCAACCCGTGATGCGAAAAGCACCGGCCGACGAAGCGCTCAACGTTCGTGGTCTCGTGACGGCGTTCACGTTCATCTTCTTTCTCCAGTACCTCTACTGGGGCGTGTTCACCTGGACGCCGACGTTTCTCGTCGCGGTGAAGCACCTGGATTTCGTACATAGCCTCAAGTTCGTTTTCGCCCTTCAGTTCGGCGCAATCAGCGGTTTTCTGTTGTTCTCGGCCTTCGTGGATCGTCTCGGCCGCCGGCCGATGTTCATGGCGTACCTGCTCGTCGGCGCTGCGGCGGTGTTCGGCTACATCATGTCGTCGAGCGCACTGGTTTTGATGGTGGCGATCTTCTTCACCGGCTTCAGCGTGAACGGCATCTTCGCAGGCGCGGGGCCATTTCTCGCGGAGATTATCGGGAATACGGCGTCGAGAGGGTTCTTCATGGGCCTCGCGTACAACGGCGGGCGGCTCGGTGGCTTTATCGCGCCATTGGTCATCGGCACGCTGGCGTCGACATCGGGCGGCTTCGTTCTCGGGCTTTCGACGACAATCGTCGCGTTCATCGCGGCCGCCATCGTCGTCTTCTTCGCGCCTGAGACGCGGGGCAAGGCGCTTTCATGAACACTGCCGCACGGTCATCGGGCATCGTCAGCCGGCTTTTTCCCGCGCTGACCGAGCCGGCGCTGCGGCGATATCTCAGCGGGCAAGTCGCGTCTGTTCTGGGCAGCTGGACCCAGAACGTTACGTTGAATCTGCTCGTTTATCACCTGTCGGGTTCGGCGGCGATTCTTGCCTTGCTGAATTTTCTGCTGTACGGACCGCAATTGGTCGTCGCGCCGATTGCAGGTTCGCGGATTCGTTCCGAGAACGCGAGGCGTGTCACGCTTTGCGTATTGACGGTGTCGCTCGTTCTGACCGGCAGCCTGATTGCTTTGTCGACGCTCGGCGTGTTGGGCGTCAAGCTGATCCTCGCGCACGCGCTGGCGATCGGCGTTTCGAGCGCCGTAGAAGTGCCCGCGCGCCAGGTGCTGCTGCTGACGAGCCTGCAAGACGGAAGCCTCACGTCGAATGCCGTGGCGATGAACACCATGGTCTACAACGTCGGACGGATGGTCGGGCCGACGATCGCGGGCTTCGTCTATCCGACGCTCGGACCGCGCGCATCGTTCGTCATCTACGCCTTTGCGCTGTGCTTCATGGCGACCTGCGTGCGCTCGATCCGCCTGTCCGAAAAGGCCGCACCGTCTCGCGCCGAAAGCAGCCTGCGCGACGCGGTCGGCTATGTCATGTCGGACGTTTTTTCAGCGCGCTATCTGCCGATTCTCGCGTGCATCGGTTTGTTCGCGGCGAGCTATCAAACGCTCGTGCCGCTGCTCGCGGACAAGGCGTTCCACGACGCCGCGCGTTTCACCGGCGCGTTCTTCGCGTGCGCGGGCGCTGGCTCGCTGAGTTCCGCGGTGCTGTTGTCGTCGGCGCTTGGGCCGCGTGCATCGGCCCGGTTCATCGCGTGGGCGCCGTGGTCGGCTATCGCTGCTCTGATGGTCCTCGCGACGACCGATGCCGCCGCGGCGTCCATGCCCGCGTTTTTTATCCTGGGCTTCAGCCTCACCTTCGCGGCCACGTCGACCAACGCAACGATCCAGCGACAGTGCCCGGAACACGTGCGCGGTGGACTCATCGGCATGTATGGCATGGCCTACAACGGGACGATGCCCTTTGGCTACCTGCTGGTCGGGACGGTATCCGAAGCGCTGGGCGTGCGGCATACATTTGCGGCGATGGCCGTGGTGCTGGCGGTGGGTGTCATTTCCATCGTCGCATGGCAACGAATCAAGGAACAGCGCTGAGGCGCAAAATAGAGTGGAGACAAACATGCAAGCTACCGGTGTCATGGCGAAATCGGACATTGAGCGCCGCACCATACGGAAAGTCGTATGGCGGCTGATTCCCTTCCTGATGATCTGCTATCTGCTGGCGTTCATCGACCGCGGCAATGTGGGCATGGCGTCGTTGCAGATGAATCACGACCTCGGCATGTCGGCGAGAGTGTTCGGATTCGGCAGCAGCCTGTTCTTCATTTCGTACTTCTTCTGCGAAGTGCCGAGCAATATGGCGCTTCAAAAGTACGGCGCGCGCATCTGGATTGCCCGCATCATGATTACGTGGGGCATCGTGTCGTCGGCAACGGCGCTGGTGCACAACGCGACGACGTTCTACATCCTGCGCTTTCTGCTCGGCGCGGCCGAGGCCGGATTTTTTCCGGGCGTGTTGCTGTATCTGTCGTACTGGATTCCTGCTTCGTATCGGGCGCGCATCGTCGCCACTTTCATGGTCGCGATCCCGGCCGCGAGCTTCATCGGCTCACCCATCTCCGCGGCGCTGCTGCAGATGGACGGGTTCTGGGGTCTGCGCGGCTGGCACTGGCTTTTCATCCTCGAAGGCATTCCCACGGTGCTGTTGGGCTTTGTCTGCCTGTTTGTCCTGACGAACAAACCTGCCGATGCGAAATGGCTCAAGGACGACGAACGGAAGTGGCTCGTTGATGCGCTCGCGAGTGAGACGAAGACAGCTAAGAAGGTGCTCGACATGCCGCTCACGAAGCTCTTTCGCAATCGCTATGTGTTGTGCCTGGCGCTCGTGGATACCTGCGCTTCGGCTGCCGGCAGCACGTTGTCGGTGTGGCAGCCGCAGTTGCTGAAATCGTTCGGCCTGTCGGTCATGCAAACGGGTCTCATCAATTCGATTCCCTATGCAGTGGCATCTGTCCTGATGGTCTATTGGGGCCGCCGCTCCGACCGTTCGGGAGAGCGTCGCTGGCATACAGTCGTGCCGATGCTCCTCATCGGCGGCGGACTGTTTGCGACGTCGCTGAGCGGCTCGCTCGTGCCGACGATTTTCATGCTGTGCGCAGTGCTCGTGGGTGCTTACTCCTTCAAAGGGCCTTTTTGGGCGCTTGCCACGGACATGCTGTCGAACAGCGCGGTTGCAGCGGGCCTCGCGACCATCAACGCGATCGCCAACTTGCTCGGCGGCGGTCTCATGGTCAATGTGTATGGATGGGTCAAGGAAGCGACGGGAAGCTACGCGTTGGCGCTGATGCCGCTTGCAGTCCTCACCCTCATCAGCGTCGCAACGCTTTTGATCCTGACGCGCAACGGGCAGGCGAAACATCTGGCTCGCAAGACGGAGACCGTCTGACCATGCAAAAACCGACCAGACGCGATTTCCTCAAGATGAGCGGGGCGCTGATGGCGGCGTCGACGTTGTCGGCGCGTGCCCAGGCAACCGAAGCGTGGTCTAGCGGCTCGGAGCGGCCCTCGTTCCGACTGCCTGCCGGAGCGGTCGATTGCCACATGCATATCTACGACGACCGCTTTCCCGTTGCGCCCGGCACGACGCTGCGGCCGCCCAATGCAACGGTGGAGCAGTATCGGCTGCTGCAGGCACGTCTTGGCGTCGACCGGAACATCGTTGTGACGCCGTCGACCTATGGAACCGACAATCGCTGCACGCTGGATGCGCTCAAACGCTTCGGAAGCAACGCGCGCGGCGTGGCGGTCATAGACACGTCGGTAAGCGACGAGGAGTTGCACGAGCTTCACATAGGCGGCATTCGAGCTATACGGTTCAATCTCAGTTATCCCGGCGCAACGACGGTGGATATGCTGGCCCCGCTTGCGGAGCGAATCGCTGGCATGAAGTGGCATATCGAACTCGTGGTACAAGGCGTCCGGTTGTCCGAGCTGGAAAGTCATCTCTCGGCGCTTCCTTGTCCGCTGGTGATAGACCACATCGCGCATATTCCCGAGCCAGGCGGTCTCACGTCGGAGGCGCTCCGCACGGCGCAGCGCCTAGTCAATAGAGGCAATACGTTTATCACCTTGTCGGGGCCCTACGTTGACACAAAAACCGGCGCGCCCGATTACGCGGATGTTGCGCCCGTCGCGAAGACGCTGATCAACATGGCTCCCGAGCGAATGCTTTGGGGCACCGATTGGCCGCATCCGACTGAGAAAGGCGTCAAGCCAGATGATGCAGGTCTTCTCGACACTATCGCCGGGTGGATCGGCCGATCGGACTGGCAGCAGAAGATTTTTGTTGACAATCCTGCGAGGCTTTATGGGTTCGACTAGAAGCCAACGGTGTTCCGTAAATGCGTGCTGCGTGATTGAATAGCGCGAGTGCGCCACTGTACGAATAATGATGTTGCTCTCGTGGCTTCAGGATACGGCTCGGGTGAATTCCGCTCGACGTCGTAACGATCCGAGCGACTGGAACTCGCCGCTTTCAGACGCTGATGATGGCAGACGTCGAGCGGCCGAGTTAGGTCGGGGTGAGCCCATCCGAGCTACGAACTCATCGCCGTAAAGCGGCCACTGGTATTTGGCTGCCCGATAACGACCGGTCGTCAACGCGAACTCTCGACCCATCTTTGCCGTCCAGACTGGGTCGACCTCGATGTCCGCTTCCGAAAGTCCAGCGGCCTTTTAGGCTTCACAGCAATCGCAGCTTACCGGCACTTACGAAACGCTCGATAAAATACCAGCGGCCTGGAACGACGACGCGACCGCTGGACCTGACGCGCCCCGTTCAGTTGTCGTTCCTCGATGCTCGCAATTTCTCGAAGCTCACGATTCGGCCAGCAACAGCACTTGCCGCGACGGTAGAAGGGCTCGCGAGCCATACCTTGCCGGGGCCAGAACGCCCAGGAAAGTTACGATTGATGGCACTGACGGTCACCTGATCGGGACGCTCCGAAACACCAGGCCCGGCGTTGACACAGGCACCGCACCCCGGTTCGATGAGTTCGACCCCTGCGCGCTCGAAGACCTCCAGCATCCCTTCGCGCACGCAGTAGTCACGTACGTCCTGACTGCCGAACTGCAGGAAGAAGCGAGTGGTCTCGGCGACTTTTAGGCCGTTGCTCAGAGCCCACTCCAACACCTCATGGCAGCGACGCAGATCTTCGCGCTTGCCGCCCGTGCAAGAGCCGCCATAAGCGATATCGACTGGTACTGAATCGAGGAGTTCGGACAGGCCCACGCCTTGACCAGGATCGCCCGGGCGCGCGAGCATGGGCTCAAGCTGCGCACAGTCCACGTCGATTGTGTGTGCTACCTCGGCATCGTTGTCGCTGCGCATCCATGGCTCGACCTCGAAATCGATACCCCTGCGCTCACGCAGGAAGCGCTCCGTTTCCTCATCCGGAGCGATGATGCCGCTGAAACCACCGATTTCCGCAACCATGTTCGTCAGCGTCGCTCGTTCGTCAGTCGATAACGACGCCAATGCTTCACCGCCGTATTCAAATACCTGTCCAATTGCTCTGCCCTCGCGCACATACGGGAGACGCAGTAGATGCAACACAATGTCCTTCGCCTCTACGCCTGCCGGCAGACGACCTATGAGGTTTACCCGACAGGTCGGGGGCACCTTCACTCGCACGTCGCCCGTGAGCCATGCGTTAGCCATCTCCGTCGCACCAATCCCGAACGCAAGTGCGCCCAGCGCTCCGCAGTGAGGGGTATGAGAGTCCGTGCCAACAACAAGTTGGGCCGGCTTTACGTAGCGCTCGGCCATGATCGAGTGGCTGATCCCTTCGGAGCCTTCCCGGTCGTTCAACAGCCCATGATGGCGCAGCCCGTATTCCTCACAGAATCGCTGCTGTACCTTCCCCATTGCTTGGGCCACGTCAAGCAGCCCGAGCGCGCGTCGCTCGGCTGGCATGCTCCGGTGGATGAACGTCAGATGATCCGAAAAACAAACGATGCTGTTGGGGTCATGCAGTTCAATTTTGTCACCGCATTCCCGGCGCAGAAAACTTATCGACATCGGAGACACGTATTCGTGCGCATAACGCCAATCGGTTTTAGCGAAAACGCTTTGACCAGGTGTGACGCTCCCGCAGCCGCTCGCTTTGGCGACAAGTTTCTCCGCGTAGGTCATGGGGCGTGACTTAGCAGGTGGTACGGAAAGCTCCCAGCCGGCACGCCTCGCCTCGGTCAACCGGAAGAGCCCTCTCCTGCGAATCAACTCGGCGGTGAGCTCATCTTCGCCGCGCGTGAATTCCTCCACTGGAATATCCTCACCTCGACGAATGCGCGCGATCAAGCCAAAATCGGTCGATGTAAAGATACCTAGATTGTGGCAGTTCTGCCGGTAGATGCGCTCGAAACTCTCGGCGATTACCAGACGAACACCCGCACACCACTCAGCGAACGGGCTGGCTTCCCGCGACGATCCCTTCCCGTAGCGGCGGCCCGCCACGGTGACCGCAAATCCGGCAGCTTTTACACTGCCCTGCTTGACTGGGCGAGTTCCCGCGCAGTCGAGGCCTAAGTACGGATACTCGCCGAGCTTCTCGTCATAGTAGTAGCAGATATAGGCGGGCGTGATCTCGTCGGTCGAGATGTCCGTACGAAGCGGTGACGCTTTTTCAAGTGTGACGTCCTCGCCGAACAGTTGCCGCTCGATTACGCTTGCGTTCTGCGATAGGAACAAAATTCGACCATCAAAGCGCACCGTCCTCGACGGATCAGACGGCTGCGAAGGTAAGTGATACACGGCTGTCTCCAGTATGAAAACCGCATCTGAAACGCGGCTACGGAAGCGGAACTGTAGGCGTTGCCGCGCTCACCGATTCAACTCTTCGAGCCGGACACCGTTGGTCTTGGGCCCAAACACGCCGATCGCCACGGCAACAACCAGCATGCTCCCCGTGATGCCAGTGAACACACCGGCAACGCCAAAGTCCCTTAACAAGAATGCAATGAAGAATCCCGACAACATCGCGCCGATGCGGCTGGCTGAATAGACAATACCGCTTGCACGGCAACGCACTGCGGTTGGGAAGAGTTCCGCCTGGTAAGCGTGAAACGCCACCGAGATTGTTTGCCCAGCCAGACTGATCAACACACCTAGAATGATGAGCGGTACGACTGCCTTCATTTGCCCAAATGCCAACCCGCAAAGGACCACCGCAAGCGCTCCGCCAACAATCAGCCACTTTCGTTGGATTTTGTCGGCGTAGAGCATCGCGAGCATCGGGCCGGCCGGCATCGCAAAAGCAATGATGAACGAGTACAGCAGGCTCTTCGTCACGGTGATGCCTTGTCCAATCAAGAGCGTCGGCACCCAATTGGCGAAGCCGTAGTAGCCGATCGCCTGGCAGAAGTTGAAGATGATCAGCATGATGAGGCGCGAGCGGTACGGCGGCTGCAGCAATTCCGCAAACGATGCGCGTCGATGCGCCTGCTGTTCAATCACCGGGAGCGGCGGCGGCAGCGGCTTGCCGCTCTGGCGCGCGACGATCTCCTCGATCTTCGACACTATCCGCTCGCCGTTCTCCACGTGGCCGTGTGTCGCGAGCCAGCGCGGGCTTTCCGGTACCGCCCGGCGGATGAACCAGACGAGCACCGCGCCGATCGATCCGGCGAGCACCACGACGCGCCATCCGTCGATGCCAAACACGGTCGTCGGCACGAGCCAGTATGAGAGGATCGCGGCGACTGGGGCGGCCAAGAACATCACCATCTGGTTGAACGCCATCGCGCGGCCACGCATGTGTTGTGGCACAAGTTCGGTGACGTAGCTGTCGATCGTGATGATCTCAATGCCCACGCCGATTCCTGTAATGAACCGCCACAGGATCACGCTTTCGGGCGTCGTCTGGAAGGCCATAATCGACGAGCCGACCGAGTACCACAGTAGCGAATACGTGAAGACAGTGCGGCGGCCGTAGCGATCCGGCATCCAACCGAAACCGAACGTACCGACAAAGAGGCCAGCGAACGTCGCCGCGATGAAACCGGCGATGCCGTTAAAGCCAAAAAAAGAGTGCGTGGTAGTCTGCAGGAGGCCGCTCTTCGCCATGCCCGGCGCGATGTAGCCGGTGAAGATTAGGTCGTAGACTTCAAAGAAGCCGCCGAGCGAGATGAGGAACACAAGCATCCAGAGATGACGCGTGATCGGCAAGCGGTCCATGCGCGCGGAGATCTCCGCGCCCGGGTTGACGCCGACGCGAACGTTCGGCGCCGCGATTGGAGGGGTGCCCGCGGTAACGGTCTGTTGCATGTTGTCTCCTGTTCTTTGCACCGACGGCGTTTCTTATGGTTGGACGCCTGTCGGAATGAAAGTGGTGATCCAAGCGATGAAGCCTATTTCTGCCCGACGCACCTCGTCAAATCTGATCGAGTTCGATCGACTGAAAAAGCGCCTTAGAAAATTCCCTTCGCCGAAGCCGTTTGCATCGGACGGCGAGGCGAATTCAACGAACTCAAATTCAATCAGGCCCGTCGGATTGGCAAATAGATCTGCCATTAATTTGCTGGGTGATTCGACCCTCAAGCGACCACGCGGCTCTTCAGACGCGCGAGCACTTCGTGCGTATGCTCGCCGACCCGCGCCAGTGCCCGACGCACGCCGGGACGACGGCCACCCATCGTCAGCGGCAGGAGGACGACTTCGGTTATGCTGCCGTCGTCGGTTTCCATCGGTACGAGGCCGCCGCTCGCCTTCAGATGCGGATCGTCGAGCAGTTGATCAGGGCGTACGATCGGCGCGTATGGAATGCCCGCCGCTTCGAGCTTCGGCGATAGCTCTTCGATGCGATGCTCCTTCAGGATCTCGCCGAGCACATCGAGCAGCTCGGGGCGGATCGCGACGCGCAGCGCATTGGTGGCGAAGCGCGGGTCATCCGGCAGATCAGGGCGATTCAGCACGTCGCAGAGCGTGACGAACTGTTTATCGCTAACCGCGCCGATGAAAAGCTGTTCACCACCGGCGAGCGTGAAGATGTCGTAGACGCTCCACGCCGAAACGCGTGAGGGCATCGGCGGCGGCGCTTCGCGAGTCATCGCGTATTGCTGCATGTGCTGGCCGGAGAGGAACACGCAGTTCTCGAAGAGTGCGCTCTGCACCTCCTGGCCGCGTCCTGTATGCTCGCGTTCTCGAAGCGCGGCGAGCACGCCGATCGCCCCGAACATGCCGCCCATGATGTCGTTGACCGACGTTCCAGCGCGCAGCGGCCGGCCGACCGGACCCGTCATGTACGAGAGGCCACCCATCATCTGGACGACTTCATCGAGTGCTAGGCGCTTTTCATAAGGTCCCGGCAGAAAGCCTTTGTGCGACACGTAAATCAAACCGGGATAGCGCTTCGAGAGCGTGTCGTAATCGAGGCCGAGCTTCGTCATGAGGCCCGGGCGAAAGTTTTCGAGCATCGCGTCGCAGGTGCCGATCAGTTCGATCGCGGCTTCCTTGCCCTCAGGCGTGTTGATATCGAGCACGACGCTCTTCTTGTTGCGGTTGAACGAGCGGAAGAAGCCAATACCGAGGCCCGGCAGCTTGCGGGTCTTGTCGCCGCCCGGCGGCTCGATCTTGATCACTTCGGCCCCGAGGTCGGCGAGGATCATGCCGCACGTCGGCCCCATGACCATGTGCGTGAATTCGATGACGCGCACGCCGTCGAGGGGAAGTCTTGCGGGGTTGCTCATGATGATGACCTCAAGCGCTGAGCGCGGCCGGAACATTGAAGGATTTTGGGAGGCCCGCGAGCCACAGCGTGCCATGCAGCGATTCGCCTTCGAGCCATCCCGCGACTTTCGCGCGCAAGGCCAGCAAGGCGGGAATGTCGATGCCGGTATCGATGCCCATATCGGCGAGCATGAACGCGAGGTCTTCGCTCGATGCATTTCCGCTCGCACCCGGCGCATGCGGACAGCCGCCGATGCCCGCGAGCGTCGCATCGAAGCGCGCGACGCCGGTTTCGAGCGCGGCATAGACGTTCGCGAGCGCGAGGCCGCGTGTGTCGTGGAAGTGGCCGCACCAGAAGCGCTCGCCGGCGATCGTGCGCGCCTTCTCGAACAGATCACGCACGGCGGCGGGACCGGCATAGCCGACCGTATCGGCAATGCTGACGCGATCAGCGCCCGCATCAAGCAGCGCTTGCATGCATCGCAGCACTTCGCTCTGTTCGACGCGGCCCTGGATCGTGCAGCCGAAGGCCGTACCGATGCCGCCTTCGATCAGCGTCTTCGAGCCGGCGGCATCGCGCGCGGCGCGGATGCGTGCCACTTCGGCGACGACTTCATCGGGCGTCTTGCGCAAGTTCGCGAGGCTATGTTCGTGGCTCGCGGAGAGCGGCACGAGGAGCAGGTCGGCGCGAGTTTCGATGGCGCGCTCGGCGCCTTTCAGGTTCGGCACGAGTACCGAGACGACGAGGCCTGGAAGCGTCTTAGCGTAGGCGACGAGCTCGGCGGTGTCCGCGAGTTGCGGCAGAAGGCGCGGGGGAACGAACGAGCCGACTTCGATTTCGCGCTGGCCGGCGGCATACGCGTCGCCGATCCATTCGATCTTGCGTGTGGTCGGAAGGATAGTCGGGATGCTTTGCAGGCCGTCGCGCAATCCAACTTCACGGATGGCAACGTTAGCGCGTAACGAGGGCATATGACTTGTCTCCTATCTACCGGTCGTAACGTTGCCGGCATTGTGCTAACTTTAGCCATTCCAGCGAAACCATAAAGCGTTATTTCGGAAGCGCTAGCGTTCCCGATCGGAACGTCAGAGGTAGGAGGCCAATTTGCGCGACATCGACTTTAAGACTCTGCGACTGTTCGTCGCCGTGTGCGATCACCGCAATATCGCGCGGGCGGCGGAAGAAGCACACATCGAGCCTTCCGCGATCAGCAAGCGCATCGCGCAACTGGAGAGCGAGCTCGGCGTGCCCCTGCTATTACGCTCCCGGCGCGGCGTCCAACCTACGGCCGCGGGCACCGCTCTACTCGAGCACGCGCGTAACGTGGTCTTCACGATGGAACGCATAGCAAGCGACGTCGCCGCGTTCGGCGGCGGGCTCAAGGGGCGCGTAAGCGTATGCGCGTCCGCATCGGCGATCGCGGAAGCACTGCTCGACGACATTGCGTCATTCATGCGCGAGCCTCAGTATCAAAACATCAGAGTGGATGTGGAAGAAAAGCTGTCGTTCGATCTCGTACGGCAACTTCGCGAAGGTGCGACGAGCGTCGGCGTGTGCTGGGATAACGTCGATCTACAAGGACTTGAGCACCGGCCGTACCGCCAGGACCGACTCGCGCTCGCGGTCCATCGCGATCATCCGCTCGCGAGCGAGGCGTCGCTCCGTTTCGACCAGACGCTCGAGCACGCACATGTCGGCTTGCTACCTTCAACTGCCGTCCATACAATGCTGCGGCGCGCGGCCGCAAGAGCAGGGAAAACCGTTTCCTACCGTGTGATCGTGTCAAGCTTTGACGCGGCTTTTCGTGTGGTCGCGGCAGGGCTCGGGATCAGCGTCGTGCCGCTAGAGGTGGCTGAGACATATCGGCCTGTGCTCGGAATCAAGATCGTTCCTCTGACCGATGCCTGGGCGCAGCGCCGGTTTGTCGTGTGCTTCAAGAATTTCGATGCGTTGCAGCCAGCCGCGCAGCGCATGGTTGACTACCTCGAAAGTCGCGCCAAACGTCCCTCGACGTGAAGTCCCGAGAGCCGCACGGGTTCCGCATTGAGGACGTTGTGAAGCTATGCCCCATCAAACGGCAGACGGCGATGCCGCGTCCTGGTTCACACCTACGTTTGATCATCCACACTTGCAATCGGCAAGCGATTGGCCTTGCGCGCCGGGTATTCACCTGCGGCGGCCCACTCTGTGCGAAAGGAAGGTGGCCGCAACAGCGTTGCTCGGAATGCTTATGCCACCGCTACGTGAGCATCTGTTGCAGGCCCTCGCATGAACGCCAACGGCACCATACTGCGTTTGCCGAAGAAGGGCCATGAGACCACCCGTTTCGCGATGATGTGGCAGTGAGCGCGGCCCAACCTGAGGAGAAGGGCGTTCGGGTAGATCGATCGTCGGCGGACGTATTGAGGTTGGCTGTTGTCTCGCGCAGGGTGGGTTGCATTCCGTTCTGCGCGGCAATCGCCCGCGGAGAGAGATCCGTCTGTGTCTAGGGTTTACGATGCTGCCGCCATCTGATTTATAGATGGGTCATCGAAAATCAATATTTCTTGTTTGGTTGCATGCGCATCTACGATTTGCCTACCGACAAACTGAGAGGTGGGAAGATGCAAGCCGGATCCCCTGAATTTAGCGTTTTTTGGCAGCCTGGTTGCTCCAGTTGCGTTAGGGTAAAAGAGTTTCTTACGCGACTTGAAATTCCGTTTAAATCAGTCGACGTACTTTCCGATAGCGAAGGACGCAACGAGCTTCGCCGCCTCGGTGCGCGATCGATCCCAATTGTGTCCAAAGGCGACGCATTCACGTACGCACAGTCGATTGAAGACGTCGCGCGCTTTGTTGATCGCATGGATGCCGTGACCGATCGTCTGCCGCCGGAAGTGCTCTTTTCGAAGTGGACGAAAGTGCTGAGCGTCGCACTCGCCAACATTCCAATGATTCCGGATGACGAGTTCAATCAGTCGGTGCTCCCGAACGTGCCCCGCTCGTACCGCGATCTGAGTTACCACATCTTCCAAGTCGTTGATGCATTCTTGCAGACAGTTCAAGACGGCCTGGAAGACTGGACCGTCGTCGCCAACGTGTCACCGCCCGAACGGATTCAAAAAAAGGAAGACACGGTGAACGAGGGGCAGGAGCTTACCGAAAGGCTGCAGCATTGGTGGCTTACCCTGGAGGATAAGTCCTGCCAGCAGTCGTTGACGATGTTCTACGGTAAGCATCCGATGCATCAGTTTCTGGAGCGTTCCACCTGGCACTCGGCTCAACACACGCGCCAGCTCATTGCACTGCTGTCGGACAAGGGCATCGAGTTGCCGGCAAAGCTAGAGGCAGATGACTACGCGGGCCTGCCGATGCCGAAGAAGCTGTGGGAGTAGTTTGGCGGCTGAGTTGCGGTGGATCGACCCAGCTTTCTAACTCGGATCTCAAATTGGCCCGTCAGGCCAAGGAAGTGAAATGAAAGTCACATGCCACACTAAAGTCGCGATCGTCGGGTCTGGTCCTGCTGGTTACACGGCCGCTCTTTACGCCGCCCGCGCGAATCTCAAGCCAACTGTTATTGCTGGCCGCGAGCCGGGCGGGCAACTGACGACTACCACTGATGTCGAGAATTGGCCGGGCGACGCGATGGGAGTCCAAGGACCAGAACTGATGCAGCGTATGCTTGACCATGTCAAGCGCTTTGGAACGCACATCGTCCAGGACCATATTCGCTCAGTATCGTTGTGTTCCCGGCCGTTCACGCTTCATGGGGATCTTGGGGAGTACACCTGTGATGCATTAATTGTAGCCACGGGCGCGTCGGCGAAGTGGCTTGGACTTCCTTCAGAGAAAGAGTTCTTGGGACGTGGCGTTTCGGGATGTGCCACTTGCGACGGCTTTTTTTATCAAGACGAGGAGGTTTGCGTGGTCGGCGGGGGCAATACGGCGGTAGAAGAGGCGCTCCTTCTGTCTACCATCGCAACGCACGTCACGCTCGTGCATCGGCGCGAGAAGCTGCGAGCTGAACCGATCCTCATCAACAGATTGATGGAAAAAGTGCGCCAAGGGGTCGTGACTCTTAAAATGAGTTACGTCCTCGAAGAAGTCCGCGGCGACGACACAGGCGTGACAAGCGTCCTGTTGAAGAGCGTCTCTGGAGACCGAGATGAGCTTGTCAGTGTGAAGGGCTGCTTTATTGCAATCGGCCACACACCGAATACCGATATGTTTGCTGGAAAACTGGAAATGGAGAACGGATACATCGTCACTCGTTCAGGCTCAAACGGCTACGCCACGATGACGAGCGTCCCAGGTGTGTTTGCAGCGGGCGATGTGCAGGACCAGATCTACCGTCAGGCGGTCACAAGCGCCGCCACCGGTTGCATGGCTGCGCTCGACGCGAAACGGTTTTTGGACGAAAGGACTGCTCTCACCATTGAAGAGGCCGGTCACAATGGATATGCGACAGCTGAAATACTTCCTTAAGGTCGCTGACCTCGGCAGTATCTCAAAAGCCAGTGATTACTTGCATGTTGCTCAGTCTGCAGTAAGCATGCAGATCGCAGGGCTTGAGCAAGAATTGGGCAGCCCATTATTTCTGCGCCGATCGACCGGCGTAGAATTGACTGAACCTGGTCGACTTCTATATCGCCACGCCAGATTGATTTTGCGGCAGGTACAGATTGCCCACGAAGATGTTGCGAAAGCGAGCGTGGAACCGGCAGGTACCGTCACCTTGGGGCTGCCGTCAGCGGTCGTGGAGATCGTAGGATTGGCGATGATTCAGGCGTGCAAAGAGAAACTACCGATGGTACGGCTTCAAATCATCGAAGGCCTGAGTGTTCTGCTTGGGGAGTTCACGCTTAGCGGCCGGTTGGATATTTCGATACTTTTCATCGAGCACGCGCAACGCGGGCTTGAGATATTGCCTATTTTGGATGAGGAGCTGTTCTACGTCTGCTCGCCGCGAAGCAAGTTCGCATTAGAGGGCAGGAAAAGCATCACTCTGTCGGAGGCTTTGCAAACACCCATCGTCGCACCCGCAACAGGTAATAGTATGAGAGCGGTAGTCGACGCTGCTTGCGCAGCCCAGGCACTCGTATTCGAACCAGTGGCTGAAATCGACTCTTTACAGCTTGTTAAAGCATGTGTCATGCGGGATATGGCAGCGACTTTTCTTCCCTCATCAGTGATAGTAAAAGAGGAAGCGGCGGACGATCTGTACGTAGTGAAAGTTCGCGCAGAAAATTTTACTCGCCCTCTCTCGATATGCACCTCGACTCTTAATGCTGCAAGTTCTGCTTCGGAAGCGGTTTATCAGATGCTGAAGAACGTTACGACAGACCTCGTGCGCAGTGGAGTGTGGCAAGGAGCATACCTTCGCACTTAACTCTCTGCGCTCGTAAAGTGTGAGAAATAAAGCGGTCGGTAAATGCACTGACGAGTGGAATTCGCAGCTAAATTCAAAACTTGTACCGGCCCCGATCTGCCGATACAAGCCGATTGGGCGCTCTTTCCTACGCTTATTTTCAGTCTTTCGCGATTTGAAAATTGCTTGTTTTGAGAAAAGTGCTTCAAACATCATTGACCAAGATTTGTGGTATTGACTGTATCGAAAGGTTAAAAAAATAACCGAGCGCAATCAAGCGTATTAGACCTAGGCGTCAAGACGTGTGATTAAAAAATCTGTCAGGAGACGGCATCATGGATCTAGAGAAGCAAGTCATGCAGAAGGTGAGCCGCAGGCTCGTTCCCTTACTGATGATCTTATACTTTGTTGCGTACGTTGACCGGATCAACCTTGGCTTTGCTGGCCTCACAATGAACAAGGATCTGGGGCTTACGCCACAGGTCTTCGGATTAGGCGCAGCATTCTTCTTTTTCGGTTACCTGATTTTACAGATTCCGGGAAGCTTACTAATCCACAAGCTCGGTGCTCGACGTCTCACCGCTCTGATGGCATTTACTTGGGGCGTTTTTGCTGTCGGGATGGCGTTCGTTTGGAACGCGCCGAGTTTCTATGCCGCCCGATTCTTCTTAGGCGCCGCTGAGTCTGCATTCGCTCCGGGCATGCTTCTATACATCAGCCTTTGGTTCCCCAAACAATACCGGGGAACTGTCGTCACGCTCTTCATCTTGGCTAATCCACTCGCGGGTGTAATCGGTCTTCCCCTTTCGGCTTTACTCATGAAGCTCCATGGTATCGCCCAACTAGCCGGATGGCAGTGGGTGTTCATCGGAGAAGGCCTTCCGGCTGTTCTGCTAGCGTTCGTTACACTCAGACTCATGACGGACCGGCCGAGTCAAGCGAAGTGGCTAAACGATACGGAAAGGCAGTGGCTGGTCAAGGCCATGGAACAGGACGTCACCGAACGTAAGGGTTCGACCATTTCAAGAGGACACGCAAAGGCCCACGTGCTCGCGCTCGCTTTTTGCTATTTTGGGATCATCATGGGTCTGTATGGTTTCGGAATCTGGTTGCCGCAGATTGTTAAATCTTTTGGGGCATCGACTTTTGAGACCGGCTTTATCTCAGCAATTCCTTATGTTGCAGCGTCGGTGTTCATGCTCTTTTGGGGGCGTCGGCTCGATCGTATTGGCAATGCCGGTTGGCATACGGCGATAGCGTGCTTTGTTGGCTGTGTAGGCCTTGTCGCGGCAGCTTTTGTGTCATCCGGAGTTCTTGCGGTCGCGATGCTGTCGATCGCCGCCATGGGGTTGTTCTCGGCTCTATCGACCTTCTGGACGACTCCCACAAACCTCTTTGCTGGAGCGACCGCTGCAGCGAGCATTGGCTTCATTTCGTCCATGGGACACATCGGTGGCTTTACTGGACCATACGTTATGGGCGTCATGCTTGCTGCTACGCATAGCCATGCCCTGGGTTTGTGTGGTCTAGCGAGCGCTCTTGCCTTGGCTGGTGCCATCATTTGGCGTTACCGAGACAAGCGGCTCGAAAAAAACCCAAAATTAATTCCGACGCCGGCTAGTCAGCGGCACTGAGAACGGGACGGCCTGCCGCTTTATGAACCGTTTGAAAATCGGGAACGAAGGGGCCGTTAGCGGTGGCCCCGTTTGTTCGGACAGTTGTTCAAGGTCTTTAAGTTGGCGCCGGTTTTGCTGCCGTTTCAGACTCCTGCAGTCCTGCGAAGTAGACCTCGAGTGTCGGGTCAGACAGACTGGAATGAGGCCGGTGTGGGTTGTTCCACGAAAAGTAATCGGCGTTCGACCCCGCGGCGTTGCCGGCCTTCATACGCTTCTTCGTGCTTCACGCTGCGCCATAGCCGCTTGACGGACACGTTGCCGCGCCAACTTGCCTTGCCACCTAAGGACGGCGCAACCGCCGCCGAGCATGGCTTCAGTGGAGGGAGTGCTGGCGAATTGACTGCCTTGGTCCATGTTCACAATCTCAGGCACGCCATACTCCGCGAAGGACTCTTCCAGCGTAGCTGTTGCATGCTGGATCTCCATCGTAACGACGACCGATGGACGAGCACACGACGAGCCCAGTCGAGCGCAGCCGGGAGATAGACGAATCTGCGCGCCCTCGGCGCATACGTCGTGTCGAATGCCCAAACCTGATGTCGATCAATCGTGCGCTCGCCCAGCAGGTACGGCCGGTTCTTGTAGGCCACATGCTTGTGACGCGTACATGGTATGTGGTACAGCGCCTCGATTCGAAAATCTGCACGGAGGCGGAAACATCTCAAACTGAGGGTAAGCCCGAGCCGTAAGCGAAATAATTTTCTACACCCGCTACGAAAAAATGTGTGCTTTGGTCCTTACCGCCTGGCCTCACAAGAACACCTCTGGAGAAGTGATGAACGCTCGCGTTCCTGATGACGCCCTCACGTCGCAATCGAATTCCGAAGACGTACCGCCGCTGGCCGACTACAAACTGAGCGACAACCTCGCGGCGACGCGTGGACGAATCTTCCTCACTGGGACGCAGGCACTGGTGCGGCTGGTTTTGATGCAACGCGAACTTGACCGAAGCGCAGGACTCAATACGGCGGGGTTCGTAAGCGGCTACCGCGGCTCGCCGCTGGGCATGGTCGACCAGCAGATGTGGAAGGCTAAGAAACTATTGGCTTCGCATGATGTGCGATTCCTTCCCGCCATCAACGAAGAGCTCGCGGGCACCGCCGTTCTTGGCACGCAACGTGTCGAGGCGGACACGGAACGTACGGTCGACGGCGTCTTCGCGATGTGGTACGGAAAAGGGCCGGGCGTTGACCGCGCAGCGGACGCACTCAAGCACGGCAATGCCTACGGTTCGTCGCCGCATGGCGGTGTCCTTGTGGTGGCCGGTGACGACCACGGATGCGTGTCTTCGTCCATGCCGCATCAGAGCGATCAAACGATGATCGGTTGGAGCATGCCTGTCCTCAATCCGTCCAACATCGCCGAGATGCTGGAGTTCGGACTTTATGGCTGGGCTCTCTCTCGCTTCTCGGGCGCGTGGGTCGGCTTCAAGGCGATTTCAGAGATAGTCGAGTCTGGTTCGACCGTCGATTTGGATGCAATGCCGACGACGTGGACCGCACCTCAGGACTTTGATGCGCCGGCCGACGGCCTTCACAACCGTTGGCCTGACCTCCCCAGCTTGACCATCGAGTCCCGTCTGGCGGCGAAGCTCGACGCTGTGCGCCACTTCTCTCGAACGAACAGCATTGACAAATGGATTACCTCGGGCCTAAAGGCCAACGTCGGTATCGTAACGTGCGGGAAGGCGCATCTCGATCTAATGGAAAGTTTGCGCCGGCTTGCCCTGACCGTCGAAGACCTCGATGCAGCAGGCGTTCGTATCTATAAGGTCGGGCTGTCTTTCCCAATCGATACTCCGCGCCTCGATGCCTTTGTCGAGGGCCTGACCGAGGTACTGGTCATCGAAGAAAAAGGTCCGGTCGTCGAGCAACAAATCAAAGATCATCTCTACAATCGTACGGATGGCGTTCGACCAGTCGTCATCGGCAAGTGCGCAAAAGACGGCCAGCCGTTGCTTACCGCGCTCGGTGAGCTGCGCCCCTCCCGTGTCCTGCCGGTCTTTGCCGCCTGGCTTGCGCGCCATAAGCCCGCACTCGACCGTCGCGAGAAAGTCGTCGACCTTGTGGCCCCAGAGATTTTGTCGAATATCGCCGATGGCGTGAAGCGCACACCGTACTTCTGCTCAGGCTGCCCCCACAATACGTCGACAAAGGTCCCCGAAGGCTCCGTTGCAAAGGCAGGCATTGGCTGCCACTTCATGGCATCGTGGATGGAGCGTGACACCAACGGTCTGATTCAGATGGGCGGCGAAGGTGTGGATTGGGCATCACATTCGATGTTCACGAAAACACCCCACGTTTTTCAAAATCTCGGAGATGGTACGTACTTTCACTCCGGCATCCTCGCTATCCGCCAGGCGGTGGCAGCAAAGGCCAACATAACATACAAGATTCTCTATAACGACGCGGTGGCAATGACCGGCGGCCAGCCTGTCGACGGAAGCATCTCTGTGCCGCAGATTGCTCGCCAGGTGGAGGCTGAAGGTGTAAAGCTGCTAATGGTGATGAGCGATGAGCCGGAGAAGTATCAAGGACACGAGGACCAATTTCCGCGTGGCACCACCTTCCACCATCGCAGTGAGCTCGACGCTGTTCAGCGCAGATTGCGTGACACGCCGGGAGTCACCGTGTTGATTTACGACCAGACCTGTGCGGCCGAGAAGCGCCGCCGTCGCAAGAAGAAAGAGTTTCCGGACCCGGACAAGCGTCTGTTTATCAACGAAGCTGTGTGCGAAGGCTGCGGCGATTGCGGCGTGCAATCAAATTGCTTGTCAGTTGAGCCACTTGAAACCGAGCTGGGCCGCAAACGCAAAATCGACCAGTCCTCGTGCAACAAGGACTTCTCCTGCGTGACCGGCTTTTGCCCTAGCTTCGTGACGCTCGAGGGCGCAAAGCTAAAGAAAGCAGAAGGAGGTGCTTTCGACCCGGCGAAACTTGCGCACTCCGTCGACGGGCTGCCCATGCCGAAGCAAATGCTTGACAATGCTCCGTACGACATTCTGGTTACAGGGGTGGGCGGCACTGGTGTTGTCACGGTCGGCGCCCTTATCAGCATGGCTGCGCACCTTGAGGGTAAGAGCGCTTCCGTGCTCGACTTCATGGGCTTCGCCCAGAAGGGTGGCTCGGTACTCTCATTCGTCCGGTTTGCAGCGACGGACGCATTGCTGAACCAAGTTCGCATTGATACCCAGCAGGCGGATTTGCTGCTGGCATGCGACATGGTAGTGGGCGCAAGCGCAGACGCCCTGCAAACGGTACGTCGCGACCGAACCAAGGTTGTGGTCAATACGCACGCAATTCCCAATGCAAGCTTCGTACAGAATCCCGAAGCGGACCTGCATGCCGAAGCACTCGTCGAAAAGATGCGTCATGCGGCGGGCACGGATTCGAACGATGCGCTTCGCAGCTGCGACGCCCAAGCATTGGCGGGTCGCTTCCTCGGCGACACGATTGGCGCCAACATCCTTATGCTTGGCTTCGCCTGGCAGTTGGGGCTTGTTCCTGTATCGCACGCCGCGCTGATGCGCGCCATCGAATTAAACAATGTCGCGGTACCGATGAACAAGCTTGCGTTCGCCGTTGGCCGCATGGCTGCTGCAGACGAAGGCGCGTTGAACGGGCTAGCCGCAACGCCGCACGTCGCGCGCGTCGCGATGGCCGATATGAGTCTGACGGAACTCATTCGAGACCGAGAGTCACGTCTGCTGGCTTACGGCGGCGATAAGTATGTGCAACGCTATCGATCTCTCGTGAGTAAGGCTCTGTCGGCCAACAATGAAGATGTTGCACGCGGAATCGCCATAACGTTCTACAAGCTTCTCGCGATCAAAGACGAGTACGAAGTCGCGCGTCTGCATGCCGACCCAGCATTCCGCGCGGCACTTGCCGCACAGTTTGAAGGAATCGCCGGCGAAAGCTACAAAGTGAAATTCAACCTGGCTCCGCCCGCATTGTCGGGCGCTGAACACGGCGGAATACCGAAGAAGAAGGTTTTTGGTCAGTGGGTGTGGCCGGCGTTCGGTGCTCTTGCAAAATTTAGCTGGCTCCGCGGTGGCCCGTTAGACGTATTCGGAAAGACACTTGAACGTCGCATGGAGCGTCAACTCGCAGACGATTACGAGCTCACGATGAGCCGTGCACTCGAAAAGCTTAATCCGGCGAATGCCAAGGATGTCCAGGCACTCGCTACGCTTTTCGAACGTGTTCGCGGCTATGGTCACGTCAAAGTCGCCAACGTTGCGATGGTTAAGCGTAGAGAGCGGGACATTGCTGGCCGACTTGGTATCGAAGTTTCGACAGGAGCAGCAGTCCGTGAATCCATTGCCGGGATGAAAGGCGCAGCTGGCCTCAAGGGTATCCCGGTAGTGATCGCAAAGTAAAGTCGCGCTTGGGCGGCGCATTGCTGCCCTTGGCCCTCTTTTCAGATACTCAACCTAGTGGCGAGCGTCATTTACCGACGGTCGCCGTGATGTGACTTCAAGAGATTGACGAATGGCTGTTGAGCTTGTTGGCGATTACAAGACCATCGAGTGCCATGTTGATGAACGTGGCGTTGCGACTATCAGCTTGAACGGGCGAGAGGTCTACAATGCGTTCGACGAGTTGATGATTGTCGAGTTGACGCGATGCGTAAGCCTTCTCTTCGCGGAGCAATGTCCGAGTTCTGGTACTGACTTTAACCGGCAAGACGTTCTGCGCTGGCGCTGACATCAACGGGATGCTCCGTGCCAGCGAAAACGGGCCGACGAACATCGCGCGGACGCCCGTCGCTTCGCTTCGATGATGAGCACCTTCCATAACTCCTCGAAGCCTATCGTTGGGCGAGTTCAAGGTGGTGCCTTTGTAGGTGGAGTCGGGCTAATTTGCGTGTGCGACGTAGTAGTCGCGAGCGAAGAAGCCAGCTTTGCCGTGACTGAAGCCAAGTGACATCGTCTTCCTGTCGGTGAGCTGGCCGAAGGTTCAAGGCGCGCTTGCCGGCCTGCCTGACTGGAATGGCCGCATCCTGATCGACACTAACAATCCGATGCAGCGTCCCCCGCTGCCTCCGATCGACGTGGGCGGCCGCGCGTCTACTTCGATTGTCGAGGAATGGACGCCAGGCGCCCGCGTGGTGAAGGCCTTCAATCACCACTACTTCGTCAACCTGGAAAAGTCCCCGGACACTGAAGGCGGTCGGCGGGTTCTCTTCTACGCCGGCAACGACGAGCCCGCAAAGCGAGAGGTCGCCCACTTAATCGACCAGCTCGGCTTCTTTGGAATAAATCTCGGCGGAGTCGAACATGGCAGCCGCCTTTTTCAGTCGCCGGGCGGCCCCTTGATCGCTCACGACCTCGTGAAATTTGGATGAGAGGCACGCCATGTCAGAGCTGATCGACATTCATTCACCCTTCATGCGCCTGGCATAAAGTGAATGACGCGATTCATGCGCGCGGCGGTCATGTTTTCTACCAGCTCGTGCACGCCGGCCGGATGTCCCACCCTGACAATACGCCGCATCACCGGTAAGGCGTGGCCCCGCCCAGCAATCGCGCCGGGCGAGCAGATCTATACGCTCGGCGGCATGAAAGACATTCCCGTTCCGCGCGCGCTGTCCATCGGGGAAATTCAGGCCACTGTCGGTGACTACGCTTACGCGGCGAGGCGCGCGATTGAGTCCGGCGCGGACGGTGTTGGAATTCATGGCATTGCCTACTTGATTCACCAGTTTCTCGCCGTCAGTGCCAACCAACGCACCGATCTTTATGGAGGGACGCTTGAAAATCTCGCCCGCTTCGGATTGAAGTTGCGGAAGCTGTCGTCGCTGCGATTGGCGCCGATCGAACGGGCATCCGGCTGTCACCTGGGTTCACAGGCATGGGACTCAGCCATAGGTCCGAAGGGCCGGACCTTTTTAGCTATCTCGTCCGCGAACTGAACAAGTTCAACCTCGCCTATATCCACATTGTTCACTATGGCGAGGACGCTATCCTGCACGACTTCCGCAGGATCTGGGACCAGGCCATCATGCTCAACCGTTCGGGCCGAGCCCGCGAACGCATCGGAGAAGACATCGCATCAGGTCTCGCGGACCTTGAATCCTATTGTGCACGTGCAAACCCCGATTTTGTTCAGCGCGTCACATCCGGTGCTCCGTTCAACTCAGCAGACGCAGGCGTCTATCTCGGTACGAGTGCCCGCGGACCCGAAGTCGGCTACACCGACTTTCCCACGCTTATCCCTCTTCACGGTAATGCGAATACCCAACGATCCAATGACGCATGACGGATCCTGGATGAATGGCACGCGCGCGGCGGGAGGTGGGGAAGCGGCATCTTTCGAGAGAATGTCTGAAGTTCATGGGAACCGGTCAATGACCTCTCGTCGGTGTAAGTGACTGGTTGGGGTCGATTTCGGCCTCGGGGCTGATCCCCCGTGCGCGAGCTAGTCTTCAACCTGAACAGAGGAGTTTAAAGAATGCGCTTCGAATGCGGCTTGCTTTAAGTGCGCCGTTACTGAGGACGCAAGGCGATTCGTCAGGCAGAGAGCGCGGAATGCCAGACGAAGGCGACCCACTACATCCATTAAAAGCACGAACGCTTCCGGGCATGAACCGATCGGGCCGAGCCGTGCGATACAAGCGCAACCCTCGGCTATGTCAGAGCTCGCCGGTCTGTCGAGCTCGATTCAAAGCGGACTCGCCTGCATCCGGACATCGACCACGCCGCGCGTGACAACATCCAAATCAAGCATATCGACTCGTCAAAGCGAGCAACTCCGGCGTCCCGATGAGCTCGTTCAACTGGTCGAACGTCAGCATCTGCGGCCACATCGGTTCAGTCGTTCCGTTGGCCAGCAGACTCGCGTAGTAGCGCTGCAGACCGTGCGCGACGAACCGCGCCGTACCGCCCGGGAAAATGACGATGCGATATCCGCGTCGACGCAACTCCTCGACGCTTCGGACCGGCGTCTTGCCGCCTTCCACCATGTTCGCGAGCAATGGAATGCGTTCGCCGAACCGCTTGCAGACGATGTCCATCTGCTCGGTCGTATTGACCGCTTCGACGAACAGCGCATCGACACCGCACTGGAGGTACGCCTCGGCCCGATCCATCGCCGCGTCGAATCCTTCGACCGCGATCGCATCGGTGCGCGCGAGAATCAGGGTCTCCGATGAACGGCGTGCATCGAGCGCCGCGTGCAGTTTCCCGCACATCTCGGCCGACGGCACCAGCGTCTTGTCGGCAAGATGCCCGCAGCGTTTCGGAAAGCTTTGGTCTTCCAGCTGGATCATCGCCGCACCGGCGCGCTCGAAATCACGCACCGTGCGCTGCGCATTCAGCGCGTTGCCGAAGCCGGTATCGCCATCGACGATCACGGGCGTGCTCACACGATCGGTGATGCGCCACAGCGTGTCGACTGCTTCCTTGGCGGTCGTGAGGCCGACGTCGGAGCGGCCGAGCGACGTATAGGCGACCGCGCCGCCGGACAGATAGAGCGCGTCGAACCCTGCCCGCTCCGCAATCAGCGCGGTGAACGCATCGTAGACGCCGGGTGCCAGCACGGTTTCGCCCGCAGCGAGGCGGCGCTTCAGGTCGGCGCCGCGTCCGCCGGGTTGCGGTGTCTCGTCACGCAGGGACATGGACTTCTCCCGTAGCGTCCGTCGAGACCGGGGCCGTACCGTCGAGACCCGGCTTGAGCGGCATGTTCATCCGCTCGGCCTGCCGCTTTTCAAAACGCACGAACGCTTCGGTGATGTAGCTGCCACGCACGCCGCCGCGCACGGCACCCGGACGAACGTCGCCGAAGTAATATTCCCATTCGGGCGGCAGCGGCGCCGAATCAGGAACCGACATCCACAGGCGCAGCAGATGCCGGCGCTTCGCTTCCTCTTCGAAATCCTCGAACTCCGTGCGCGAATGGAGCATCACATAGTTGTTCAGCAATTGCAGATCGCCTTGCTCGAGCCACATGGAAAAGCACAGACGCGCGTCGGCGGCGAGTTCGTCCAGCAGATCGAGCGCTTCGGTCAGTTCGGGCGAAAGACGCGGTACTTCCGGGAAGTCCGCCTGCGCCGCGTTGGTGTTCTTGCGGTTGGCGCGCAGCGCGAAGTGATCCGGCAGCGAACCGATGACCGGGCAGTTGTAGAAGCCCGCGCGGCCGCGCGCCTGCGTGCCCTGATAGCTGTGATAAACCGGTCCCTTCAGCACGTCGATCAGCTCGGGGCGACGCTTGCGAATCTCTTCGACCATCGCGAACGAACTGGTGATCTTGCTCTGGCCACCGGATTTGGCCGGTTGCAGGCAGAGCAGGGCCACGACATCGCACGAGTCCGCGTGGAAGTCGAGCGCCGCGTTCGTGTTGTAGCCGCGACCGTTCTTCGACTTATAGGTCGCGCCGGAATCGCGCACGTCGTTCATGATGTCGCTGGCGCGGTTCTGCGTGCGCGCGACGCCCACGTGCAAGCCGATGCCCCAATAAGCGAGCTTCGCTTCTTCGACCGACCACCGATGCACCGGCAGGCCTTTTAGCAGGCACATGCCCCAGCGTTGCTGCGTCGCTTTGAAAGCGCGATGCAGGATGTCCGCGCAAGCGGGTTCGAGCGGAAAGTCGTCGGAAGTCATGTCGAGCAGCGGCTTGCCGAGCGCCTTCGCGTGACGCATGGCGCGATCGAGTCCTCGAGCGGCTTCGTCGCTCATCCTGAGCGTCCACGACTGATCGCGTTCGAGATCAGCGCTATACCATATTGCGGGCTTACCCTGATGCGCGCTTTCAGTCGCGTACGCAGCCGACCTTACCGATCCTTCCACCATCTTCGCTTCTCCTCGTTGGCAGCGCGTGTCGCGCTTCATATCGGCAGGAATGGATGCCTTCAGTGCAAAGCATAGGCCAACACTTGGTAAGCTAAGATTGAGTTTTTCTGACGATTCACGACATAAATTCTGATGAAGATCGAAACCTTCAACACGTTGCAGGCCGTGCTGGAAACGGGATCGCTCGCAGGTGCGGCTAAAGCGCTGCATCTGACGCCGAGCGCCGTCAGCATGCAGATGAAGCAGCTGGAAGGTTATGTCGGCCAGCAACTGTTCGACCGGTCGGGTCTGGAAGTCAGGCCGCTACCGGCCGCATACGAATTGTCGGAACTGCTGCGCGCGATGCTGACACGACTCGATGCGTTCCGGCGTCAGCCCAGCTTTCAGGTTGAAGGCCATGTGCAGCTCGGCATGCTCGAGTCGATGCTGCCGGTCGTGCTGCCGGAATTGCTGAAGCGGCTCAAGGCGCGATATCCCCTTTTGCATGTGCAGATCCGGCGCGGCAAGAGCGCGGAGCTGACCAACGCGGTCAAGGCGGGAGATCTCGATGCGGCGGTCGTAGCGCAGCCGGAACGCGGTGTATCGCGTCTGCATTGGCAGCCGCTGCTCAAGCGCGCTCTCACGCTGATGGCGCCCCCGCAGGAGCGCGAGCGGTCGTTGATCGCGCTGCTCAAGCGCTACGAATGGATTCGCTATGACCGCAACACGATCTCCGGCGCAATGGCCGCCAAATATATTCATCAGCGCTTTGGCGGAAAACCGGAGGGAAGTCTGGAATTCGACAGCGTCCGTGCAATCGCGCCGCTCGTCAGTGCGGGGCTCGGGATCTCGCTCGTACCCTTGATGGAACCTGCCATCTCCAGGCTTTACCCGCTTACCGTGATCGCGTTGCGCGATGCACCGGTTCTGCAGTTCTCGCTCGTCACCCGCAAGGCGGACGTCGAAAGCCGGCAATTGCGCGCCTTGCAGGAAATTCTGTTTGCAGCCACGCGCTCTGTCGATCGCGATACGACCAAGGACGTCGCGTGAAGTCAGGACAAGCCGCCTTTGGGCTCCGCGTCCATGCTCTTTAAGTCAAAAAAATTGACGTGAAATCTAAGAATTATTCAATAATTGTTTTTGTGTCGCGGGCTTAATATGGTGAAAAACCCCGCCTGCGGAACCGGGCGGAGATCGTCTGCCGCTATCCGACGCATTCAGTGCTAACGCCGAGCGCTCGCAAGCACGGACGATATCGAGAGCGCTTCCATGAAAAAGAGCGCCCGGACGGTTCCGATCCGACAGGAGACGATGTTTGAACCAGCCCCACTCGCTGCGTGCAAATTCCGGCGCGCGCCTCGACCGCCTCCCGATCGGCCGATTCCACTGGAATCTGGTGGGCATGATCGGGGCGGGCCTGTTCCTCGACGCGTTCGACATCTATCTTCAGAGCGGCGTGCTCGCCACACTCGTCAAGAGCGGATGGTCGACGCTGCAGAGCAACGCAGCCTTCATTTCCAGCACGCTGATCGGCATGTGGCTGGGCTCGCTGATCGGCGGCTATATCGGCGACAAATACGGTCGCCGCATGGCGTATCAGTTCAACCTCGCAGTGTTCGGACTCGCGTCGATCGCGGCGGTGTTCGCCCCGAGCATGACCATCCTGATCGCGCTGCGATTCGTGATGGGCGTCGGTCTCGGCGCCGAACTGATCATTGGCTATGCGACGTTGGGCGAGTTCGTCCCGAGCCTCGCGCGCGGACGGTTCGGCGCCATTCTCGCGCTACTCACGAATTTGTCGGTGACGGCGACCGGTATCGTCGGGTACTGGGCGATTCCTGCGCTGGGCTGGCGTTCGATGTTTGCCCTGGTCGGCCTCGGTGCGCTCGCGGTCTGGTTCATGCGTAAATCGATGCCCGAATCGCCGCGCTGGCTCGAATCGCAGGGACGCCATGAAGAGGCCGACGCGCTGCTGCGCTCGATCGAAGCGCGCTTCCCGGACGTGCCGGCATGGAACACGGTGGCGGCGAGCATCACGGCTGCAGCATCCGCCCAGGCAGCGGCTCCGGTTGCAGTGCTGCCCGGCTACCCGGCTTTATTCAAGCGTCCGCTGCTGTCCCGCACCGTGCTGACGATGATCATGTCTGCGGTGAACATGTCGGTGCTCTACGGTTTGATCGCCTGGTTCCCGACGTTTCTCGTCAAGCAAGGTATCGCGGTCACATCCACCCTCGGCTATACGGCCGTCATGGGCCTGGGGACGCCGATCGGTTGTCTGATCGGCATGGCGCTGACGGACCGGATCGGACGCCGCGTGAGTATCGTCAGCGTGCTGGCGCTCGAAGCGGTCGCGGCGGCCGTCTATCCGACAGTACACTCGCCGATCGAATTGATGGTGACGGGCGGTGTGATCATGATGTGCTCCGCCTGCATCACGTCGCTTGCGTTTGCCGTCTATATACCCGAACTGTTCCCGACGGATCTGCGGATGCGCGGATCGTCGCTCTCGGCCGCAGTGGGACGACTTGCATCGGCCGGCGCGCAGGGCGGAATCGTGACGATCTTCGGTATCGGCGGGATTTTCGGTGTCACGAGTTTCCTGATCGGGCTGATCGTGCTGCAGATTCTCGCGCTGCTCGTGCTGGGCGTGAACACGAGAGCTCGCACGCTGGAAGAGATCGAGCCGGCGGATGCGACCTCCGTAGGCGGAATGACCGATGCCGCCGAGCTATCGAGTCACGCGGCCGCGCCTCCGATGTCTCGCGCAGGCAGTGCGCAGGGACCGTCCACAAGGTTACGTGTGTGACTGACGGCCGGCGACGAGGAGCAGGTTCGCTCGCATCGTCGTCCGCCCATTGCCGCGTGAGATCCGCCAGGCATCGATGCGTCTGTCTCGATTACTTGTGCTCGACGTGCTCGTTGATCCATTGAATCAGCAGGTCGGCGATCTGAAGATTGTTCTTGTCGAGCATGAACATGTGCGTATTGCCGTGGATGCCGAGTTCGGGCAGATGGATGAACGTGACATCGCCGCCGACGGCGCGGATATCGTCGGCAAAAGAACGGCATTGCGCCATCGACTTCGTCCATGTTGACGCGAAAGGTTCCGGCGCGTCACGATGATGATCGGCAAACACGATCAGAATGGGAATCCTGGAAAGCGTCGCGCGCTGCTCGGCAGTAAAGGTCGTGTTGCAGGCATATCCGCTCTCCAGACTGATGATGCCCTTGATGTGACTCGAATCGACGAGCGCCGCCCGCTCGGGAAACATGAACGATTCGGAGTGTCCCATCAGTACGGCACCGCCAAGCTTGTTCGACAGCGCAGCCAGATTCGCAAAGGTGGGATTCTGCGCAGGCAAAGCGGCATTCCAGTCGGGAATCCACATTTTGTAGAATGCGTCGACCGCGTCGACAGGAAACTGAGTGTCCGCGAATGGCACGCCGAACTTCGGGCCTATCCTGAACCACGTCCACGCCATCTCGTGCCCGATGTTGAGAACCGGCGGCAACTCGTTCGCGGGCAGGTGTCCCATCTTCACTGCGTTGACTTTCGATCCGTCGTAACCCGACCGCGCCCGTCCGACCTGGTCCACCACATACACCGGACGTTTCTGGCGAACGAAATACTCGCTCCAGCCCATTCTTCCGTCTGGCGTCGTGTCATAACCCTGTCCACTCAATGCTCCGCCGTGAATCATCACGACGGGCAGGTGGCTCGCTCCGACCGGCACTTGATACTGCACGTACATCTGGCCCGTCGTGATCGTTCCCTGCCGGGTCACTTCCGGTCCCTCGTTCGTGCCGCTCAGATCGCTCGCTGGCCGGGAGGCGCCGCCGACGAAGAAGCTACCCTGCGATTGAATCTCCAAGGGGGCATGCAGATCGGTTGCATCCATTCGTGGCGATTGCGCCGTACCGCATGCCCCGAGTAAAGATGCCACGCATAGCGCGATGGAACCCATCTTTGCGATGCGTGCGACAAGCAAAGTCATGGACGTCTCCTCCGGGTACATTCTCGTTAGGCCGATGAGGCGTATCTCAGGCCGTGGTTGTTTTGCGCCGGACGATTATAGTGCTGCATCGGCCGACCGTGCGAAGCCGGAGGCGTCGCTCGTCGTCGATACACCGGCCCGGAAGCAGGGCCTTCACAGCGGCCCGTTACGGCCTTTCTTTATTTCTACGCCGGTAAGAGTCCTGCTACCCGATAGCTCTCGATCAGATCGTCGAAGAGCTTGATGTCGGAGCGTCCTCGCGCCATCAGTTGCGCGCCCGAGACTGCGGCGAATATGGCGCGTGCCCGCTTTTTAGCGTCCCGCGAACCGACGATCTTCGCCTCCACGAGCGTCTTGCCGAGCCACGCGACGTTGACATCGGTAAAGCTCTGGACCTCTTTCTTCACGATGTCGGGCAGGTCGTCATACTCCGCCGTCATGAAGCTGGCCATGCACATGCGGTTGTCGTTCGCAAGCGCCACGCGAAATGTCCCCGGGTATTGGCGCAGGCGGTCGACAGGCTCGGGCGTCTCGGCCGACAGCACTTCCAGCGCCGCCGCCGCATCCTCCCAGTAACGCTTGGCCATTGCGGCTGCGAGGTCGGCCTTGCTCGGGAAATGGTGGTAGAGGCTCGCAGCCTTGATACCCACTTCCTGCGCCAGAGTACGCAGGTTCAGTCCGCCGTAGCCGTGCGCCTGCGCAATCTTTGTCGCGACTGCCAGGATTTTGTCACTGGAGTTGGTACCGGCCTCGTTCGCCACGAATGTCCCCTCGATGAAGATAAGCCGCCTCGGAATCGTGCATCCGGGCGGATCAAAGCATGTTGACAAGGCGGATTATAACGCCTAGTCTCCAACCTAACAAACGTTAGGTTGGAATCGCGCCTGGCTTTGTCCGCTACTTTCCCGACACTTTGAAAGGCTTTGCCATGTCCATCGATCTCATCTCCCAAGACGCAACCAGGCTCGCTGAACTGATCCGTACCAAGGAAGTTTCGCCGGTGGAAGTCATGCAGGCGCATCTCGATCGCATCGGTGCAGTGGATCACAAGATCAATGCAATTGTTACTGTCGCCGACGACGCACTCAAAAACGCGCGAGTCGCGGAAGCAGAAGTTATGGCAGGTAAAGAACTTGGGCCACTGCATGGCGTGCCCTTCCCCGCAAAGGACTCTATCGACACCGCTGGCGTGCTGACGCAACGTGCTTCGCCCATTTTCAAGGGACGCGTGCCCGACACCGATGCGACCAGTGTCGTGCGCATGAAAAAGGCGGGCGGCATTCTGCTCGCGAAAACCAATCACCCTGAATTTTCGTTCTGGATCGAAACCGATAACCTGCTTTCGGGACGCACGAGAAACCCCTGGAATCTGGATCGCACGCCGGGTGGATCGAGCGGTGGCGAGTCCGCGGCTGTCGCGGCACTGATGTCGCCGATCGGTCTCGCAACCGATGTCGCGATCTCCGTGCGCGGCCCGGCCGCATTGACCGGCGTCGTTGGTCTCAAAGCCACGCACGGACGGATTCCGATGACGGGTATCTGGCCGCGCGTACCCCGTCGTTTCTGGCACATCGGTCCGATTGCACGCAGCGTTCGCGATATCGCGCTGGCCTATTCGCTGCTGGGAGGTCCTGACGGCGCAGACGGTTTTTCAACGGCTCCGGTCAGGCTGGATGCCGGCGTGGGCTCCACACCGGGCCGGCCGCTTCGGGTGGGCTTGCTCATCGATGCTTTCGCGCCCGTGGACGCGGACGTCGCGGCAACCGTGAACGCCTCCGCTGAAGCCCTGCGAGGGTTAGGCGTGATCGTGGAACCCGTGCGCATTCCGGTGCTCGAGCAGATCAACGCGCTCGAATTGCTCTGGAAGCTTCAGGTCATGGAAACCAAGCCCGCCTTCAAAAAAGTGACGGCCGGGCACGAAGACAAGATATTCAAACATGTCCAGGCAGTCTATGACACGCCGGACACGTCGATTGCCGATTTCGTCGATGCTGAGCAGCAGGCGGAACGACTGCGCGATGGCTTCGCAGAGTACTTCCAGCGCTACGACGCGTTACTGACCATCGTAACCCCGGTGCCCGCACACGAACACGACGCTGCGGAATTCAACATCGACGGGCAGACGGTATCTTCGTTGCACGTGATGACTGCGACTGCGCCTCTCAACGTGACCGGGCTGCCGGGGCTGACGTTGAGGTTCGGTACGAGCCGCGAAGGGCTGCCGATCGGCGTGCAACTCGTCGCACCGTGGCTGGCGGAATCGACACTCCTGCACCTCGCCTCATTGCTGGAAGCGGTCAGTCCGGTGCGTGGTCTGTATCCCGACCTGTCGCATATCTAAGGAACGCGCTTTCATCGCGCAAGTGGATAGCGCAAGTGTCGAGAGGAGGGCGGACCGTTAAGGCAACCGCGCGTGCTGACGGATGCTCGTAAAGCACGCACGTTGCTGATGGATGGCGAAGCACGCAAGTGTCGTCTCGCACTGGGCGGCTTCGCAGAAGCATCTTCCCGCCGCCGTCTGCGAAGCGATTCGCCGTTCGATCAACCGCGGTCCGTGTCGTGGTATCGGCTATGAAAGCCTCGGCGAAGCGATTTATCGCGCGATATCCGGATGCCGCGCTCAGCCCAGCAAAGCCGCGAGTCCCACACCGGCGGCCTTCGCCACCTTGACCAGCCGCGCCGCCGACATGCCTTCCCGCGCACTGCCCGACAAACCCGACATGACCGTAGCGACGTAGTCCGTCGCCGCATCCGCCCGACGCGGATGCGTCTTCGCCACGAACGCGCGAATCTGCGCGCGGCGCCGTTCCGCGACCTGACGCGCGAGCACCGCGCTTTCGCACTCCGAGTGGCCGCGCGCGGCCTCCAGCACGAGGCATCCGGTGCGTTCGGGATCGTGTGCGTAAGTGCGCGCTGCACGTTCGAGCAGATCCGCGAGCGCCTCCGAAGCAGGCCGATGCGGCAACAGAATGTCCGCGAGCGCGAGTTCGGTGTTCGCATAGCGCTCCAGCACGCGCTGGAAAAATGCCGCTTTGCTACCGAACGCCGTATAGAAGCTCGGCGGTGTGATGCCGAGTTCGGTCGTCAATGCGCTCAGGCCGACCGCATCGTAACCCGCCGCGTGAAACATGCGCTGGCCGACTGCGAGCCCCGCTTCGGGATCGAAGGCGCGCGGGCGGCCGCGTCCCGGCTTCGATCCGCTTTTTAAGCTAGTGGTCACTATAAAAACCTTGCGTCGTCAATGATTGAATAATATAGTGATCACTAGTTTAATTCAAGAGCATCGACATGAGCCTTCGGCAAATATCAGGAGGAAACGATGGAGCATGAATCCGGCGTCACGATCTACGTGGCTTATGAAGGTGAATCCAGCGCGCGTTTCGATCGCGCGTAGTACGTCGATCGTCATTTGCCGCTCGTGATGCGGCATTGGGCGCGATACGGTCTCGAACGCGTTGCGGCGTTTTTTCCTGCACTGGATCACACGGGCACGCTTGCGATCTGCGAATGCCGCTTCCGTGACGAAGCATCGGTCGATGCGGCTTTTTCCTCGCCGGAGTCTGCCGACGTCATGGCGGACCTGCCGAATTTCACCGATCTGGCCGCGCATCGCTCACGCGCGATGCCGCTCTGAGCAGGGTATGCATATGACTGGGTTGTTCCAGCCGTGGACCAGCGCCCCCGTGCGTACGATCCGACGCGGCCATTTCTGGGTGCCGGGCGAGCGTGTCGTCAGCGGCGCACGCACATATCAGCGCGGGCCGTTGTTCGTCGAATGGGAGGCGCCCGAGACGCTTACGCGCGAATGGCCGATCGTCCTGATGCACGGAGGCGGCTTTCAGGGTACCGAATGGTTCGATACACCCGATGGGCGCCCCGGCTGGGCACAGCGTCTGGTCGAAGCCGGCTATGCGGTGTTCGTCGTCGATCGTCCGGGACACGGAAGGTCGCCGTATCACGTAGACACGCTCGGGCCCATGGGTCCGCCGTTTTCCTATGAAGGCGGCCGTCAGATCTACTTTCCGGGCGATGATGCGGCTCACACGCAATGGCCATTCGCCGCCGACGATGCACCCGCGATGGACGAATTCATCGCCGGCTACGGGCCCTTGCCGCAAGACCTCGAAGCATCGCAGGCGATGGACGCGGATCGCGCAGCCGCGTTGCTCGATCGCATCGGCCCGGCGATATTGATCACGCATTCGGCGTCGGGTCCGGACGGCTGGCTCATTGCCGATCGTCGTCCGCATCTCGTCAAGGCGGTCGCCGCGATCGAACCGATGGGACCGCCTTTTGCGACGATCCCGAACATCGGCGCGATGTGCTGGGGACCGACGGCCGCGCCGCTGCGCTTCGAGCCGCCCGTCAGCGATCCGGATGCGCTACGCCACGCCCGCCCGGGCGATTACACGCTGCCATCGCTCAGTGCGGTGCCGATTCTCATCGTCACCGCCGAAGCGTCGGCGTTCGCAGCAGCCAATCCGCCGACGGCGGCGTTTCTCAACGCATGCGGTGCATCGGCACAGGTGCTGAATCTCGCCGATCACGGCGTGCACGGCAATGGCCACGGCCTGATCTACGAGAAGAATTCAGACGAGGCACTTGCACCCGTGCTCGACTGGATCTCAGGCATCGTCTGATTTTATGCAAGGAGCAAAGGAATGGATATCGGCATCATCGGACTCGGCGCGATGGGACGCGCGATGGCGCGCAATCTCGCCGATGCAGGACACCACGTGAAAGCGTGGAACCGCTCGGGCGGATCGGTCGCGGGCGTGACGATGGTCGCGTCGCCCGCTGAAGCGTTCAAGGGCGACGCCGTCTTTACCATGCTTTCCGACGACGACGCGATTCGCGCGACATTGATCGCGTCCGACGTGCTGGCGCAGGCAAGGCGCGGACTCGTGCACGTGGTGACATCGACGATTTCGGTGGCTTTCGCACGCGAACTCGTCGATGCACATGCGGTGGCGGATATCGGTTATGTGTCCGCGCCCGTGCTCGGACGTCCCGATGTCGCGGCGAAGGGCGAACTCAACGTGCTGGCGGGCGGTCCGCCGGATGCGATCGCGAAGGTTCGTCCGTTGCTCGATGTGATCGGCGGGCGCATCTGGGACATGGGGGACGAAGCGCCGACCGCGAACGCGGCGAAGATCGCCTGCAACATGATGATCACAATGGCGATCGAAGCGATGGCCGAGGCCGTTGTGATCACCGAAGCGAACGGTCTGGCGCGCGAGCGCTTCTTCGATGTGATTCTGAATACGCTATTCGGCAGCCGCTCGTATCAGGTGTACTCGGCAAACATCGCGAACGAGCGCTACGAACCGGGCTTCAAGGCGACGCTCGGGCTGAAGGATCTGCGGCTCGCCTCGGAGGCGGCTGCGGACGCAGGCCGCGCTTTGCCGATGCTCGCGGCGGTCAATGCGCGCATGAGCGAAACCGTCGCGGCGGGCATGGGTGAGCGAGACTGGTCTGCCATGGCGAAATACACGATCGAAACGGGCGGCGCATTGACGCCTTAACCCTTCGGTCGCGGGACGAATACGAAACGCTTATCCGGAAGCGGTTGTCGACGGTCTGCGTTTTGTCACCTTGAGCGATTGCCAGAGTTCGGCCGTGTGTGCGGCGATCGCGCGTGCGTTCAAATAAACGACGCGCGTTCCCCGGCGCACTACGCGTCATAGCGACCCCAAGCATTTCAGTCTGTGAACACGTCATTGATTTTCAGCTTTTCAGTTGGCGCGATTTTGAGTCAGTATTCGAGATCCCGTCTCTCAGGCCGATTTTCATGGACCGTCCCGCACCGCTGCCTTCCCTGAATGCGATACGCGCTTTCGAAGCGACCGGGCGTCTGCTGAGCGTATCGAAAGCGGCCAGCGAACTCGCGGTGACCCCGGCGGCGGTGAGCCGACAGGTGAAGACGCTCGAACGCTTTCTCGGTGTGCAGTTGTTCGAGCGCGTCCGGGGCCGGCTCGAACTGACTTCGGCGGGCGCGCGCTATCTCGCCGAACTGATGCCGTTCTTCGCGGGCCTGCGCCAGGCGACCGACAGCATTCGTACGGCGGGGCGCCGCTCGCAGGTACTCAAGATCCGATGCCCCGCCACGTTCGCGGTCCGTTGGCTCATCCCGCGGCTCGCCAGTTTTCATCGCCAGTATGAGGACGTCGATGTGCAGCTCACTACGTCGTCGGCGCCGCTCAACTTCGAACGCGAGGACATCGACGGCGGCATCCAGCTCGGCGACGGCAACTGGCCCGGCCTCGCCGCACAGCGGCTCATTCCCAATGAGCTCGTGCCGGTCGCCGCGCCTTCGCGCAAGATCCGCGCGCGCAGCCGGCTGCAGGGCGAGACGCTCCTGCACTCGCTCGCGCGCGCCGACGACTGGACGCTGTGGATGAAGGCGGCCGGCCTTCCGCTCGACGGGCGCCGTCGCGAAATGCGCTACGAGACCTCGCTGCTGGCTTATCAGGCCGCGATCGAAGGGCATGGCGTGGCGATCGCGCAGAAGGCGTTGGTACGGGCCGAACTCGAAAGCGGGCAACTCGTCGCGCCGCTTCGCTTCGAGCTCGACCGTGGCGCGTACACCTACTACTTTGCGTGGCCCGCGACGCGTCGTCCGTCCGCGGCCTTGACGACGTTTCGCGACTGGCTGATCTCGCTCGTGCAGACCGCCGGCACCCTTTAACAAAAACTCAAAGCCTCGTTTCGAAAAAGTCGATTGTTCCGGTGATGGCGCGACTCTAATCTTCGCCCATGGTTCGATGCAACGTCGGACCCGGAGACAGGACCACGACCATGATTCGAGATAGCTTGAAAGGCGTGCGCGTGCTCGACTTTTCGCACGTGCTGGCAGGACCGGTCTGTTCGATGACGCTTGCCGACCTCGGTGCGCACGTCGTCAAGATCGAGCCGCCGGGCGGCGAAATCGGCAGGCAGATCGGCCCGCCGTGGCAGAACGGCGTGAGCCCGGCGTTCATGAGCGTCAACCGCGGCAAGTTCAGCCTCGCCATCGATCTGAAAACCGATGCCGGCCGGCGGACCGTCGCGACCATGGCGCGCCGCGCGGACGTGCTCGTCGAGAACTTCCGGCCGGGCGTCATGGCGTCGCTGGGACTCGACTACGCGGCGCTGCGCGCCGTCAATCCGAAGCTCGTCTATTGCTCGATTTCGGCGTTCGGGCAACGCGGCGAAAACACGAGGCGGCCCGGCGTCGATGGCGTGATCCAGGCCGTCAGCGGACTCATGAGCACGCTCGGCACGACGAACGGCGATCCGTTGAAAGTACCGGTGCCGGTCGCCGACATGATGGGCGGCTATCTCGCCACCATCGCCGTGCTGGGCGCGCTGCACACGGCGCGCACGGGCGGCGTGGGGCAGCACCTCGACGTGAGCCTCTACAACGCGACCTTGATGCTGCAACAGATCGGCTTCGCGGCGTTCTTCGTGTCGGGGGCCGATCCGGAGAAGGTCGGCAGCGCGGCGCCCTATGCGTGCCCGAACGAGGCCTTCCGCACGCGCGACGGATGGATGATGGTCGTGGCCTACCATCCGGGCCGCTGGAGCGCGTTGTGCGAGTTGCTCGACGCGCCCGGCCTCGAAACCGATGCGCGCTTCGCCACCAACGATGCCCGCGTGCAGCACCGTGCACAACTGCACGAGATTCTGGACGCGCACTTCGCCCGGCGGAGCACGGCCGAGTGGATCGACGTGCTGTCGGCCAGAGACATTCTGTGCGCGCCCGTCACGACGTATCGCGAGGTCATCGAGACGACGGAGTATCGCGAGAGCGGCATTGCGCGCACGGTCGAGCATCCGGTGGCGGGCCGCGTGAGATCGCATGGCTTCGCGCTCGGGCCGTCCGATCCGCCTGCGCCCGACGAAGCACCCGCTCCGGTGACCGGTCAGCACACGCTCGACATGCTCGGTTTCTATGGCATCGACGAAGACGAAATCGCGGCGCTGCTGAACGCCGGCGTGATACGCGCAAGCACGGCGCTTGCCGGGACGGCGTAGGAGCACGGCATGGAACACGAACTCATTCGAAGCGAACGGTGCGGAAAAGTCGCGCTCGTGCGGCTCGCGTCCGCGAACCCGCTGAACCCGCTCACCGACGCGCTGATCGACGCGCTGGTCGAGGAGATGCAGCGCATCGACTCCGATCCCGCCGTGCACGCAACCGTGCTGACCGGCTCGGAGCGGGCTTTCGCGGCGGGCGCGGATATCGTCGCGATGTCGAAGCTCGACCACGCCACGGCATTTTCCGAAGACTATATCGGCCGCAACTGGGATCGCTTTCGGACGCTGCGCAAACCCGTAGTCGCTGCGGTGAGGGGTTATGCCCTCGGCGGCGGATGCGAACTCGCGATGATGTGCGACATCGTGATCGCCGCGCGCGATGCGATGTTCGGTCAGCCCGAAATCAAGCTCGGCATCGTGCCCGGCGCGGGCGGCACGCAACGCCTGCCGCGCGCGGCGGGCAAGTCGACCGCGATGCTCGCCTGCCTGACCGGCGAGCCGCTGTCGGCGAGCGAGGCGCTCGCGTACGGACTGGTGTCGAAAGTGGTCGAGCCGGACGTGCTGATCGGGGAGGCCATGCGCATCAGCGAACAGATCGCGCGGCATTCGCTGCCCGTCATTCTGGCCATCAAGGAAGCTGTCAACCGCTCGTTCGAATCGTCGCTGGCGGAGGGACTTTTATTCGAGCGACGGCTCTTTCATGCGGGCTTCGCGCTCGCCGACCAGAAGGCGGGCATGGCCGCGTTTCTCGGCCGTCGCGACGCCGCGTTTTCCAACCGATGAAGCGTCACGAACCGGATTCATCTCAGGAGACAGACCGTGCAGGACATGGAATTGAATAAAGCGCCGCTCGTGCGCTATGCAGTGAATGCGGGCGTGATGACCGTCACGCTCGATGGCGCCGCGAATGGCAACGCGCTCACGGTGGCAATGACCGAAGCGTTATCGGACGTGCTCGAAAGCGTTAGCCGCAGAAGTGACGTGCATTGCCTGCTGCTGCGATCGTCGTCGAAGCATTTCTGCACGGGCGGAAACGTCAAGGACATGCAGAGCGGCAAGGATCTGATGGACGGTGGCATCGAGCAAGTGCGGGAACGCCTGCGCACGAGTCTGCACCGGATCACGCGCGCGCTCGGCGAACTGGAGGTGCCTTCGATCTGCGCGGTCAACGGCGCGGCGGTCGGTGCAGGCTGCGACCTCGCGCTGATGTGCGATATCCGCCTCGCGGGAACACAGGCGGTCTTCGCGGAAAGCTTTCTGCGGCTCGGCCTCGTGTCGGGCATCGGCGGCGCATGGTTTCTGTCACGCATCGTGGGGCCGGCAAAGGCGCTCGAAATGACGCTGACCAGCGAATTCGTCGATGCCGAGGAGGCCAGGCGGATCGGCATCGTCACGAGCGTTCATCCCGATGACGTGCTGGACCGCGAAGCTCTTGCGCTCGCGCGGCGCATTGCCGGCAACCCGCCGCTCGCGCTGCGTATGGCGAAGAAGCTGGTGCGCGAGTCGTCGCATTGCACGTTGTCCGCCGCGCTCGAAATGGCCGCGAACATGCAGGCCATTCTGCTGTGCGGGAGCGAGCACAAACAGGCGGTGTCCGCGTTCCTCGAACAGCAGGCCCGGCGCAAGGCGCCGCGCGGCGAATACGGCGCCGCCTGACACACTCATCGGAGGAGACACACATGATCGAAGGATCAGGCAACGCGCATCGTCGTCCCGGCATGTTGCGCATCATCGTGACATCCAGTCTGGGAACGATGCTCGAGTATTACGATTTCTTCGTCTACGTCGCGCTGACGGCGACGCTGACACATCTGTTTCTTCCATCCACGGACAAATCCGTCGCGGCGCTCGCAGGCGTCGCCACGTTCGGCATTGCCTATGTAGCCCGCCCGCTCGGCACCGTGATCTTCAGTCCGATGTCCGACCGGATCGGCCGCAAGAAGACCTTCGTCATCACGCTCGCGATCATGGGAATCGCCACCGTCGGCATCGGCTGTCTGCCTACCTATGGAGTCGCCGGCATGGCCGCGCCCATCGCGCTGCTCACGCTGCGCATCGTGCAGGGCGTCGCGCTTGGCGGCGAGTACGGTTCGGCGGTGGTGTACGTCATGGAGCATGCGCCCGAAGGCCGCAAGGGAATGGCGACCAGCGTCTTGCAGAGCACGGCGAGCGTGGGTCTGCTGCTCGCACTCGTGGTCGTGTCGGCGCTGAAACTCTCGCTCGATTCGGCCAGCTTCGAATCGTGGGGATGGCGCGTGCCGTTCCTGATCTCCGCGCCGATCGTGGCCGTCGCCACGTGGATACGGCTCGGCATGACGGAGACGCCGGTGTTCATGGAGATGCGTGACGCGGGCCGGCTTTCGAAGCGGCCCTTGCAGGAGACCCTGTCGAGCAGCACGTCCTGGAAAGCCATTCTGGTCGCGATGTTCGGCGCGCAGGGCGGGACGTCGGTTTCGCTGTACACGTCGATCGTCTACATGCTCTATTTTCTGCAGAACGTGCTCAAGGTCGAACCGACGCAGGCCAACCTGTGTCTCGGCGCCGGCATCCTGATCGCCGCACCGCTGTATCCGGTGTTCGGCCGATTGTCGGATGTCGTCGGACGGGCGCGCGTGATGTTGATCGGGATCGTCATGTGGATTGCGGCGGCTTACCCGGCGTTCGCGGGCATCAGGGCAGGCGTGGCGTCGTCGCAGTGGGTTTCCGTCTCGCTGCTGATCGCCGTGCTTGCCGTGCTGACCGCGATGATCATGGCGCCGCTGCCCGCGTTCGTCGCCGAGTGCTTCCCGCCGCAGAGCCGGACGACCGGCTTCGGCCTCGCGCAACAACTCGGCAACGTGGTGTTCGGCGGGTTTCTGCCCCTGATCAGTCTGGCACTCGTCAATCTGACCGGGAATCCGCTCGCGGGAGTCGGGTATTCGATTGCGTCGCTGCTGCCTTGCCTGGCCGTGACGTGGATCTGGGGTCTGAGGCAGGATGCGCGGATGAGAGGGGTGTGTGGCGGCGGCATGCCGGCGCATTCTGCCGCCGAGACGATGAGTACGCGCTGAGACGGGCGTGGGTGGGGTTTGCGTGACGCAGGTTCAGGCGAGCCGGTTATCAGTGTGTGGTTGGCGTGCCTATATGCCTCGACTCCGTAATGGCTGCCTTCGCGTTCGTAGCCCGATTATCGGACCTGCAAGCAAGCGTATTGCGCGTCTTGAAGACGCTTACTACACGGTCGGGAGAAGCTAGCGGTTTGTCTGAGTTCGTTAAGGTTTATTCGATGCCTGCCATCGGCCGCAGAAATGTGCGTGCCGCCGCGCATGTCGGCAGGCGTCGAATAAGCCCGATGGAGGAAACCGCGGAGTGCCCCACTGCGGTTGGAGGGTTCGCGGCTATGGCGATTGATAGACCGGAATGGTCAGTGGTGCCGGATGCGGCACGCTCAGGCGGGGTGCCGGAGGGACGCTGACGCCGTAGCGAAGTGGTTTAGTCGTGCATTCGCGATGATGAGGCGGCCGGGCAAAGCGCTTCGCGTAGCGACACGCGCAGGCTTCCATCCTTGGGCCGCGTTGCCGCGGAGCCAACGTTCGACAGGCAGGTCGAGGAACCGTGGGGTTCATGTCGGATCCCGGCGCATTGGCGGTGCGCGGATCGGGGCGCTGCGCGCGAGGATTTCGATGACGACCATCGGTGCGCCGCAGTGCCGACAGATGAAGACGGGGCGGGTTTCGATGATGGCGTCGTCCGGCGACGGGCTGATCTCGGGTTCGACGTGCAGCAGTTCGCGCACCTTTGCGAGATTGGCGCGGCGCACCGGGTTGGCGAGCAGCCCGAAGTGGCGGATCCGATGGAAACCACCGGGCAGCACATGGAGCAGGAAGCGGCGCATGAATTCGCCGGTTTCGAGGGTCATGGTCTTGTAGCGGGTGCGTCCCTTCGCACGGTAGTCCTTCCAGCGGAACGTCACGCCACGCTCATCGACGGCGACCAGGCGCTGGTTGGAGATGGCGACGCGGTGCGTGTAGCGTGAGAGGTACTCGAGCACCGCCTTCGGTCCGGCGAACGGGCGCTTGGCGTAGACCACCCATTCGCAAGTACGTAGGGGCGCAAGCCATCGGGCAAAGGTGGCGGGGTCGGCGAGCCCGGTGTACTCGCCGAAGAACTGCAGGTCGCCACGGTGGTGAACCGACTGGAGTGCCTCGAGGAAGCGGCGTCGGAACAGGCGTGAGAGGACGCGCACGGGCAGGAAGTAGCCGGGCCGGCAGGCGATCCAGCGTTCACCGTCAGGCGACAGCCCGCCACCGGGGACGATGCCGTGCACATGCGGGTGATGCGTGAGCGCCGATCCCCAAGTGTGCAGTACGAGCGTGGCGCCGATCTGGGCGCCGAGATGCCTGGGATCCTCGGCGATCGTGCGCAGCGTGTCGGCGGCGATGTCGAACAGCAGCCCGTAGATGACCCGCTTGTTGTACCAGGCGATCGCGCTGATTTGCGCGGGCAGCGTGAAGACGACGTGGAAGTACTCGACGGGTAGCAGATCGGCCTGACGCGCCTCTAGCCAGCGGTGTGCGGCGCTGGCCTGGCACTTCGGGCAATGCCGGTCTCGGCACGAGTTGAAGGACACCTCGGTCCTTGTGCAGCCTGAACAGCGCAGCACATGTCCGCCCAGTGCCGCCGTGCGGCACCGTTCGATGGCCGACATGACCTTCAGCTGCCCCAGGCTCAAGTGTGTCGTGGCTCGCCACGCTGGCCCGTGGCTGCGGAAGATGTCCGCAACCTCCAGCATGAGGCGTTACAGCCCGCGGGTCTACTCTGAGGGCAGACGGTCCAGCGGACTGGTGACCTCGTGCAGCAGGTCGGTGGCCACCTGGACGTAGAGCGCGGTGTTCTCGAGCTTTGCATGGCCGAGCAGCACCTGGATCACGCGGATATCCACCTTCTGTTCGAGGAGATGTGTCGCAAAGCTATGGCGTAGCGTGTGCATGGACACACGTTTGTCGATGTTCGCAGTCTCGGCGGCGGCATGAATGGCACGGTTCAACTGTCGCGTGCTTAACTGATCGAGCGGATCGAGTCCGGGAAACAGCCACCCACCATCGAGCATCTTGCCCTGCGCACGGGCCACGCGCCACCACACACGCAGACGTTCGAGCAGCACCGGCGAGAGCATCGCGTAGCGGTCACGGCGGCCCTTGCCCTGCTCGATACGCAGTGTCATGCGCTCGCTGTCGACGTCGGTGACCTTCAGCGCCACCACTTCGCTGGCGCGTAGCCCCGCGCCGTACGCGACCGACAGCGCGGTTTGGTGCTTCAGGTTACCGGCGGCCTCGATGAGCCGCCGCACTTCGTCGGGGCTGAGCACGACGGGCAATATGCGGGGCACGCGCACCGGTTGCATCCTGACCATCAGCTCGGGCCGGTCGAGCGTGACTTTGAAGAAGAACTTCAGGCCGGTGATCGCGTGGTTCAGCGACACGGCCGATGTGCCGTGGTCGACCAGATAGAGCTGGTAGCGGCGCAGGTCCTCGACGGTGGCCGTGTCAGGCGAGCGCCCGAGAAAACGGGCGAACTCACGCACGATGTGCAGGTAGATGTCCTGCGTCTTGGGGGCAAGCTGGCGCATGCGCATATCGTCGATCATGCGCTGGCGCAGTGGGCTGGCGTTTGTCGGTAAGGAGGTCATGATTCGGCTCCTGTTGAAGAACGAGGCGGATTGCCTCATTCGCCAACATAAAGCCGGGTGACCGGCCTCTCCCTGACCACCAGCGTCGGACCGTAGCCCCTACCGCGCGAGCGGTTTAGTCCTTCGGCCAGAAGCGGCCGCTCGTAGAGATTCGTTTGCGGCCATTGGAACGACCGCGTCTCCCAGAAACGGACAAAACTGGCTGGTCTTGGCTCGTCGAGGCGCTTCGATTCGCCTCTCTGTCGTTTAGACCCATGGCGAATTGTTTCCTTCACTTCGCCTCACTCCAGTTACGGTAGGCTTCGCGCCGAACGCGCCGTCTTAAATGCATCAGACCGTTACGCTCCCTGCATAATTCTCAGCAGGGAAATAGCCGCAGAGCGCGACGTTGCCACCAACGCCGGCAGGTCGCGGTACTCGAACACGTGGCCAGCCGAACGGATATGCTTATCGCGTGGTCTGCAACGCCATGCCGCGCTCGGTCAAACTTCTGAGTTCGTCGAGTAGACGCGCGGCTGGACGTGGCAGTATCCCGTTGCGGCGCTGAAACGCAGTCAGTGTTCTGGCCGCGCTAATGCCCGGAATAGGCAGAGTCCCCATGATCCCTGCCTTGCTTTCAGAGTCGTACATCGGTTCCGGCATCCAGCTCAGAAACGAGCATTCGGCTACCAGACTTTTGAGCACTGTCACCGACCGCGTCTGGACAGCAATATCCGGCATGTCGAGGTTGCGAGAAAGGAACGTCTCTCGCATGTGTTCATAAGGGGCTGTACCTTTGGGGGGGATGGTCCACCGCGCCGTCAACGTGTCGGCAAGAGTGAGCTTAGGTTTCTTGCGCAATGGATGGCTGAAAGCTGCTACCACAAAGCTGTTGTCCTCCCATCGGCAGTCAGGCACGGACACGATCTCGTCGCTGTCAGTGGCAGCCGTACTTAGAGCGAGGTCGATCTCGTAATTGATGAGACCCTCAGCGAGGCGGTCCCACACGCCTTCAATGATCTCGACGTGCAAGTTGCCCCATTTCCCTAAAACACGATCGATGGCCAAAGGAAGGAAGTGGGCAGCGAGACTGCCTACTGCTCCCACCTTGATCGTTCCTTTGGCGAGCCCGCGCATCGCGTCGATCTCTTCGCGCGCATTTTCTGCCTCGCGCAATAAAAGCTGAGCATGCGGCAGCAAGGCAGCGCCAATATCCGTCAACTGCATACCTTTCACGTGGCGCTCAAAGAGCGAAGCGCCAACATCTTCCTCCAGGCGCTTAATGGTCCGACTTAATGCTGGTTGAGTCACGTTGAGCAATGCTGCGGCCCTTCCTAGACTGCCCGACGACACGATGGTCGCAAAAGCATGCAGTTGATGGAGGTTATAGCTCATGAGTTGGGCGTGAGGTGGCTCGACATCAGTAGGCGTTAGGTCGGGAATGTGCGCTAGGCGCTTCTCGGGGTGTTCCCTAAGGGCGCCGAGCTATGGAAACGGCCATTGACGTCGATCGAATTACGAAAAAATGCTTTTAAAACAGCCGCCTACATCTTCTTGTGACATTCCAATTCGGCCCAAGACCTTAACCCAAAGGTAAAGGGTTTGGTGGAAAAAAGCAATATTCAATCATGTCTCAAAATTTCATACTCGTTTCACCGAAGAGCAGGAACGCTCTTGAACCGAAAAGGAATTGCAATGACAGGCAGCGACAAACAAGGCGAGGGAAGCAGTCCGTCGACACAAGCCACCGTTAGGGACGTCGTCATCAAGCTCGTGCGCGAACTGGGAATGACGTCAATATTTGCGAACCCCGGATCGACCGAGCTTCCAATGTTTCGGGATTTCCCAGCCGACTTTCGATACGTCTTGGGCCTGCAAGAGGCGGCAGTCGTCGGGATGGCCGATGGCTACGCGCAAGCGACTGGAAACGCAGCATTAGTGAACCTTCATTCTGCGGCTGGCGTTGGCAACGCGATGGGCAACATCTTCACGGCATTCAAAAATCAGACGCCGCTTGTGATTACGGCGGGTCAGCAAGCCCGTTCGATCTTGCCCTTCGACCCGTTCCTCTCCGCCGCACAGGCGGTCGAGTTTCCTAAGCCATACGTGAAGTGGGCGATTGAACCCGCCCGTGCGCAAGACGTGCCGCGCGCGATTGAGCGCGCCTATCACATTGCAATGCAGGAACCTCGTGGGCCTGTTTTCGTTTCGATTCCAGTGGATGACTGGGACCAGCCTGCGGAGTTTCACGAGCGCGCGACGGTCAGCAATTCGGTCCGTCCTGACCCGAAGGCATTGGCGAAACTCGGCGCAGCGCTAGACGCATCGAGAACGCCTGCTCTCGTGGTGGGTGCAGGAGTTGACCGGGCTGGCGCGTGGAAGGAAATTGTTCAACTGGCCGAGAGACATAACGCACGCGTGTTTGTCGCGCCAATGAGCGCTCGTTGTTCGTTCCCCGAAGACCACCGACTCTTCGCGGGATTTCTACCCGCGATGCGTGAAAAGATCGTTTCGCTGCTCCATGGGCATGACGTTGTCTTTGTCCTTGGCGCGCCTGCTTTTTCTTACCACGTCGAAGGTACAGGCCCGCACGTGCCTCCGGGCACGGCCCTTTATCAACTCATCGACGACCCCAATGTCGCGGCGTGGACGCCCGCTGGGGCTGCGGTGGTCGGTAATGTCCGACTCGGCGTGCTTGACTTGCTGGCGCGTGCGGCACCGGAGGCTCGTCCTTTGCCAGAGGCTCGGCCCAAAGCACCCCGTGCCGAGCCGTCGCCCGTCATGTCAGTCGCGTTCGCGCTGCAAACCTTGGCGGAGGTCCGCGACGCGAACGACGTCGTAGTTGAAGAGGCACCGAGTTCTCGCCCGGTCATGCAACGGTATCTGCCATTCACCAAGAGCAGTACGTTTTTCACGATGGCTAGCGGCGGTTTGGGCTACGGCATGCCGGCTGCGGTCGGCGTTGCGCTCGCTCTGCCCAACAGCCGAGTGATTGGCCTGATTGGAGACGGCTCGAGCATGTACTCCATCCAAGCCATCTATAGCGCCGTTCAGATGCGTTTGCCGATCACGTTTGTCATTTTGAATAACCAGCGCTATGCCGCGCTTCAGGAGTTCGCGCCAGTGTTCGGATTCACTTCCGACGACCCGGTTCAGGGTACCGATCTGCCCGGTCTGGATTTCGTGTCACTCGCCCAAGGCATGGGTTGTAAGGGTCTCCGTGTCACGGACGCCGCAGAGCTTGCGGAGAAGTTGAAGGAAGCCCTCGATGCGGGCGAGCCGCGTCTTGTAGAGGTCGTGGTTGCCTGACAGACCTCGTTTGAGAAAAAAGAAACATACGGCGGAGACTATGAAGACAATTTTGATGCTCATCAACGGAGCGCATGTCGGCGCGAGCAATGGCGCGACATTCCAACGCTCTAACCCTTTGGACCAGGACGTCGCGAGCGTGGCCCCTGCATGTACGCTGGACGACGTTCGTGACGCAGTGGATTCAGCTGCCGTCGCGTTCGCTAACTGGTCTCAACTGGGCCCGACGCAACGGCGCTCCTATCTCCTCAGCGCGGCGCAAGCGCTCGAAGCGAAGTCGGATGCGTTTGCTTCCGCGATGGCGGCCGAAACGGGCGCTTCGCGCATCTGGGCTGACTTCAACGTGCGATTGGCCGCGGACGGCCTGCGAGAAGCAGCGGCACTGACCACGCAAATCTCGGGCGAAGTCATTCCGTCCGACGTTCCCGGCAGCCTGGCCATGGCGGTTCGGCAACCGGCAGGTGTATGCCTCGGAATTGCGCCGTGGAATGCGCCTGTCATCCTTGGAGTCCGTGCGGTTGCCCTTCCACTCGCTTGCGGTAACACGGTGGTACTGAAGGGCTCGGAAATCTGCCCGGCAACGCACGCACTTATTGCGGAAGCTTTCATGGATGCAGGGTTGCCCGCGGGCGTCGTGAACTTCGTGACCAACGCGCCTGCCGATGCAGGTCCTGTTGTCGAGGCGCTGATTTCGCATCCGGCTATCCGACGTGTCAATTTCACGGGCTCGACAAAGGTCGGAAAAATCATCGCAGAAAGCTGCGCACGGCATCTCAAACCGTCAGTTCTTGAATTAGGCGGAAAGGCCCCGCTGATCGTGCTCGACGACGCCGACATACCGGCAGCGGTCGATGGTGCAGCCTTTGGTGCCTTCGCCAATTCAGGACAGATCTGCATGTCCACCGAGCGCATCATCGTGGATCGCGCGATCGCCGACGAGTTTGTCCTTCAACTTGGTGAAAAGGCAAAAGCGCTGCCGCTCGGCGATCCGCGAAAGGGGCCGGTCGTTTTGGGCTCCGTTGTCGATATGGCGACGGTACAGCGATGCAACGCGTTGATCGATGACGCGCTGCTCAAAGGCGCGACCCTGGTCTGCGGAGGAAGAGCAGACAGCACGCTGATGCCTGCAACACTCGTCGATAACGTCGGGCCGAACATGCGGATCTACAGCGAAGAAACGTTCGGCCCTGTTAAGGCAATCGTGCGCGTTGACGGCGAAGAAGAAGCGATCCGATGCGCAAACGACAACGAATACGGTCTTGCTGCAGCCGTGTTCAGTCGCGATGTCGCGCGCGCGATGCGGGTAGCTGGCCGCATCCAATCCGGAATTTGCCACGTCAACGGGCCGACCGTCCACGACGAAGCACAGATGCCTTTTGGAGGCATCAAGGGTAGTGGCTTTGGCCACTTTGGCGGACACGCAGGCATTGCCGCGTTCACCGACCTGCGCTGGATCACTGTGCAAACGTCGCCACGACACTATCCGTTCTGAGTTACGTCCCGGCACCCTCGTCAACGCATTCGACAACTCAAGGTAAGACCGCAGCCACGGTCGACATGTCAACTATGGAAATTGCCGTACTCGGTGCAGGAGCGATGGGGTCGTTGTTCGGCGGCCGCCTCGCAGAAGCTGGTCACTCAGTGACGCTGATCGACATCAATCAACCGCATTTAGAAGCGATCGGTGCGAATGGCCTCCGTTTGGAGATAGATGGCCAAACTCGCACCGTTGGAAACATCGGCGCGATGCGACCCGACGCTACGGACAAATCGCCTGAGTTGCTGTTGGTCTTCACGAAGTCGATGCATACCCGCGTGGCCTTGTCTGGCATCGAGCATCTGCTTGGTGAGACAACCGCGGTGCTTACGCTGCAAAACGGACTTGGAAACGTCGAAGCGATTCGTGACTTCGTGCCGCTCTCTAACGTGCTCATTGGAGTTACCACGTGGCCTGCGGACCTCGTCACGCCCGGCTCGGTGAGCAGCCACGGCGAAGGGAAAATTCGGATGATGGGCGCCGACGGCGAATGTACATCCAAAGTCAGTGCCGTCGCCGAAGCCCTCAATTCTGCTGGACTGAATTGTCAGGTCGACGACAACGTCTGGGCAGCTATCTGGGAAAAGGTGGCTTTCAACGCCGCACTCAACAGCATCTGCGCGGTCACGGGAACCACGGTGGACCAGCTTGGACTGCTGGAGGACAGCAAGGACCTGGCGCTGACCGTTGCCGCCGAGGTCATCTCGGTAGCGAATGCCGGCGGCGTTTCAGCGGACTTGAACTCTTGCTCGACGAACATCGTTCATGCGATTGAACAGCATCGCGGTCACAAGCCGTCGATGCTGCAAGACGTTCTGGCCGTGCGAAAGACAGAAATCGAAGGCATCAACGGCGCAGTCGTAGATGTGGCCCGAAAACTCGACGTACCTGTCCCGCATACCGAAACATTGGCGAGACTCGTCAGGCTTATCGACGCGCGAAACGCTTCAGCTGTTGCCAAATAGATAGCCGCAGGTACGCCGACACAAAACAACAAATATCGGCGTTCATGCATCAAAAAACGCGTCGATTGACTCGGCGCAGACATACCTAGGAGACATCGTCATGAAGATACATTTTCCTACGCTTCCGCGCGACCCGCTGAAATCGGCAGATCATCGAAGACGGCTGGAGGACTGCTTTCCTTTTGCCGTTGCTACCTCCCCGCTCAACACATTGGCGAAAAATAAGCGCTGACCAGGCGCGATCGCCTCTGGGACAAGGAATTCCCATTCAGGAGACTGCAATGCACGTTGGAAGGTCTGAACCTCACTGCGGCCGATCGGAGATCGCCTTAAACCAAGACGAGGCGAGGACGAATTTTGTTCCCTGCCTCGCTGAAGCCTCTCGCGAAGCCGGGGAGCCGACATGAACAATCAAAATTTGAAGCTTCCGATGACTGTGGACGTCGGGCGCACGCTTGACGACGGACCCTTCTCAGGATTTCAAAGATTCGTCGTTTGTCTCGCCGCGCTTGCAATCGTCATGGACGGTTTTGATGGGCAGTTGATTGGCTTTGCAATTCCTAGCTTAATCAAGGAGTGGGGTATCACCCGTAATGCATTTGCTCCGGCGGTAGCCGCTGGTCTGGTCGGCATGGGCTTTGGCAGTGCATTCGCTGGACTATTTGCTGATCGCTTTGGCCGACGGTGGGCAATCATCGGCAGCGTGTTGGTGTTCGGAGTCGCAACAAGCTCCATCGCGTTTTCTCCCGACGTCACGACCATCGCCATACTCCGATTCTTTGCAGGACTCGGTATCGGCGGTGCATTGCCGAGCTCAACCACTATGACGGCCGAATTCACTCCAGCGCGTCGCCGCACTCTGGCAGTTACAGCCACGATCGTCTGTGTCCCGCTGGGCGGCATGCTTGCCGGTCTCTTCGCGAGCGCCGTGCTTCCGCACTACGGCTGGCGCGGTCTGTTCCTGATCGGGGGGACGCTTCCTGTCGCGTTTGCCGTAGTCCTTTTCTTCGCAATTCCTGAGTCTCCTCGGTATCTTGCACGCCATGCTGAACGCTGGGATGAGCTTCGGAGCTTGCTGGGACGCATGTCCCGCTCGGTCGCGACGGATGCTGCATTCGCGGATGAAAAGGAGCAAAAGGCATTGCCTCGGCCTGGATTCCGCGCGCTGTTTTCAGGCGGACAAGCAAGGGACACCATCGCGATCTGGGTCGCATTTTTCATGAACCTTATCGCGGTCTATAGCGCGTTTAGCTGGCTGCCGACGATGCTTGCTGGCGAGGGTCTGAGTCCAGCAGTGGCCGGTTCGGGGTTGACAGCCTATAACCTCGGCGGCGTTTTCGGCGCCTTGCTCTGTGCGGTGGCGATCGGACGATTCGGGTCACGCCGCCCGCTTTTGTTCTGCTGCATCGCTGCGTCAGTTACCGCACTCTTTGTGCGCAGCTTGGATCTATCGGCGCATACAACGCTACTAGTGTTTGGTATTGGCTTGCATGGCCTGTTCGTCAACGCTGTTCAATCAACCATGTACGCGTTGTGCGCATACGTCTATCCCACGGAGGTTCGTGCAACGGGGACGGCATCCGCGTTGGCCTTCGGACGACTCGGAGCGATTCTAAGTGCCTTTGCCGGAGCGTATGTGATTACTCAAGGTGGAGCATCCGCATATCTCGGAATGCTTGCTGCCGCGATGCTAATGGTTTTCGTCTGCTTGATGATTGTCAGAAATCATATTCCGCGTATCCGGCGAGCCTGACCAGACGCCGCAGTCCGAACAGACATTGTCGCTGGTACGTTGGCACGGGCCAGAGCAGACCAAGCGGACGACGTCACAAAAGGTCTTCCGCAAAAAGGAGTCTTTCATGCGTACGCAAGTCGGTATTATCGGAGCCGGTCCTGCTGGCCTCCTGCTGTCTCACCTTCTTCATCTCGGGGGCATCGAGTCGGTTGTACTTGAAACGCGGGCCCGCAATCAAATTGAATCGACGATTAGAGCCGGCGTCCTTGAGCAAGGTACGATGGATCTGCTTACTGAGTCGGGCGTAGGCGACCGAATGAAGGCGGAAGGTGCCTTGCATCATGGGTTTGAACTCGCCTTTGACGGAACGAGGCGGCGTATCGATCTCAAAGACCTGACTGGGCAGGCGATCACGGTATACGCACAGCATGAAGTCATTAAGGACCTTGTTGCCGCGCGCGTGGCCGCTGGCGGTTCCGTGCACTTCGGTGTCTCCGATGTCTCAATCCACGGTATTGAGACGGCCTCCCCATCGCTTCACTATGTGCATGAGGGACAGGCGAATGTGCTGGACTGCGACTTCATCATAGGATGCGATGGGTCGCAGGGCGTATCACGCACGGCTATTCCTCAGAGTATGCGCCGTGATTACGAGCGCGTTTATCCGTTTGGCTGGTTCGGTATCTTGGTTGAAGGCCGCCCGACGGCTCAAGAATTGATCTACGCCCGAAACGATCGTGGCTTCGCTCTGGTCAGCACACGCTCGCCGAACGTGCAACGTATGTATTTCCAATGCGACCCAAAGGATTCGGTAGACGCATGGTCGGACGATCGGATCTGGGCGGAGATGCACGCACGGGTCGATTCGTCTGACGGGCAGCAGGTCGTTGATGGCAAGATTTTCCAGAAAAACATCGTCGGTATGCGGAGCTTTGTCTCTGCCACGATGCAATATGGACGGTTATTTCTTGCCGGAGACGCAGCGCACATCGTCCCGCCTACAGGGGCGAAGGGGCTCAACCTCGCTGTATCCGATGTGCGCATCTTGAAAAATGCACTGGACCGGTTTTACAAGACTGGTAGCGAGCAACTGCTCGCCGCTTACAGCGAAACGGCTTTGAAGCGGATCTGGCGAGCTGAACACTTCTCATATTGGATGACGCGGTTGATGCACCGTCTCGACGACGCGTCACCTTTCGAGCAGCAGTTGCAACTCGCCGAACTCGAACACGTCACTACGTCGCGCACAGCGGCCAAGTCCATGGCAGAGAATTATGTTGGAAGCGTTGTGGTCTAGGCGGGTGGCCCAGCGACATGGATACCATGTTTCGCGCAGACATACACGGTAGATAGACCGACGTAATTGTTTCCCGCTTTCAGTTCAATCACGCAACACGCAATCATGACAAGAGCATTTCCCGGTATCTTCTCTGTCGGCGACTATCGTTCTGAGGCTCGACGTCGGTTACCAAGGATGGTATTCGACTATCTAGAAGGCGGGGCTGACGACGAGTCCGGTCTGAGGCACAATCGTGCGGCCTTTGATAGATGGGAATTGCATCCGCGTCGTCTTACTGATGTGAGCACGCGCGAGCAGTCTACCGAGCTGCTGGGAAGACCAATCGCCTCGCCGCTTGTGATCGCGCCGACGGGACTTAATAGTGCGTTCTGGCCCAAGGGAGATCTTGCGCTTGCACGCGCTGCCAGTAAAGCTGGTATTCCGTTTGCACTCTCTACCGCGTCGAACATGTCCATCGAAGAAATAGCAAAGGGAGCGGACGGAGACTTATGGTTCCAGTTGTACGTGGTACATCGGAATTTAGCAAAGAGCTTGGTCGGTCGAGCGCGCGCGGCTAACTATTCGACGTTGATTCTAACCACGGATGTTGCGGTGAATGGATTCCGGGAGCGTGATCTGCGCAACGGGTTCGCTATGCCGTTCAAAGTCACACGACGGGGCGCTCTCGACGGCATTTCGCATCCCCGTTGGCTCTGGTCCTACCTAACAAATGGTATGCCGCAGTTGAAGAACTTCGCGACCGATGACGCCTCTGACACTGCTTCCCAGGCTGCCGTGCTGCGGCGGGAAATGGACGCGAGCTTCGGCTGGGAAGATCTTCGTCGCTTGCGCGACGACTGGCCCGGAAAGCTACTCGTCAAAGGCGTCCTGGCGGCTGAGGATGCCGCGCGATGCGTGGAAATCGGCGCCGACGGTGTCATAATCTCGAATCATGGCGGACGACAGCTTGCAGATCTTCCTGCACCGATGGACGCATTGCCGAGCATTTCCGATATGATGCCGACCACCGATCTTATCTTAGACAGTGGTGTCCGAAGAGGGGCCGATGTCGTGAAGGCGGTCGCATTGGGTGCAACGGCCGTAATGCTCGGACGCGCCACCTTGTATGGGCTATCCGCGAAAGGCGAGGCTGGTGTGTCTGATGTCGTCGCAATGATCAAGGAGGAGATCGACCGGACCCTAGCCCTGATCGGGTACAGTTCGATGATGGAAGTCGATCGGAGTTGTATCGCTCGGCGGCCTGTGTAGCGGAGGAAACCGCCCGCACATTGACGCGATATTCTGCGCGCGGGATCGTGCAGCACTGCGCATGACGTCGGTTGTTCCGGCAGGCGGATTGGCATAAATAACGTCACCGCTGTCAAGCAACGCAAGATTCCGCGGGAGGCCATTCCGCGTCCTCGCGCTGCAACCTTCGGAGGTCTGTAGGGTTGCAGTCCTTCACGAAAGTCCGCCGAACTCCGCCGACGATACGCCCTCGACACGGCGAGCGACTGACCGTTGCACTCCTTTAAGAGACGCTCGGCGTACCTCACATGGAACGGCAGAAGTGGGTCGAGGCTGTGCGAAAACAAGTGAGGCATCTCGGCGAGGCAGACGGACGGACCTGGTCAATCGACGAGCGGTCGGATAGGTGCGGTCGCCAAAGAAAATTCTGCCTCGCTTTCGATCAAGGCGACTCGCCACTTGCTTTCATATGTTCATCGCTTCGTTCAACGACGACGCGCCTAGAATACTGATTGCTCGCTTCAGGTTGTACGCTAAGACGTGAAGGCTCATCTCGGTTCGCACGCGCGGGAGGGTCTTCATCAAGAAGTGCGCGGATCCCATCCAGAACTTGAGCGTACCGAATGGGTGTTCGACCGTCTGTCGTCGCAGTCTTGCAGTATTTGGATTCTTATCAAGGCGACGCTGCATGTCCTCAAGTACCTTCGCATGTTCCCATCTCGCTATCCTTCGATAGGGGCTCTGAGTGCATTGCGGCTTGAGTTTGCAACTTGGACATGCTGACGGCCAATACTTGTGAATTGTCAATCCTGCCTCGACCGTCTTGAAGCGCCAAATCGCTTTTTCTCCTGCCGGGCACCGGTACGCATCTTCAGCCTCAATGTAAACAAAATCTCTCTTGTCGAAACGGCCCTCTGCTTTGCTGTTCGATGTCAGCGGTTTCGGAACTAGCGTCTTGATCCCTTGCTTTTCGCAGCGCAGAATCTCATCGCTCTTGTAGTAGCCCCGATCGGCAAGCGCCGTCAATTTCTTTTTGCCGATTGCGTCTCGCGCCATCTCTGCCATTCTCGCCAACTGCGTTCGATCATGTCCAATGTTGACGACGTCATGTGCAACGATCATTTGGTTCTTAAGGTCTACAGCCGTTTGTACGTTATAGCCGACCGTTCCCGTGCCGCGCCCACTGGTAGCCATTGAGCGAGCGTCCGGATCCGTTAGCGAGATTTGGCCATCGGGCGCCGCGCGCATTCGCACTTCAATCTCGCCGAGCTTCTGCACTTGCGCCTTGAGACTCTCGATCTTCTCTTTCAAATGGGGGATGCGTTCATCCGGCAAGCTCGTCGGCTCTCGATCGGCCCGGTCTAGTTCATCCCTATAGCAGGCAATGCTTTGTTCAAGTTGCTCCATTCGAGCCTGAAGCTTGCGGTCAGTGAAGTTCTTGTCACGGTTGTTGACGGCTTTAAATTTGCTGCCGTCGATCGCGACGGTAGCGTCTGCGAATAGTTTCAACCGGCGGCAAAGCAACACAAACTCGCGGCAAACTTTGCGAATCGCAACGCCGTTGTCCTTCCGAAAGTCAGCGATGGTCTTCAAATCCGGTGTCAGCCGGCCTGTCAGCCAGATCAATTCGAGATTCCGTCGTGCTTCCCGTTCGAGACGGCGACTCGATTGAATTCGATTCAAGTATCCGTAGATGTAAAGCTTTGAGCAAGGTCGATGGGTGATATGCCGGCCTGCCCACCAAGGAGGGCGTGGCCCGCTCGAAGCCAAGACCTACTAGTGTCCTGAGTTAAAAATTCATTGAATGATGCCGACCACGTACTAAAGTGTTCTGTGTGGCACTTGATGCGAGGAGGCAGGGATGAGCGGACGGCCCAAAGGGGAACTGGTGCTGAGCGAATCGGAGCGCAAAGAACTGCAAGCACTGACATTGCGACGCAAGACCGCACAGGCCCTCGCATTGCGGGCCCGCATCGTGTTGGCCTGTGCCGATGGACTGGACAACAGGAGTGTCGCGGCGAAACAGCGGGTCACTCAGCAAACGGTGTCGAAGTGGCGGGCGCGGTTCGTCATGAATCGTCTGGACGGACTGCTCGATGCGCCTCGGCCCGGCGCGCCGAGAACGATTGATGATGCGCGCGTCGATGCGGTTATTGCAAAGACGCTTGAGTCCGTGCCTGTCGGCGCAACTCACTGGAGCACGCGCACGATGGCTCGTGAGATGAAACTGTCGCAAACGGCGGTCACGCGGATCTGGCGTGCTTTTGGTTTGCAGCCGCATCGTCAGGAAACGTTCAAACTCTCCAGTGATCCGATGTTCGTCGACAAGGTGCGAGATATCGTCGGGCTTTACCTGGATCCGCCGCTTAAGGCCATGGTGTTGTGCGTGGACGAAAAGAGCCAGATTCAGGCGCTCGATCGCACGCAACCCATGTTGCCGTTGGCACCCGGCATCGCTGAACGACGCACGCACGATTACATGCGTCACGGCACGACCACGCTGTTCGCGGCGCTGGACATCGCGACTGGCGAGGTGATCGGCGAGGTACATCCATCGCAGCAGCGAATTCGTGCGTTTTCTGCGCACCATCGAAGCCAGCGTGCCGTCGCACCTGGATGTGCATCTGGTGATGGACAACTATGGCACGCACAAAACGCCCTCGATCAAAGCCTGGTTCGCCCGTCATCCCCGCTTCCATGTTCATTTCACGCCCACCTCGGCGTCGTGGCTTAATCAGGTCGAACGATGGTTCGCCTCGCTCACTGAAAAATACCTTCGACGCGGTACGCATCGCTCGACACGTCAACTCGAAGACGCGATCCGTCAATACCTGGAGATCTATAACGCCAATCCACAGCCGTTCTCTTGGAGCAAGTCGGCTGATGAAATTCTGGCCAGTCTCGAACGGTTCTGTATGCGGGTCACGAAGGCCGCGGGCGAAGCATCATGAACATCAACACCGACGCAATTGATGAAGTCGCCTTGGCACTTCTCTACCTGACCCTGCATGACCGATACCGTGCATGGAAGGGTTTCGACTGGGATGTACTGAACCGGCTCTACGAACGAGGTTTCATCGAAGACCCGGTCAATAAGACGAAGTCCGTGATCTTTACCGAAGAAGGATTGCGCGAGTCCGAGCGGCTCTTTAATCAACATTTCGTCATTCCAGAAAGACCGGGAAATTGATTCAACGAACTTCTAACTCACGACACTAGATCAAGCTCGTCGACAAAGACGTCCACCACTCGTACGGTGTTATCAGCATCGACGTAGTCGTCGAGACACTCAGGTAGCAGTGCGACTTGATCTCGTGCCGCGCTTTCAATAAATCGCTTCATGGGCCACCATCGAAAGACGTGTTCACTAACTATAGGCAATCAGCACGTTTTTACACAGCCTCGGTCCGGAGGGGGCGTTGGAGTAGGTGTCGGGTTCTGAGCGTTGCGCCCGCACAAACTTGGATTGCCCGCTAGTGTCTCTGTCCGAGCGATGCTGCGCAAGGATTCGAGCTGTCACAGGAGCATTGCGGTCAAAAACGCCGCTGCAATCCATCTCGCGTCGGCCGCTGCCAGACTTCTGAATTAGGGTCCCGGCTCTCCTTCTTTGTTAGCCCGGCGGGATTTGCTGACATTCCATTTGGAACCAATAGTCGACGAGCCGTTGGGCCGCTTGTAAGTCATCGGGGTAATACGGATCGTCGTACCACGGCGACGGGTCGTAGCCCGCTTTGCGCAGTGCGCCCAGTTCGCTTTGGTGTTGGGCCATCGTAGGGGACGTGTTGCTCCGAAGCGCAGCCAAGTCACGACACTCTGTTTGACTCAAGTGCCTTCCGGTGTACGGCATTCCACTGGCAACACAGCCGCCAAGAAGAAAAATTATGGCGCAAAGCGCTGACCGGTGTCTCTGAAGTTCGCTCACGATTTTACTCAGCCAGAACGATCAAACTAATAACGGCGAACGGGCGAGATTCGCAAGCAGACCGGCGGGCCCGGGATAAACTGCAACGCAACCGGCGTCTCGCAGTGACTGATCGGGAAACCCTCCAGAAAGAAGGCCGATCGTGCGCAAGCCCGTCTTCGACGCCGCTTGCGCGTCGTAGGGTGAATCGCCAATCACGATCGCGCCGTCGGGCGACACTTCGAGCTTTTGAAGGGCGACCTTGAACACATCCGGTGCAGGTTTCGATTGCTCGACGTCCTCCGAGGAGACCGTCACGTCGAGTAAATCAGCGATGGCAGCGATTCTGAGATACACCTCGAGTTCATCCTTCTTCGCTGATGAGGCGACGGCGAGTTTCACCCCGGCCTCGCGCAGTTTTCCAAGAAGTTCGGGCACCGCTGCGAAAGGTCGCACCATTGACAGGTAATTTGCCTTGAAGTGCGTTCCCCTCCAGGATTCGAGCTGTTTGCCATAATCCCGCAGCTGGGCGTCAGACAGAAAGACCGGCATCAGTTTATCTCCGCCCTTACCGATTTGACTGCGCGCCTGTTCGAAGCTGACTTCATGTCCGAAATGAGCGAAAGCCTCATGCCAGGCGAGCGCGTGGAGATCGACCGAGTCAATTAGTGTCCCGTCGATATCGAAGATTGCAGCGTGTGGCATAGGGCCTCCGTGGATCAAAGCGTTGTGCAAGGCACGTACCAGCCCAGTCTTTTCATGGGCTTCTCGCTGGCGGCAACGACCGTAGCTCGACGAGGCCAAGCAAGGCTACGTACGATACGTTGCCATCAATCCAGACTACGCCGATGTGGACCACAATCTGGCTATTCTTCTGGACAAACGCAAAGAATGGCACGGCCTCATCCGACATCGGAGCGCCTACCGCAGACCGAGCAGCTGCGAGCGTCATTCGGAAGATGGCGAGTTGAGCGCCAGGAGGCAACCTGTTAAGGTCGCGCTGATAATTTTATCCTCGGAGTCGGAATGCTACCCACGTCCAACCTTGCCTTAGCCGAAGAGCATATTCGAACGCGCGCCTATCTCTTGTGGGAAGCCGAAGGCGGCGCGCACGGCCGCGACGACCACTACTGGCGCGAGGCCATCGCGCAGCTTCAGGCGGAAAGCATACAGCCATCGCTGGATGTGTCCTTAGAGCCCGATGTTGCCGTGGTCGCAAAGGATCAGAAGACGTCGAAGACGGGCAAGAGCGTCGCAGGGAAGGCCGCGAAGAATACCGCTGAGCCGGCCGGTAACGGCAAGGCTAAAGCCAGCAAGAAGTCCAGCGAGAACGTCGGAACGATAGCTCGCGATAGAGTTGCCAATAAGGCGGCTGGAGCCGTCGATGAACCCAAGAGCGCTGCGAAGAAACCGAAAACTGTCAAGAAAGTGAGTGAGGTCGGTGAGGGTAACGCGGCGTCGCCAGCTCCAGCGCGTCCGAAGAAGCCTCGGAAGACTGCGTCCAGCGAGTCCAAAGTTTTGGCGCAGCGTTCCGCGGAATAGAGAGTTGATCTCGGTCTCTAAGCGTGATTGTCTTCATACGTTGTGAAGGGTTTCCTCGACGCCTGATTCAGCAGAAATTCCGGCTGACGGTCGTGAGTCCGCCCAGAAGATGTGACATGTCGACGAGCCGCTGAGCGACGAGGTGGCGGACCTCACCTTCGCATTGCCACGTGCCGTACACGGCAAGGAGCGCGGCACCCAACGCTTCCTTCCGTTGCTTCTCAAGGAGCGACGGCCAGATGATCACATTGACGTTGCCTGTCTCGTCCTCGAGCGTCACGAACATCACGCCCTTGGCTGTGCCCGGCCTCTGCCTCACTGTGACTAGCCCGCAGCCGCGTGCAAGTCGACCGTTTCGATAACGGCGAAGCGTAGAAGCGGGCATGAGTCGTTGTTCGAGCAGCGTCGGACGCAAGAGTGAAAGAGGATGGCGCCCCAATGTCAGGCCCGCCGCGTTGTAGTCGCTGACGATATCTTCGGCCTCCGACGGCGCGCCGAGCTCGGGCGTCTCGTCGTCGATCCGGCTGTCGGCGAGGATGTCGCGATCAGCCACGGCCGCAACCGACTGCCAAAGCGCTTCACGTCGATTGCCGGCAAGCGACTGCAATGCGTTCGCCGCCGCCAACACCTGCAGGTCATGCCGATCGAGCTGTGCTCGGCGTGCCAAGTCGCTCACGCTCGCGAAGGGCTTCACGGCGCGCGCGTTCTCGATGCGCTCCGCTGCGCCGTCGCGCATGCCCTTGAGCAATGACAGTCCGAGACGAACGACCGGCTTTGCACGATCGGTCCGTCGCTCAAGCGTCGAGTTCCAACCGCTGATTGTGACGTCGATCGACACGACTTCGACGCCATGACGTTTCGCGTCCTGCACGAGCTGTGAAGGCGAGTAGAAGCCCATCGGCTGCGAATTGAGCATTGCAGCAAGGAAGGCCGCCGGTTCGTGGCACTTGAGCCAACTGCTCGCATAGACCAGCAGCGCGAAGCTGGCCGCATGACTTTCCGGAAAGCCGTATTCGCCGAAGCCCTTTATCTGCTCGAAGATCGCCTCGGCAAATGCGAGTTCGTAGCCGCGCTCGCGCATGCCGTTGACGATGCGATCATAATATTGCTGCAGGCCACCCTTGCGTTTCCACGCGGCCATCGCGCGGCGCAGTTGGTCTGCCTCGCCTGGGGTAAAGCCCGCGGCGAGGATCGCGACTTGCATCACCTGCTCCTGAAAGATCGGCACGCCGAGCGTGCGCCCGAGCGCCGTCTCCAGTTCTACGCTCGGATAGGTCACGGGTTCGATCTTCTGGCGCCGCCGCAGATATGGATGAACGGCGCCGCCCTGAATCGGGCCAGGACGCACGATGGCGACTTCGATGACGAGGTCGTAGAAGGTTCGCGGTTGCATGCGCGGCAACATGCTCATCTGTGCGCGCGACTCAATCTGGAAAACGCCTACCGTATCGGCCTGCGAGATCATCTCGTAGGTTGCGGGATCTTCTGAGGGAATGTCCTGCATCTCAAAGCGCTCGCCGCGCTGCTCGGAGACGATATCGAGCGTGCGGCGGATCGCCGAGAGCATGCCGAGCGCGAGCACGTCGATTTTGAGAAGTCCGAGCGCTTCGAGGTCGTCCTTGTCCCACTGGATCGCGCTGCGGTCGGCCATCGCGGCATTCTCGACGGGCACAAGCCGCGTGAGCTTGCCTCGACTGATGACAAAGCCGCCAGAGTGCTGCGACAGGTGTCGCGGAAAATTCAATATCTCCGCTGCGAGCTTCGCCCACATGGTGATGAGCGGGTTCGCAGGGTCGAGCCCAGTCTCTTCAAAACGCCGCAGTAGGTCCTGCGAGTGATCGAACCATTGGTGACTCTTCGCGACCTTGTCGACGATTTGCGGATCGATGCCGAGCGCCTTGCCTGTTTCGCGCAACGCACCGCGCGGCCGGTATGTGGAGACGGCCGCAGCGATTGCGGCCCGATCGCGACCGTACTTGCGATAGATGTATTGAATGACCTCTTCACGGCGCTGATGCTCGAAATCCACGTCGATGTCGGGTGGCTCGCCGCGTTCTTTGCTGATGAACCGCTCGAACAACATATTGCCGCGCGAAGGATCAACCTCGGTCACGCCCAGGCAATAGCAGACGGCACTGTTGGCGGCGGACCCGCGCCCCTGACACAAGATGTGCTGGCTTCGCGCGAAGCGCACGATGTCGTAGACCGTGAGGAAGTACGCTTCATAGCGCATCTCGCGAATCAACTGCAGCTCATGCTCGATCTGTTGCTGCACCTCATGCGGAATGCCGTCCGGAAAACGCTTGTGCGCGCCGATGTACGTCTCCTGCCGCAGGTAGGCCTCATGCGTGAAGCCGTCGGGCACGAGCTCGTCGGGATATTCGTAGCGCAATTCATCCAACGAGAACGTGCAGCGCTCCAGAATGTTAAGCGTTTGGGCGAGCGCGTGTGCGGGGTACAGATTGGCGAGGCGCAAGCGAGACCGAAGGTGCTGCTCGGCATTGGGCGCGAGATCGTATCCACACTCGGCGACGGGCTTGCCGATGCGGATCGCCGTCATCGTGTCCTGCAGGGGCTTTCTCGAACGCACATGCATCACGACATTGCCGAGTGCGACCACGGGCACGCGGTGCTGTTCGGCGATGTATTCGACGCTGCCGCGGTGAATGTCATCCATCGCGCGTTGATGCAGGATGAGTCCCATCCACGCACGAGCGGGAAACGTCTCGTTGAGCCATTCGACCTGCGCGGACAGTGCATCTTCCTTCGCAGGAAAGTCCGGCACCAGGATCGCCAGGCAATCCGGCATGCCACGCAGATGCGCGTGCTCTTTCTCGGGCTTCGATATGTCGTGCGGCGTGAGCAGGTAAGAGCCCTTCGCTGCACGCATGCGTCCGAGCGTGATCAGTTCAGATAGGTTGCCATAGCCATTACGGTTTTGAGCGAGCAGAATCAGTCCGAACGCGGGGCTTTTGTCCGCATGAACGAGACGGAAGTAAGAGCCGATGATCAGCGGTAGCTTTTCTTCCTTCGCCTGGACGTGCGCGCGCACCACACCCGCAAGCGAGCACTCGTCGGTGATTGCCAGACCCGAGTAGCCGAGTTGCATCGCGCGCAACACGAGCTCCTCACCGTGCGACGCGCCGTGCAAGAACGAAAAATTCGTGAACGCGAAAAGCTCCGCGTAGTCGGGAAGGGCCGACGAGAAGAGATCCACGGCGCCACCGATTATCCGAACAGCCCATGAAGGAACCAGCGGACTTCCTCAGTCTTCACGCTCGGTCGTTCACGGTAGATCCAGTAACAGCTCTTATCGGCGGCCTCCGCGACATAGTAGTCGCGCGTGACCAGCGCTCCATCGTGCCAGCCCGCTTCGATACGTTCGCCCGTCGAAACCAGCTTGAGCGGGGATCCGTAGAACGGTCGGTGATTCTTGATCATCAGTCGCACGGGCGCGTCAAGCAGCCATGTCGGACGGGGCAATTCGGCCGGGGCTGTGCATGCTTTGGCCGTATCCTGGACCGGAACCCATTGATTCGCCTGCTCGGGTCGATGATCCGATGTCGGCGCCGGCCGCAGCACATTTTCCGCACCCAAACGAGCCACCAGCAGTTCGAGGAGGCGGTTGTGATCTTGCGCGGAACCACCCGGGTCCGGGAAAAGCGAGTCGCTAGGCGGCTCAGCGGGCTGTACTTTCGATGCCGTGAGTCGAAGCGCGATGACAGCCGCTTCGAGTTCAACGCGCCCGAGCCGCTCCTTGAGCAGACGGACAAGGTGTTCCTCGTGCCATGTGGGTTCCGCGAGCGCAATATCGATGACCGTTGGTTCGATCGCCTGGCGTCCGCGCTCGTGTTCGAGCGTGATGGTCGCCTGCGTGAGCGCGAGCTGCTGCGCGCTCAACCATCCAGTTAGCTGCACGATCAGGCGTCGCGCGGAAAACAGGATGGCCTCCGCGTGCTCAACACGATCGGGCAGTTCGGTGCGCGCGCTGAAAGAGGAAGGCGGCTCCAGCCACTCGTACAGTTCGGGCGACAGGCCGTAGGCGCGGTCAAGAGAATCCAGTAAATCCACGCCACACCTCTTTTTGAGACCTGCACGCGGCAGGCGTCGAATATCGTTGAGCACTCGGCAACCGAGGCCGTTGAACCAGTCGCCGAAGGAGCGGACCTCGGGGACGGCCATGAAAGGCAGCTCGCCCAGAACGCGTTCGAGCGAATTCATCTTGAGCACGCGCCGGCGACCGCGTTTGGCAAGCAGCCACGCGCCTTGCCCCGTAGGCGCGACGCTCATGCGGGCGGTGACGCCGATGGCTTTGACCGTCTCGCGGATCTGCCGACAGACTTGCACGATGCCGCCAAAGAGTCGAAGACTCGCCGTCACGTCAACGAGAACGCTTGCTTCTTCGCGCACGGCCACTTGAGGCGAGAAGCGCAGCAGCGCGAAAGCGACTTCGCGTTGCACGTCGAGCTCGCGCGCGGGGCTACGGTCATACATCAATGCATCGGCTGTCAGTGTCGTGACGCCACCACGCTTCATCCCCACCATCACCCCGGCGTCTCTGGCCGCCTGATCCAGCACGATGACCTTGTCACGCTCGAGCACCACGCAGCCGTGTTCAGTCGGAGATGACCATCTCGGACGGAAGACCTCCAGCGAAAGCCGGGGCAAGAAGATGGCGACGAACACGGCCATGAGGGCTGAGCAGAATCGGAGTCGGTTGGAGGTGGATGGACAGTGGGTCGGTTCGGGTTGGACCTCGTCGCTTTATGACATCGACGACGATTCCGCCATCGGCAGGCCGTACCCCCAGCCGTAAAGTTGCCGGCGACGAATCCTGGGCGGCGGCGAGCGGTCGAATCAGAATCAGTAGGGTCTCTGTTGCTTGGGCCGCCAGATGCAATCGCCTCAAGGCTTCGGACCGGATGTGCTGCTGCCAGAAGAGCAGCGCGCCGCAACTTCGGGCGTTCAGTACGCGCTCGGCGCACCAGAGCGCGTCCGCCGTTTTTCGCGCCCGCAGTAGCATGAGTTTGTCCAGCGGCAGGCCCAGGTAGGCGAACGCCAGACTGTTCGGCACATGCGGCGCCTGCAGCAGCGCGACCGAGCGCCGGCTCACGGCCACCAGTGCGGGCTTAAGCAGCCGCATTTCCCCGATCCCCGGTTGTTGGACCAGCAATTCCACTAGTGCGCCAATCGGCCAGCCACCGCCGGGCAGCTCGGCCGACAGGGCGGCGTAGCCGGTGTCGATGGTCTTGCCATAGGCTCGCGCGAGCTGGTTCCCTTTCCACAGACTCGGGTGAATGGACTCGATGTGTTGAGGCAGAGCGGCCATGATGAAAGGGGTTGATCCGAGTACTGTATATTTATACAGTATCTTAGCTCAAAAAACTGAAACGGCGAATTGCCCCTATTTGATTGCGCGGGAAGAACCAGGAGTAGATGATCTTGCGGAAGCACCCAACGCCGAAGTTCGCGGGCTTCGCTGGCAAGCTGCGCGAGGCTTTTGGGATGCAACGATCGATGAGGCCGCTGCCCGAGGCAATGCGGGCGAGTTGATTTTTTTCGCGCGAGAGAATTGGCGAACGGTCGGGACGAAGTCGACGGAGAACTTCATTTTCTGGTTAGTCGACTCCAAGGTGCTCGATCGGCATATTGCAAGGGGTGCGATAGTTCGTGCCGCGCGACGGGACCGCGTTGCAGCGAGCGAGGCCCGGGTCCCGCGCGGTTGAAAGTCGCGAGCTTCGTCCGCACCTGCCTCTAACCGCAGGTGTGTTGGAAACATGCAGGGAGCGAAATGAACAAACCGGACATCCATGAACTGGAAGGGGCGCGAGCCGATCTACTGTGTTTTCTGGTGGCAACGGTTGCTGCCTCCTACGCGCTGACGCAAGAATGGCGCGTGGATCATGTCGTTGAGAGCTGCCGAATCTGGCTCAAGCGCAACCTCGTCACGATGCATTGGCTTGAGCGGATCCGCATCGGCCAATTGGCCTTCAAAATCGCTCGACGCGACCTGAAGGGAGCGGGCATCGCCGTGCGCCAATCGGACGTGCAGGCGCTCTTTACCGGCGACATGGGGCTAAACCATGCGAGCACCGTGGTGCAGAAGATGATGAGACTGTGCCGCGAGGCAACGGGCACTGCAACATAAACAGATCGAGTTCGAAGGGGACGGCCATGTGCTATTCGGCGCAAATTCAGGCGGACTATCGCAAGTACGTGAAGATGTTCGGCGCGCAGATGGACATCCGCGAGTTCGCACGCCTGTTCTGGGAGCGTGCCGAAGGCAGCAAGGCGAAGATTCCGAAGGCGATGGAAGACGCGTTCGTCGACACGCAGACGGACGACGAGCGCCAGATCAGGCAATTCATCGATCGATTCAACGCTGAGCAGGCGGCTACGCTCGAACAGGATCTCTTTAAACAGCGCAAGCGTCTCGCCGATGCTGAGCGCGCCTTGGAGACGAAAATCACCAAGGCCGCGAGTGAAAGTCGTCGCATTGCGACGGAGAAGATCGACTCGAATCTACGCAGGCTTGAGGACTTGAGTCGAACGACGCCGCAAGACCGCGACTCGCGGATTTTCCCCGGTCATTACGCGCCCGTGCTCGTGGTCGAGGACGGACAGTACGTCGTGAAACCGATGCGCTATCAGTGCCGCATTGCGGGAAAGCCTGCCAACTACGACGCGCGCTTCCCCGGCACCTACAACGCCCGGCGCGACAATCTCGAAGGGTTCTGGAAACCGTGCTTTGGCGTATCACACGGCGTCATGCTGGTCGACGTCTTTTACGAGAACGTCAAACGAGCAAAGTACGAGAATACGCTGCTTGAGACGCACGAGCGGAACGAAAACATCGTCCTCGAGTTTCGACCGAGCAACCGTCAGCTGATGCACGTCGCTTGTCTTTGGTCGCATTGGAGCGCGCCGGGCCAACCGGATTTGCTCTCGTTCGCAGCCATTACGGACGAGCCTCCGCCTGAGGTCGAGGCCGCCGGCCATGATCGCTGCATCATTCCAATCAAAATCGAAAACATCCCGGCATGGCTGAATCCGAAGGCGTCAAACCTGGATGCGATGTACGCCATCCTCGATGATCGCGATAGGCCGTATTACGAGCACCAGCTTGCTGCATAGATACGAGCAAAAACTGTCCAGATCTGCCGAGCCAGCTGTTATCGAACGGAGTGAGTGGAGAGGCACAAAAATGAGGCAACTGACCACCGCACTCGCCCTAGGCGCTGCGATCAACGTCCTGCGTGATTCTGCCGAGTCTCGCCGCATGCCTTCTGGTGGTCCGCTTGATGATGCGGGCGTAGATCTTCATTTTGAGGCCGCCGAAGTTCTGGAAGAAGCGCTTTCGACACTCCGCAACCATGATTAGTGCTCGACCAAAAGAAACGGATGGAGCTTGAGTGTTGCACGCATTCCAGCGTCCTCATGCTCGAGTTTGATGAACACGATTTAGCCTCGGCAAACGAAAGCCTAGCGACGGAAATAAGTAAGGTCCCGCGTAATCGCTGCTAATTCACGCATCTGTCATGCGATTACTGGTGCGTAATCCTGAAGGGCGGAAGAGGGAGCGTCTCACCGTCAACAAATGCAAACGCGCAGCGAATCGCGAAGCGGTACGCACCGTCTTTGCTCGCAAACAACCCGAGATCCCCGAGGGAGGTCGCTTCGCCGTCTTCTTCGAGGATAGACGCGCGGGCAGCAAAGGCTCGCCCGACACGGGTGACCGACGGCTGAATGGCTGCACCATGATGATAGAAAATCATTCTATCTGTCCCCTTTATTTGTGCGAGTAAAACTAGCGTACTGCAGAAAAAAATCGATCAGTTGAAGATTTACCTTTTTTGAACGATCGCTTAATCCTGCTGCGCTCTCGTCAATCGCCATCCAGCGAATACCATCATCAAAGGATTGCGGGAAGTCACCGTCGCGTGTTCCCTACATTGGATAGCCGGTGGTTTCCCCGATATAAGTTGAGCGAGCAGAAGTCCTTATACTTTCTCCTCCCAAACTTCGAGGACTGGCCATGTGGCAAGCGCAGTGGCAGCAGCTGCCGGCATTTCTGACGCACATCGAGTTGCCGAACTGGCCGAGTTGGCTAGGAATCGTCGGCGCTTCGAGTGCCGTGAGTTCCATCGTCGTTTTGTTGATGCAGGGGTTGAGGAATCGAATCGTCCTGCGACGAGAGCGGCGCGACGTCGCGCTGGAAGTCGCGATCTCGCTCGAAGGCTATGCGCGCGAGTGCCGTTCCATGATGCACCGCGCCGACTGGGCACGCGCCGAGCTCGCGCGCTCGGGAAACAGTGACGCCGCAAAAAGCGCGATGCTGCCACCATTCTCGTTCCCTGAACGTATTCAGTGGACCAGGCTCAGCCATCGCGTCGTATCGGAACTGCGTGACTTTCCGGCCAATGTGCATGCGGGTCGAAGCGACCTGGACTCGTTCGCCGAGTTTGGCGATCCGTCCGCCTATTGCGAAGAGGTGAGCTTTGAGAGCGCGAAGGCGGCGCGAGACGCGCTCGTCTTGGCACGAGAAACTCGAAAGAAGCACGGCTGCGTGCCGTGGCGCCCCGGTGCGAAGGATGCGGATCTGACTCGCGAGCTAATGACGTTCATTTCGACCGCGAACGAGAAGCGCCAAGCGCATCAAGATCCCCTCGGTCAGCACCGGGCTGCGCCGCGTTCGTCACACGCAGCGTCGGCCGCTGGTGAGCCTGCCATTGTGCCGCAGTGAGTCAACGCTGTTAGTCTAGTCAGCGAGAAGACGTTCGACATCATGCCCGTCTCTAGGAAGCGGAAGTCTCCAAAGCGGAATGCGCGCGTTCCGTCAAAGGCCGATGCCGCAGCAGGACGCCGACGGACTCTGTCTGCAGACGCGACTTGCACTCGAAGCGGCGCGATCGCGGCGTGCCGCCAGTCGGGAGATGACCGTTCTTGCACACGCCGTCCTGCTGACGAGCTTCCTTACCGAGTCGGGGCACGGCCTGCTTCCACTGAGCTGCGTCCGTCAGGTCGAGGAAGCCGTGCTTTCGGTACTGGACGAGGGTAAGAAAACTGGCGAATGGAACGTCGACGAGACGATCATCAAGTCGCTCACTGTCATCGTCAACGAACACGATCGCCAACTGCGGGAAGTTCGCTTCTCTGAAGTCGTCGCGGCGACTGAGCGTCTGGACAAGATGATCGTAGCTGCGCGCTAAGGAACTAGGTGATCCGTCGCGGCCCGGTAGCGATCTCATCATGACCCAGTGAGCGTCGCGAGCCGCTACGACGCTCTTCGAAAGCGTTTCGTTGTCAATGATCAAGGTTTGGAGGCTCATGATCTTGGGACTGCGTGAGTAGCCATTCTTCCGCCTGTTCAAGCAGGCAGCGGGCATACTCGGAAACGAACACGCTGTCGTTGTGATCCGTCTTCCCAAAAACGCTCACCATCACGCGCCGTGCTTCGGTTGCGAAAGCTGCCCGGTCTTGTTCCGAGTCGAAGAAAACATCGGTGACGATCTTTTCGGCAAAGTCGTTGATTGTCCCGACGACTTTGCCGTCCAGCAGGATCTTGCCGGTCGCGTTGAAGCCGCGTCGTGTCTCGGTGAACTGGATGCTGAAGGGATCGATGGTGTAGGTCATATTGGCCTGATTAAGAGCGTTGAGTGACGCGCCGGTCCGAGCCACCACGATTCGGCGCATCTCCGAGACTAGGCCTACCTTGCGTAAGTCAAGGCTGCCAACCTCTCCAAAGCCGCGCGTATCAACCTCTGCAACCATCGAGCTTTCCATCTCACGCTGCCCCCGCCCGCGGGCTTCGAATTTCGCAATTGAGACGGCACCTGTCTCGTTCTTCCATAGGATTACGGCCAACGAGTTCTGAGGAAGCGGGGGTAGTTGAATGATGTTGCCGACGAATGTGCTGACCGCGATGCGGCTGCGATGAAACGCAAGCTCCCGCGTTTCGAGCCCGTGGGCGTCAATGAGGGCAGGGCGCTCTGGCTGAAATACCGCGGAAACTCAGAGGTTCAGCGCATGCTGTTGGAGATCGCGCAAGCGCGCGAGGCGATCCGCGAGATCGGTGACTACTTTGCCTTGGTGCAGAAGGCATGGGAGGAAGAGGATCTCGGCCAACTGGTTGCGCTGGAGAAGATTCGACTATTGCTCATGGAGCAAAATCTTCGGCATAGTGCGCTTGCTGGGTTGAAGCCGCCGCCCGGCGACAAGCCAGACGAGCCCGAACCGGCACTCGTCGACTGAAAGAGCTAAAAATGATTGGCATGCTACGAAAGCTGCGCCAATCCGGGCATTGTGAGCCGATGAGCGTGGCAAGCCGGTTACCGATGTCTCGTCCCGAATTACTAGCCGTCTGCCTGTACCGTTGTCGGGGACGCCTTGCACGAGCGGCATGCCTCTGCGTGCAACCTTCGGCCAGGTTCTACTTCGATCGATTGAGGATTTCGACGTCAAAGCCTTCCGGCCATCCCTGATTGACGACGCGCAAGGCGTCTTCCGCAATTAATTCCGGTGCAACATTTTCGTAATCGCCCTGCGGCGTAATGAGCAGCAGCGCGCACGGAGCGCCCTTTGCGGCGGCTATTTTCTCGGCAAGCGTCGTCATCTCCGAAGCCCACCGATTGATCTGATCCTCAAGGATCATCTTTTCATCTTTTCATCGTTCGATCTCTCTTCGACGTCGTTAGCCGACGATGCTCGTCGGTTCCATGGTTTGTCGCAGTCGGGTCACCGTGCGGTGGCTCGACAGCCCCAGCAGATTGCTGACCTGTTCATTGGTTCCACCAGCCGCAATGTGCCGACGGCCATAGGTATTGCGGAGCAGTCGAGGACTCTCATCGGCCGCTGACAGTCCGGCGCGTCGCAGAGCGGTGCGAACGCACTTCACCAGCGTATCCGGTTTCATCGGCTTACCGCCGCTCGTTGCGACGAAGAGCCATTCGGTCGGGCACATCGACTCGGTCCGGACGTGATGATACGCACGGAGAATGTCGTAAGCGAAGCGGTCGACCGGAACACATCGAGCCAAACGTGGTCCGTGCTTTTGCACCAACAGGCTAGGCCGCAAGCCTTCCATGTCAAGGTCTTGCCCGCGAAGGAGGCTTAGTTCGGCAGCCGTGACACCACAGCTGAGAAAAAGCGCCACGATTGCCGTGTTCCGCAGGTCTTTGCCTGACTCGGAGTTCGTCAAACCGCAAACAGCCTGCAGTCGCTTGTCATCCTCTTCTGACAGATAGATTGGTGTCGGTTCTTCGTCCGGCCAGTGCTCGTGAGCCAGCATTTCGGTGGCGGGATTCGCTGCGCGCAACTCGATCGCAACCAGGTGTCGCGCGAACCGATCGATCAGTTTGAGATATCGATGCCGTGTCGTCGTGCCGGGCTGACAGTCGTTCGCAAGCTCATCAAAGAATCCTTGGATATGGTCGGATCCGAAGGTGGTCACACTTTGACGACGCGCCAACAGATAGTCGTTAAATCGAGAAAACATCGAGCAATGCTGGACGACGGACTGGTCGGCAAACGCACGCCGATCTGCGCTGGTCGCCTCGGTACGTTGCCATGCGGAATAGGCTGCCTCGGGATCGGAAAGCCACAAATCTATCGGCATAAAAATCGATATACTGCATTTCGCCAGCCTCTAATCTAACGCGAAGCTCACGCTTCGCCAACACCTGTCTGAAAACGGAAGTCTCCAGTGTTCGCTCAACGACAGATGAATACCTGTGAAGTCAACGAGACTTGTCTGTGCATTGAGCCATTTCATTGACGATTTAGTACGTCATTGCTAGCTCGATTGTTTGCATTCGTGGCATAGTGCCGATACTTTTCGAATGTGGAGGTAGGGATGGCAACTCTAGAAGCAATTCAAGCGCGCATCAAAAAGCTTGAAGCACAGGCGCAGGCGCTCAAAGCCAAAAGCATGAGCGGGGTACTTAAGCAGATTCACGACCTAATGGATCGGCACGAGATCTCGATGGAGGATGTTTCCGCGTTCGTTGGCAAGGCCGCACGTAGTATCAAAGCGAAGGCAACGGGGAAGGCCGCTTCAGCTAAATACGTCAATTCGAAAACGGGCGCATCTTGGAGCGGACGGGGCAGGGCGCCAGCATGGATTGCGAACGCGCGCGATCGAAGCGCATTCCTGGCGGACGGAACGGCTCCTGTTGAAAGCCCCAAGGCCACGGTGACACGCCGGAAACCTGCCCGGAAGGGTCCTCAGCCCGCCCTTTATCGCGATCCGGTCTCTGGGAATACTTGGAGCGGATTTGGTCGTGCGCCGGCGTGGATCGCAACAGCCAAGGATCGCAGTACGTTACTCATTGCCGGAAATGCCGTTGCGAGCGAAAGCGGGAGAAAGGCGAACGCCGCTCCGGCGACGAAGAACGAAGTAGCACAGAAGACGCAGGCAAAGGAAGCGACGACAGCGAAGAAGACGGCGCCTTCCGTGAAGAAAGCGGCAGCAAAGAAAGTGACGGCAAAGAAGGCGACGGCAAAGAAGGCGACGGCAAAGAAGGTGCCAGCGAAGAAGGTCAGTGCAAAGAAGACCACTGTGGCGAAGAAGGGCGCGGCAACTAAATCTGAAGGTAACTCGGCTGCGTCGAAGCGCGCCCGTTCGACCGGTGTTCGTTCAGCTCGAAAGGCTCCGTCGCCGGCCGAAAGTGTAACGCAATCGCCAGTGAGCTCGGTGGAATCTGCCGAGGCCGGAGCGCAAACTAGCGCAAGCTAATGGAGTAAGTCTCGATTGTCGAGTCGCGGCAATCGAGACCGCAGGAAAGACCCCGTCGAGGCAGGCGATTGATCGGCCGCCGAGGTCTGGAAAGCTAAAGCGCTTCTCCCGAGACGATCGCTATACGGGGAGCGCTGAAGCTTTACCGTACCGAGGCGGTGGCGCAATCAAACACACCCTCAAGATTTCGAGGCCCTTGTACTTCTGGGGAGCCCCTTGCGGACCCCGTGTTCGTCCGGGTCATCGTGGCTGCGAGCGATGTGCCCTGCGATGGTCACCGCATCATTGCGCGTTGCCGCTCGATCGCCACGATCCCAACGACTGCCTTGATCGGACGGCCGTCCATCGGCCAAAGCGGTCCTCGAAGATACTTTCAAGCCGACATCCATGGGGCTGAAATTCTTCCATAGCGGACGTTAGCGCCGTCGGAGCGACCACAGCGGCACCGTCTTCCGCAGTCGCCCAAAGCGAACTGGTAGGAAGATGAGATCATCTGTGTCGCTCGTGCTGGACACCGCCGTGCAGGCTGCGGGCAAGTGGGTGTTGGTGATTCGCCGCTCGTCGTGATGTGGCTGTATTTCGCCGCCGCCGTGATGCTGCTCGGCGCCGAAGCCGCTGCAACGAGACTCGAAGCCCGTGAAGGCGAGGTGCGAGAAGGCGAAGCGCGGGATGGAGAAGCGCAGGCATCGCGCGAGGAGCGCGCGCCTCGTGCAGCGCCAATCAACGCGCCCGCGAACGCGCACATGCAAGGCGCGCCCGTTGCTACACATGCGATCGCGCCCGCGCCGGCGGTGCAAGACACCCGGAGCGTTGGGCCGATCGGGTCGCCAGTGATCACAAAGGTATTTGCTGCAGTGAAGGCAAATCCGAGCCGCTTCGCGCTCGCAGCGGCGGGCGCGAGCCTCTTTATGTTCACGAAGCGCGATCCCACGAAGAGACGGAGTTGACCACCTTTCCGGCGCGACAATGCACGAAGGTGGGGAGGCGAAAGACGCAGTGTCTCATACACGATCGTCGCCGAAAACGGCTTCGAGCGACGTGTCGGAAGTCTGCGCCTCCGGACCTACGATTCCGAAGGGATGCATCGCCTAGCGACCCGGAGTTTCCAGGAACGGGCGTGTCCTGAGACCGGACCCGGTGACTTCTGGATGGCGTTGGCGAAGATACTCTCGGTGTCGCGAGGAGAGCATCCACGCGTGCCCACCGTCGCGGCGCATCTTCCACGATATGCCGCTACGAGGCTCGTATGGACGCTATCAATCTTCGCAATGCACGCGGCCTCGTACCCGAATTATCGAACCATCCAGGGCTGACGTGATGATGCGGAAATCGTAGCAACTTCAGAGTCGCATACGAAACACTTGTTGACGCTTGCGTTAAGGCCGCTTGCCGAACCCTCATAGAGCGGCTCCTAACGTGCCTCCGAAAGGTTTTTCCTCAGAAACAAGCCTTGGGCCGGCGTTAGGTCCGTGGCGGCAGAAAATGCCGGCTCGAATCCCATGCGCCAGAAGAACCGCTTTCCCGACAGGTTTGCTCTAGACATTTCGACCATGTGAGTGGTATCCGGCCTTTGCCGCGTTCGACTCGAGTCCCGCCAACACAGCTTTTCCGATGCCAGCGTTTGGCATTCGACTATAGATACAGACGAGCTCAGCGACGCCGAATTCGAGCCGCTTGAACGCACCACAACCGACAGCCTCACCTTTGACGGTGCGGGCGATGAGGAAGCGCCCACGGGCGGAACTTATTTCACTGTGCGAAAAGCGTGAATTTCCGCCGATGCCCGAATATAGGGCATGCATAGCTTCCATTTCGTCGAGCAAGACTCGCCCATCGTAGGACCATATGCCTTCTCGTTGAACGAGCACGGAAAGGGAAGCCGATGTCAGCAATGCCAAGTGTTTCCCTGTCCAGCAAGAAGAGAGCCACATGTGCCTGTTAACTGGGCGATTCTAAGTTCTTTACTGGGGCAGCACTTGACATGTCTCTAAGTGCGAGTAGTTCGGGCGTGACGAGGATTCGCCGGTCGATCACAGTCAATGCCGGAAGCGGGATAGTCGAAGTTACGTCGGACCTAGGGTCGGTGCAGTTGACCAGTGAGGAAGAAGTCGTCCGGCTAGCATTCCGACCACGCCAACGGATGGAAGGTACGGTATTTGCTGACTATCCCTAACAATCTACTCGAGGAGCAATCTACGGCTGGCGAGACTACATACAAACCAAGTGAGCGCGTGAGAGTATCCGACAGCTATTCTGTCGTCCATGACGATGGCAAAGAAACGCTCGTGGTGACCTGCGTAGAGGGCGAACACTTCCCGCCGACACGCAGCGGCAAGGGAGAGCACTTTGAGCTGAAATACGCTGCAACAACGAATGCTCACAAACACGATGAATTGAAGGGAACGGAAGCGCGAAGCTAGCTCCGCGCGGGATCTCGGCCCCTCCTTTGAACACACGCGGCGAAGCTCGAGAGCACAGAATCACATCGAATTCGCCACCAACCATCAACTATTGAAGACGCATATTGTCTTGGGAGCTCGTATGTCTGACCATGTTTACAAACTTCTCGAAATCACGGGCTCTTCACCTGAATCGTCCGATAAAGCTGTCGAGGTTGCGCTTCAAAAAGCGTCCAGCTCAGTGAGGAACATTGAATGGTTTCAGGTGACAGAAACTAGGGGCCATACGGAAGGCGGCAAGGTTGGGTACTGGCAAGTGACCTTGAAAGTTGGGTTCCGCGTCGACGACTGACGCTTATCAAGCACGAAGGGCTGGGCGGACCGCCAGTCTACGGCAGTCGCTTCGTCGCAGGGGCCAGCGACTGCTTCGTCGTCCAGTAATCGCTCCAAGGGTCGCTTGCCTGGAAGCTCAAATACTCGCGAGCGGTCTGTACAGTCCACTGCGAACCGCTCTTGAGGTCAGCAAGTTGTTCCCACGCAACTGGCATTGAGACGCCCATCCCCGGCCGGGCTCGAGCCGAAAATGCTGCGGCGGTCGTTTGGCCCTTCCCATTGCGAAGGTAGTCGACATAGATTTTCCCCACGCGATTCGATGGACCAGATACCGCCGAGAAGCGCTCTGGAATCGTCTTCGCGAGATGTGCAACGAACGATTTCGAGAATTCCTTTACTTTGGCGTAGTCAAGGCGGGGGTTCAGCGGCACGACTATGTGCAAGCCCTTTCCACCGCTCGTTTTCAACCACGCTTGCAAGCCCAACTCCGACAGTAGCAAGCGGACGAGTAAAGCCGCTTCCTGAACGTGAGCCCATTTGAGGCCTTCGCCAGGGTCGAGGTCGAAGATGACCCTGTCTGGCGCGTCGAGCCGTCGCACTACCGAGTTCCATGTATGGAATTCGATAGTGTTCATCTGCGCCGCGGATAACAGAGCCTCCGCTGTGTCGACCGTTAGCAACGGCGGATGCTTTGGCCACAAATCACGGTCGTGCGCGTTCAGCCCGGGCATTGCTGTGCGCTCGGCGTGCTTCTGGAAAAAGAGATTACCGGCTACGCCTTCAGGCGCGCGCACGAGGGCAACGGGCCTGTCTTTGAGATGAGGCAGCATCCTCTCCGCGACGCTGGCGTAGAACCGAACGAGGTCGGCTTTCGTCACCGACGCTGACGCGTCAATCACGCGTTCGGGATGCGTTATCTTCATTTGGGGATAAGACCCAGGGGCCCGGGTTGTCCCGCCTTCGCGAACTACGCCACGAGCGTCCTTGTCAAGGCGCAAACCTATGAAGGACGCTTGCCGAATCACTTCATCGGCCGTCCACTCAGTGAACTCCACCTCCGCCACCAGCACAGGCTTTACCCATCTCTCGCTCCCGACCGCTCGCTTTGACCATCTGCCTGGCTTCTTGAATGGCGTGTCAAACGGCGTTGCGTCGACCTCAAGAGGTGTGAGTTGCTTCCAGAGGTCGCGTGCAGTCTTCGAATCCCAACCAGTCCCGACACTCCCCGCGTCATGAAGCTTGCCGCCGACGTAATAGCCGAGTAATAAGCTGCCCACTTCTCCGTCATTGCCGCCGCGCGCGGTCATGCCACAAATAACCAGCTCCTGTCGCAGCCGTGCTTTCGCCTTCAGCCAAGTTTGCGTACGCCCCGACTCGTACGGTGCGTCGCGACGCTTAAGCATTAGCCCCTCCAACCCCAATCCTGTCGCCGCTTCAAATATCTGCGCCGGCGGAGCGTCAAAGTCCTGGCTGTATAGCAGCCGTTTTCCTGAGTTTTCAACAATCGGAGCTAGTACCGCACGCCTGGACCACAGTGGCACCCTCCGAAGGTCTTTGCCGTCAAGGAATATCACGTCGAAAAGGAAGTAGACGATGTCGTTGTTCGATTGCCCATCAACCGCGTTTTGAAGAGCGGAGAAACTGGGGATACCGTCTTTTAGCACGACAATCTCGCCGTCCAACCATGCACTCGAGAGAGGCAGGTCCTTGAGTTCAGCGACCAATAATGGGAATCGGGATGTCCAGTCGTGCCCGTTGCGTGTGAACAGCCTCACTCGCTTCTTATCGATGCGAGCTAGCAGTCGGTAACCGTCTAGCTTGGATTCAACTATCCAGTCACCGCCTGCTGGCAGGGAAGGCGCGAGGGTTGCCAGTTGAGGTTCAAGCTTAGCGGGCAGCGACGCTGCCACTGCATCCGACAGGTCAAACTCCGGGAGCGCAGCGGGCCGATTCCGGAAAGAGCGAGGCTCGCGTTCTTCGACAAGTCCAAGGGGATTGGCAATGACGCTGTCGGGGAGTGCCTTGATGACGTCGTATTCGGCGAGCGGGCGTGCCCACTCATCGCGCTTCTTGAACATCATCCACTGGTCGGCCTTGTCTCCCGGCTTTGATATCCGTACCAGTTCCCACAAACCGGCGAGTTTTTCACCGTGCAGTCGAAAAATCAGTTTTCCTGCTTCCATACCCTTGTCAGCATCTCCGACCGGCTCCCACGTCCCACGGTCCCACACAATGACCGTGCCTGCGCCATACTGCTTGGCAGGGATGGTTCCCTCGAAGCTCGCGTAATCGATAGGGTGGTCTTTAACGTGCACCGCCATCTGCTTCTTCGCAGGGTCGAAGCACGGCCCTTTGGGAACAGCCCATGACAGCAACACGCCGTTGTGTTCGAGCCGGAAGTGATAGTGGAGGCGACTGGCCCAATGCTTCTGCACAACAAAGCTGCTGCCCTGAGTCGGCGTTCTGTTTGCCACATTCGCCTTCGATGCAGACGGCTCAGGCGTGGCACCAAAGTCCCGCTTATCGCGATAGCGCTTGAGTTGCGTTGCCGCTGCAGTTTTGCGGGACGAAACCATCGCGGTTTCCCTCGGCTCGATGGGCTGATTTTCATACACCGACCGTTTCGCCCGGAGAAGTAGCCGACCGTCCACATTGGATGTTCGGGCAATTGCAGAACTTCTTAAAACTCTTCCATCTGCGGATCGGGGCCGCGTGTCGGGACTGCGGGCGCGGCGAGCTTGACTGCGCGGCCGGTGCGCGCGGATTGGTAGATCGCCTCGATGATGCGCTGATCCTGTAAGCCTTCTTCGCCCGGTGTGTGCGGCACGATGTCATCTTTCACGCACACCGACATGTGGTCGATCTCGCGAGCGAACTGGTTTTGCGGATCGATCTGCACTTCGGTGATCGCGCTCTTGCCGTCCCGCAATGTGCCGTGCCGCAGGCGCAATCCGTTGTAGCCGAACGCTGGGTCCATCTCCGCCCAGCCCTGCGCGCCTTGCAGCCTGAAGAAACGCGACTCGTGACTCGCATAGCTCGACACACACGTCGCCGTCAGTCCGCTTGGAAATCGCAGGATGAAGTGCACGGATGCCTCCACTTCGACGAAGCGCGGATCGGATTCCGGCCGATACACTATCGCGATGACTTCCTGCGGCTCCTCTCCGGAGAGAAAGCGCGCCGCATTTAGACAGTAAAGCCCGATATCAGGCAAAGCACCGCCGCCCGCCAGCGCTTTGTTCAGTCGCCATTGCGCCGGATCGCCGACGTTCTGTGAATTGCCCGCGATGAACTCGCGCAGCGGCCCGAGTTGCCTGTCCTTCACCATCTTCGCGATCATGCGATCCATCGGCTCATATTGGCTACGATACGCGATCATGAGCTTGCGGTCCGCGCGCTTCATTGCGTCGACCATTGCCTGACAATCGGCGACGCTGTTCGCCATGGGCTTTTCGCAGAGCACGTGCTTGCCGATCTTCGCGGCGCGCAACGCGAATTCCTTGTGCATGCCGTTGGGTAATACGATGTAGACGACCTGCACTCGCGGGTTGTCGGCGAGACGCTCGAAACTTTGATAGTCGTGGATGTCAGCCTCCGGCACGCCGTACTGGCGCGCGACGCGCAGCGTCTTCGTGCGATCGCTCGAAACCAGCGCGGAGACCTTCGAGTACTTACACTGCGCGAGCGCTGGCAGGATCTGGTTGAGCGACAGGCGACCGAGTCCGACGATCGCATAACCGATGCGGTCGTCGGGCGGCAAGTTGGCGTCCGGTGTCTCTTCCTCCTGCTCAGTGTTCGGATCCTGAATCAGCGGGAGTTTGACTTGATTGGCGTCGGCGCCCGTCGGACCGGTAGCCCACGCGTTGCCAGCCGAAGCGGCGGTGAGCGCGACCGCGATGCCCGTGCTTCCGCGTAATAAGAACGCGCGCCGCCCGGTTCCTGGCGGCGTGGAAGTCGATTCGGGTTCAACGCGCGTAGGGTCGTTGCGGGCAGGCATCGGAAGCTCCAGAGTTTGGCGTGATGCGGCAGCGCCGTCTGGTGGATATCCGCAGTCGCGGCGCTTGCACAGTTTCAGCATTGACCGTGCCGTCGGCTCGTCGGCTGCGGCGAGTTAGAACCCAACGTTTCCCTGTCGTCGAGGCCCGGCGAAAATTACTGATTGGTCGGCTCTCCGGGGTCCTCGACGCCTTCCTCGATGTTGTCCTTCTGATCGCCGTAATCCTTGCGATTCGCACCATTCGTGATCTCGACATCTCCCTTTACCTTGCGGTCTTCGTTTCCGGTGACGGTTCCGATAGCCGTGTCTGTCCAACCTTTAATCTGTTCCTTGATACCTTCCGTCTGATCGTGGTTCATCTTATGCTCCGTGGCTCGTAAGTGGATCGACGGTGTTTCCTTCGATGTGGGACGTGCCCGACGTTAGCTTAGGCTTCATTGTCTGACTTGCCTGGTCTGCCGCTGCGGCTCGCGGGTTCGAGATCCGGATCGACGTGATCGTGTTCAGGTGCGAATGGGCCCTCGCCGGGATGTTCCTTGCCCTTCGGAACGAGGCTTGGGTCGATGTTGCCGTGCTCACGCTGCTCGATGGTCCCGTCGCGCTTCTCTTTTACATCGCCTTCGCCGAGCGCTTTCCGACGTTCGTCGGCGCGCTTGACGGGATCGGAGGGTTCGTTTTGCATCGTCGGCTCCTTTGCATCGGATTGAGATTGCGTGGTACTTCCGGACAACGGTTATGCCACGTTGCCGGGGTGTTGCGGCGCGGAAGCGGCGTTGTCAGGCGCTGGCATCCAGCCGCACATCGACGTCCTGGAGCGGCGTCGGGAAAGCCGATTCGATGGGCGACGGGCGTGCTTGGGTGAAAAGATCCAGCTCGATGGCAGCGACCACGAGGGTACTGGCGAATCGGAGTAACGCATCGATCAGCGCTTTATGTGTGAATGGACGCGCCTGCCTGCGTGGACACCGGAAAGCAGCTGGTCGGGATGGTTGCACTGGAGCGAAATCGCGACATGGTCGAACGGCGATGTAGCCTCGACCTGGGCGCGAAATCGACGCCCTCCCTGCTCTGGTCGCGAATGGATAGCAGCGTTTGAAGGTCCGTCCCGGAGGTATGGAATTTGCTCAGGTGCTTGGGCATGCGCGCCCTTCCAAAAACCACGGGGCTGGCCGCGATCGGCCAGGATCGATAATGCTGTTCCTGTTCGTCGAAGATGATGAAAATGTCGCGGCGGCGTTCGCCGAACTGGCCGCATCGCTCGGCCATCATGCGGACGTTGCGCGTACCGGCGGCGAGGCGCTACGCATGACAGGCCAGACGCGCTACGACTCCGTTTTCATGGATATCGGCCTGCCCGATATCGACGGACGCAAGCTCTGCGACTTCGTTCGCTGCTCGGGTGCTTCGACCGAAGCGTGTATCGTCGCGGTTACCGGTAAGAGCGGATTCAACATGGAATCATCGCGTCAATTCGACGGTTATCTGCGCAAGCCGGTTACTGCATCGGAAATGGCGGAGATCATCCGAAGCTGTTGAGACGTCTGGTCGCGCAGCATTGCTCGGATCGAGTCAAAATGTAATCCAGCTAACATTCACTTAAGGCAAGCTGCGCTACGATCGCAGCGCGACCGCGTACGCGCGCCTTCATGAATAGATACTGCACCAATAAGCAGGGCGCCATCCGCCGCATCATCGACCTCATGCGCAATGGGCCTGAGGGGTCCTGCGCAACAGTCCTCGGCGAGCATAAGGACGGCAGGGAAGTCCACGGGCTCGAACAAGTGCTCCTTCATTCGCGAATCGGGCGAATCGCTCAAGTCACTTGGACCAGTTAATTCGTCCAGAAGATTGTCTTCGTCAGCTAGCTGACGAAGACGGCGACCTGTAACGTCCCCTGATCGCAAAGAGCCGCGTCGGTAACGCGGTAGGGCTTTGCGGGTTGAACCAACTCATGTCGGGAATCTGCGAGTCGGTGACGTAGATCGTGCCATCCGCCTTCCGAGAACGTGTCGGGCCAGACGAGGCGCTTATCGCGCAGGATCGTGGTGAAGCGCTCGCCGTCGCGCACACTTATCGCATGATGCTCGACCGACGACACATAAAGCCGACCGCGTTCGTCGACCATAGACCGTCAAGCGCGATCAACCCGACGACCGTTGAGCTTCTTCGAAAAGGCGCACGCTACCGAGCAAAGCTGAGCTACATCTCGGTGAGCAGTAATGCGACGGATGCGATCGATACGTATGACTCCACGGTCGGCGCCGACGCTCGAATACGGCTCAGCCCGAATGGTCGAAGCACAAGACAGGGACGAGATCGGACGCCGACTCGTCCGCGGGCGTCAGCGACATACGCGCACATCAAAACGACGACAGCGCCGCTCGCGAACATCGAGGCATCCACCATCGCTTCGTGTATCCGTTATGTGCGCTGTCAAGCCTGGGTCCTGATAAGCCGACCCTGTATGGTTCAGCCGCCGCCGATGCCTTGCGTTACTTTGCCTGTGCCGCCGCAGGTCTTGCAGTCGTTGCCTTCGTGCTTGCCCGAGCCGTTGCAGTCTGGACAAATATCTTCGCCCGAGCCTGGCGCGCCGGGCTCGGCTTCATCGCCCGGATTGAGAGGGGGTTCCTGAGCCATCAAAGTCTCCTTGGGGTTGCAACATCTATCCGCAAAGCAAGTAATGTTCCTCACAATCTCGTGCGCATGCGGCTGCAAAAGACCCGCACACGCGGATGTTCGGCGTTAAGCTCGAAACTTTCACGGCTTCGTATGCGAGGCGCATGCGCTCGAAGGCGCCGTCGACATCACACGATACGGCGGCTGGCGCGCCTGGCTCGACCGCGCCGTGTGAGCGATCATCGGCCGAGCACGGCGGCGAGCGTGTGCCGCTTCGTGCCGAACGATGCGAGCACGGCCAGCCCGAGCGCCGAGAGCAGCACGCCGAGATGCATCGCGCCGGTCGCGCCCGCGTGATCGACCGCGATGCCGCCCGCGAGCGAGCCCGCCGCGATCGCGGTCTGCACCGCGCTGACGAAGAGCGCCGATGCCGCTTCCGGCTGCTTCGGCGCTGTCAGTTGCATCCACACGCTCAGGCACAGCGGAATCGCGCCATACGCGACGCCCCACGCGAGCACGCCCGCCACGACCGCGCCCGCAACGTGCGCGAAGGCCGGCAGCGCGAGCAGCGAAGCGATGACGAGCGCGGTCGTCGCGGCGAGCGCGAGACGCGGATGCGACTTCACGAACGCCGACGCGACGAAGTTCGACAGGAAACCGACGATCCCGAAACCAAGCAGCAGCGCGGTGACCCAGGCCGCGCCGAGCACGGCGTCGACTTCGAGAAACGGCGCGATATACGTGTAGGCGCAAAAGTGCGCGCCGAACAGCAACGCGACGAGCAGCAGGCTGCGCAACACGGTCGTGCGCGCAAGCATGCGGCCGAAATCGCCGATGCGTGCGGCGGCGCGCGGCGGCAGGTCGGGCAGCAGCATCGCCTGAAGGAGCAGCGCGGCGAGCGCGAGCGCGGCCGTCGCGAAGAACGACACGCGCCACGACGACAACCCCGCGATGAACGTCCCGAGCGGCACGCCGATGACCGTCGCGAGCGTGATGCCCATGAAGATGGTCGCGCTCGCGCGGGCGCTGTCTTCTTCCGCGACGATCTGTCCCGAGACGCCGAGCGCGACGGTCCAGAATCCGCCGAGACTGATGCCGAGCAGGGCGCGGCCGGCGAGCATCGTCGTGAAGTCGGTCGCGAATGCCGAGACGACGTTCGATGCGACGAGCGCGATCGACAGCAGAAGCAGGATCAGCCGCCGGTTCAGGCGTCCCGCGACGAGCAGCAGAACGGGCGCCGAGATCGCGGCGATGATGCCCGGCGTCGTGGTCATCAGGCCAGCCGTGCCGGGCGTGACGCCGAGGTCCGAAGCGATCGCCGGCAGCACGCCGACGGGAATGTATTCGGTCGTCACGAAAGCGAACGAGCCGAGCGCGATGGAAAGCACCGCGAGCCAGCGCCGGCTGGCGCTGGACGAAGACGTGGTCATGTTGGGAACTCCGGCGATATCACGCGGCGATGGCCTGCTCGTCGAGGAACGGATAGTCGGTGTAGCCCACATCCGTGCCGCCGAAGAAGGTCGCGCGATCGTAGCGATTGAGCGGCAGGTGCTTGCGCAGGCGCTCCGGCAGATCGGGATTGGCGATGAAGTGGCGGCCGAACGCGACCAGATCGGCGTCGCCGGACTGGAGGATCGATTCGGCGCTGGCGCCGTCGAAGCCGCCCGCGACAATGATCGGGCCACGGAAATGCGCGCGCAGCGACTTCGCTGCCAGCGGCGTCTGATCGCGCGTGTCATCCTCGACATTGCCCGCGATGCGCGGCTCGATCAGATGCAGATACGCGATGCCGAGCTTGTCGAGCTCCGTCGCGACGTAGGCGAAGAGCGCCTGCGGATCGCTGTCGGACATATCGCCCCACGAGCCGCTCGGGCCGAGTCGCACCGCGACCTTGTCCGCGCCCCAGACGCCGATCACGGCGCGCGCCGTATCGAGCAGCAGGCGCGCGCGATTTTCGATCGTGCCGCCGTATGCGTCGGTGCGACGGTTGCTGCCGTCCTGAAGGAACTGGTCGAAGAGATAGCCGTTGGCCGCATGCAGTTCGACGCCATCGAAGCCCGCCGCGACGCCGCGTGCCGCCGCCGCGCGAAAACTTTCGACGATGCCCGCGGTCTCCGATGTTTCGAGCGCGCGGTTCGGCGTGTTCGGCACCCAGCCGGCCTCGGTGTACGCGACGCCGCCGTGCGGCACTTCCGACGGCCCGACCGGGCGGCCGCCATCGGGCTGCAACTGCGCGTTCGACTGACGTCCTGCGTGATAAAGCTGAAGAAAGATGCGGCCGCCCTTTGCGTGCACGGCATCGGTGACGGCTTGCCATCCGGCGATCTGGCTGTCGTCGTACAGGCCGGGCGCGCCGAGATAGCCGTTGCCTTCCGGCGCGGCGATGGTCGCTTCGCCGATCAGGAGCGCGCCGGGCGAAGTGCGCTGTGCGTAGTATTCGGCCATCAGCGGGCCGGGACGCGCGCCCGATTCGGCACGCATGCGGGTGAGCGGGGCGAGGACGACGCGATGGCCGAATTCATACGAGCCGACTTTGACGTGCGAAAACAGTCTGGACATTTCGTTTCTCCACAATTCCGGGTAGCTGTTGCGTGACGCCGACGACCGGCGACGCTTGACCCGGACTGTAGACGCGGCGCGCCCCGAGAAAAACCGCCCGCGAGTTCAGGCACCCCGGACACGCGTGTCCGCAATCGCGCCTCGCCCGGCCGTGGCGGCGTAGCGGCGATTGTTTGGGTGAGCAGAACAGTCATGTCGCTGTTGCGGCATTTATCCGCCCCACTGCCGTTCCGATAATCCACGCCACCTTTCGGACATTGGAAACATCATGGAAACAACACACATCGCTCCGTTGCGCGTGGGCGTGATCGGCGTCGGCAACTGGGCGCGGCATGGGCATCTGCGGGTGCTCGATCTGCTGCCGCACTACACGCTGCAGGCCGTGTACAGCCATCGGCGCGAGGCTGCGGAGGATGCAGCGCGCGAGTACCGGATAGGGCGCGTGGCGGCATCGATCGATGAACTCGTCGAAAGCGACGATATCGATCTCGTCGTCGTGCTCAACACGGCGCCGCAGCATGCGGACACGGTGAAGCGCGTGATCGCCGCCGGCAAGGACGTCTACTGCGAATGGCCGCTGACGACCACGCTCGCGCAATCGCAGGAACTGCTCGCGCTGGCCGAAGCGCGCGGCGTGCGGCATGTCGTCGGCTTGCAGCGGCGGCTCGCGTCGCACAATCGTTATGTGCGCGATCTGATCGGGCAAGGCTATGTCGGCGAACTGCGCTCCGTGCGCATGCACGTCAGCGTGAATTACTTCCAGGCGATGCGCTCGCGCGCGCTCGAATGGACCGTGCCGCCCGAGAACTTTTCGTCGATCGTGGCGATTTACGGCGGCCATTTTCTCGACATGCTGCTCCACGCGACGGATTGGCCCGTGTCGATCGCGGCACTCACGCCGAATCAGTTTCCGCTCGTCACGATCAGGGAGAGCGGCGTGTCGATGCAAACGAGCGCGCCCGATCAACTCGTGCTCGCGGGCATGCTGAACGGCAACGCGGTGTTGTCGGTGCATATCGAGGGCGGCAAGCGCAACGGGTCGGGCGTGCAGATCGACATCACCGGAACGGAAGGCGACTTGCGCATCACGAATACGTCCGCGTTCGGCGATGTCGGCGACGATTACCGCATCGTCGGCGCGCATGGCGACAAGGCGCCGCTCGCGCCGCTCGATGTGCCGGAGCGTTATCATCGGTTGCCGGAATCGGGCCTGCCTTCCGCCGTGCTGGAACTGGCCGAGCTGTACTGGGCCTTTGCGCACGACGTGACACACGGCACGCATGACGCGCCCACTTTCGCCGATGCCGTGCGGATGCACGAACTGATCGATCGCGCGCAGGCATCGTATGCGTCGCGTCGATTCATGGGGATCGGATCGTCAGAATGACGGAGAGCCTTGCGATGAACGAGACGCCAGCCGCAAGCGCGACCAGCGCGGCCGCCGCGCGCGCGCCCGGCGCGCTGGACCACATGAGCGGCATGGTCGTCTTCACGCGCGCGGCGGAAACGCTGAGCTTCGCGGAAGCGGGGCGGCAACTCGGGCTTTCGGCATCGGCGATCGGCAAGGCTGTCGCGCGGCTGGAAACGCGCGTCGGCGTGCGGCTCTTTCATCGCAGCACGCGCAGCGTGCGTCTCACGCCCGAAGGCGAGCTGTTTCTCGCGCGATGCCAGCGCATTCTCGGCGAGATCGAAGAGGCCGAATCCGAACTGGCGATATCGCGCGCGAAGCCGATGGGCCGCCTGCGCGTAAGCATTCCGCTCGTCGGCACGCTGCTGATGCCGGTGCTGTCGGCGTTCATGCACGCGTATCCCGAGGTGCAGCTCGATATCGATTTCAGCGACCGTCTCGTCGATGTCATCGACGATGGTTTCGATGTCGTTCTGCGCACCGGCGACGCAATCGATTCGCAACTCACGATGCGCACGCTCGGGCACTACACGCATCTGATCGTCGGCTCGCCGGATTATCTCGAAGCGCGCGGCGTGCCCGCGACGCCCGAGATGCTCGGCGCGCACGCGTGCCTTCAGCATCGCTTCTCGCGCACGGGACGTCTCAGGCGCTGGACTTTCGTGCGCGATGGCGCGCCCTTCGACGTGGAGCTTCCGTCGACGGCCATCGCGAGCGCGGTCGAGCCGCTCATCGCGCTGGCGGAGCAGGGCCTGGGTCTCACCAGCGCGCCCGACTATGCCGTGCGCGCGCAACTCGCCGATGGCTCGCTCGTCGCCGTCCTGCGCGATTTCACGGCGGACCGCATTCCGTTTCGCGCGCTCTGGCCGTCAGGGCGCATGACGCCGCCGAAGGTGCGCGTGTTCGTCGACTTCCTGCATCAACACCTGTTTCCGGATTCGGCGTGACTGATCTGCGTGAGCGCGAACGCATGGCGCAATTCGAAGCCGAGCCGCTCATACAGGGCGATGGCGCTTTCGTTGTGACTGAACACGTGCAGGAACGGCGTTTCGCCGCGTAGCCCGATTTCCCTGCGCAGGATGTTCATCAGCCGGCCGGCGAGACCGCGTCCGCGACAGCGTTCGTCGACACAAACCGCGCTGATCTCGGCATGACCTTCAATGGCCATGCGTTCGCCCGCCATCGCGATGAGTTCTCCCTGCTCGCGAATCCCGAAGTGGAATTCATCGTGTCGAAATCCGTCATGCGCTCGGCAACGCATGGCGCGAATGCGAGTTGGGAGAAAGCGTGTATTTGGGCGAGATCAGCGTCGCCCAGTCGACCATCGACGTGGAGCTCGCGTAATCATCGTATTCGAATGGACGACACGCGAACGCTACCTGCCAACAGGCGTTCGTTGGTTCCCGCCGAGGAGGCTTGTTCAAATGAACACTGTTGCTCTCACATGCGTGATGCTTCTTGGGCTACTGCTGCTCGGATCTCGCGCATGATCGGTTCGGCGGCGAGCGCGCAGAGGTCGTCCACCTCGGGATGGCCGCACAGCCATTTGCCGAATCCAGATGGATTCCTAATCAATTTGAGGCTCTGAATCGGTTTCTACAGTTGCATCGAGAACGATAAAAGCGCTTACCACCTCGGGGGCAGCGTCGGCCGTTAGGTGATCAATTCGAGGTGCCGCGCGCCGGCTGGCACCGCGTCGGCGACGAGCCGGCGATCAAAGGTCGCGAGCGTGCCGCCATGCGCGCGTGCGAGCGCGAGTAGATAGGTATCGGTCACCTGATCTGTCGCCAGGATCCGGCTCGCATCGACGTGTTGTGCATCGAGCAGGCTCACGTCGTCAGCCCAAAACTCATGGCAGGGATGCGTGTGCAACTGCGCGACGAGTGGCGCGACGGCTGCCGGCGTCTCGAGCGTATTCGGGTAACGCGGATTGCCGATGATGCGCAGCACGCCGTTTTCGGTCAGCGGACACGTTGCCCAAGCGGCGTGCCCGACCTGGCCAAACCATGCGTGCGCCGCTTCATGCTGCACGTGGCCGGCGTCGAGTAGTGCGATCAGTACGTTGACGTCAAGCAGATAGGTCATCAGGGCGTCTCGTCTCGCAACTGGTTGACGAGATCAAGCGTGACCGGGCGCGCGGCGCGGGCGTTCGGCAGGACCGGTAGTCCGTTGCGCATTGTTGGCGAAGCGCCTGCCGGCTGCAGCGCCGCCCGTGCGAGCGTCGACAGCACGCGACCGATCGAGACGTGCTCGCGCTCCGCACGGGCGCGTACGACTGCCATAACGTCGTCGTCGATATCGAGAGTGGTTCGCATGAGGTTCTCCGAGTCTTCATGCCGTAATGCCACAATTATATCCCGAAAGCATCAAACATCAATCATCAAACATCATCGTTAGCCGTCGGCGTGCCCGGGAGAAAACGGATTGACGAGTGCACGAGATGGCCAAGTTTATGCGCACGAGAGTCGCAAGCGGCGACTACGCGTCTGACAGTGCTAAGTTCACGTCTCCAAATGCTCTCGGCGAGTACACGGCTGTCTGCGGGCCGATGCCGGTCAACCGAGCGCCTCGCCGCAATCGCCAACGGCCTTCTCACCAGCACGCTTCACGGGGCGCCGCTGCTCGGGCGAGCGGTTCCTCAATCGAATTGACGTAAATCGCCACCCGACCTTGCGCCTGGCGCTCGCCGTCTCACTCGTCACGTGCACGGGCGCAGACGCGGACTTCAACACCGGAAACGCAATATTTGAAGAAGTAATGAAGGACGACCCGGCCGAAGGGCGTTTGCGCGGATTGGCGCCAGCGGCATTGGCGGAAAGTGCGCGGCGCGGCCGCGGCATGCCGGGTGATGTGGAAAAGGCGGTCACGCTTTACGATCGCGCCATTGGTTTTACCACAGGGCCGCGGCACACAACATCGGGCTGTACTGGGAAGATATGTGGGGCTCGGAATCGTCGCAAGAAGCGCCGCCCGATAACGCTCGCACAATTCGGACGTACAAGCAGGGCGGGGCAGCCACGCGCTGTCAGCTGCGCATATCGAACCTATGCGAAGCCGTGTATTAACAGGAAAATGTCCACTTCGCGATGAGGCGGTGGCGCGGTTCCGTTTCAAGCCAAGCCGATCAGCCTTCGCGGCGTTTCTTGCACGGCGCACGAACAGCCAAAGTCCTTTTTCGAAATCTGGCGCGTGATTAACGGTGCGCGAGATCTTCCCACAGGGTTGCTCAACGATGATGGCTAGCCGCGCATCAATGCCAGTCGCCGCCAATATCTATCTCGTCTACGTAGCAACCTTTCTCGCGGCTGTTGTGCGTACCGCGAGGATGCTCCGAATGGTCGCCAACGAGTCTCGGGCGATCGGGCTCGGCGTTCGCCGCCGCGGCACGGGGAAGTCCGGTGTTTGAACGCCTAAAAGTCGGCAAACCGCGGACACATAAGGCTTGCCGGATCCTGTGCATCGTTGCACGGCGAGGGCGATCGCCACATCGCCTACGTGTCTGCGCAGCCAGTCGAGGGTTCGCCGATCCTTTTCGTTGTAGATCCTGACAAGGTGCTCCATTGCCGCCTCCGTGCTGTATGAAAACACAGTACTGTGAATATATACAGGTTTCATGCGACTGGCAAGCGCTGGTGACCCAACTGGGGATGCACAGAAGAGTGCGGGATCGAAGTATGCGCCGCCAGTTGAAACGGAGCTGGCAAAAACCGCATACGAAGTCGGCGTCAAGCCTCGTCGCTCGGTCAAGCATCTCAAGCCGGAACTACCATCCTTCGAACGCCACAAGCGTCGCGCCGAGGTCGTTCCATTCGATGCGCCGTCCGTCGATGATCACGCATGGCTGACTAGCGCCTTCATGCCGCTCCATTCAAACCGGCTTCGAACGATCAAGTCCATGATCTGCAAGCGGCCAGCATAAGCTTGCAGGTGCTTCATGTTTAAGGCTCGCTTCATCCTCTGGATCAGTTGCCCCAGCAGGGCGAACGGCCCCAAATGGGGTTTGCCAAGTATCTGAAAGCGGTAGCCTGCGGCTTCATCGTCGCCAGCCAGTTCGAATGCCTCCAGGGAGAGCTGATTGCCGAGCAACAAACTGCGGAAGTGGAATTCGTGATCGTTGTCGTCCGCATCACGGAGACGCAGCGGCGTAAAGCTCGAATGTCCGAATACCTGCATGTCACGGAACTGCGCCGTTTCGGTGTTGAAGCAGCGGCTGCAAAGCACCCGCCAAGTGCCGTCCGACCCTGCACTTGCGAAGTCGTGAGATAGGCGAGCAGGGAAAGGATCAACCTGTCACCTGTCGTTGACGCCACGTAAGACCGTCTCTGGAGTGAACAGGCCGAGCCTGAAAAATGGCAAGCGCGGCTTCATACTCACCGATTTCTTCATGCCTCGCAAGACGGGCCTGGGGCTGACCCTTTAGGCACGCGCTCAGACCAAAACCTGCCGTTCACGCTCACGATTTCTCGACCGCCGCGCTGGTTACGACACGGACATGGCGTCCGGATAGCTGGCATCCGCACCGCCGATCTCGCCTACGGCAGGAGAATGAGGCGTCTGCGCTTCAATGTCGGCGACCGAGGCGCACACCAGGCCAGCGATCTTGTAATGCAACATATGTCCGGCATCTACCTCGACATCGAGCGTGCTGTTCGGCAAGACGCCATGCAAACGCGCTGAGTGCGATTCCGGATCGACGATCTCGTCGCCCGCGCCAGCAAAGATCCGCACCGGCATCTCGATCGATGGATAGTGAGCGCGCAGGCGCGCCGCGGCGGAAATCATAAACGCCGCGTCCTCGGAAGTCGCACGAGTCTGGCTGGGGCGCAGCAGCATCTCGGCAGGCATAGCCTCAAAGAATTCGTCGGGCATGGACGCGGGCGCGAACATCGCCTCCACGCTTCGCTTTATCAGCAGGCGGCCTGTGAAGGGTGAAACCGTGTATCTGAGAACATCGCCGAGCACGGGCATGGCCACAGGTGCCATCATGGCTACATCCAAACGCGCCGAGGGAAAGTAGTAGCCGGAAATGAGCACCAGTCCGCGAACCTGGTCGGGAAAATCAACTGCTAGCGAAAGCGCAACCAGCGTGCCCCATGAGTGCCCGATGATGACTGGCTTATCGACGCCCAGCAGTTGGAGCGCACCCTGTAACAAGACTGCCTGTGCTTGCGCCGTCCAAAGACGTTTGCGCGGACGATCGCTATAACCGAAGCCCGGACGATCGAACGAGATCACGCGATGACCTTCTGCCAGCATGCCGGTCACGCCGCTCGCTTCGAAATCCTGAAGCAATACGGTATTGCCGTGCAGAAGCACCACGCATGGGCCCGTACCGGTGTCGGTGTAGTGCAGACGAACGCCATCGACGTCGATGAATCGCCCGAGCGGTGGATTGGTGCGCTCAACTTGCTTCGCCTTGTGGCGGTTCCAGCAAGCAGCGGCTGCTGCCGCGGTGGCGACTAGGGCGAGGACGCCTGTTGCGGGTGACACAGCTTTAGGTTTGCGGAGAATGCTGGGCATGAGTGGCTCAATCAAAATCAGAAGGGGACGTCGATGGAGCAGACGTGTCAGAAAGGGTGAAAGTGATCTGGTCGATCAGTCTATTGGCTAATCGATGAATAACGCGGTTTGTTGTTGGCGGGAAGCTCGTGGACTTAGATGAAACGTTCTGGCGTGGGTTCGGCTCAAGTATCAGCACGCCGTTTTTTACGAGCCGTCCTACCGTATCCATCACGCTGTCGACGCAACGGACGTACCTGAGCACTCCAGGTTGTAGAGACAAATACCGGGTCAGGCAACGCCACTGGTAAATCAATCGCCATTGACTCATCGAACGAGGAAATGCGGTGAAAAGCACCCTTGTCGTGCTTTGCTTTTCCGACGGAGACTCGCCGTGCGGTCGAAGTTACGGGGAGCCCTGGCCTGGACGGTCAGGCACCACGATCAGTGTTATTCGAATGAGAGAGTAAAACGAAGGAGTACCAACAGAAGCGAAAAAAGGCCACTTGACGGCAGACGAGACTGCCGTATGATGGCGTTAATGGTGCAATGCAGCAATAGTCCTTTCCTCGATTTCCTCCTTCGCTCAAACGGGCGCGGGTAATCCGCAAAGCCATCTTCGCCTGCTACGAACGAGGCTTCTTCGCCAAATTAGGGGTGTCTCTTTCATTGCGAATTAGGCCGGAGCTCGTCATCGACGCCCAACCCTTCACTCAGCCGGATGAGCTCTCCACGCTCACTCGGTCAACCGCGTTCTTCCTGCGCGGGCGTCATCACTCGAGATCCTCGCCATGAAAGACAAGATTGTGACCGCTGACGAAGCGATCGGATTGATTCGCGACGGCGATGCCGTCTGTTGCTCCGGCTTCGTCGGTATCGGCACGCCGGACGAACTCATCATCGCGCTGGAACGACGTTTTGCCAGTGCGGGCACGCCCCGCGATCTGACCTTGGTGTTCGCCGCCGCGCCGGGTGATGGCAAGGATCAGGGAATCAACCGGATTGCGACGCCGGGATTGATCAAGCGGGCGATCGGCGGACATTGGTCGCTGGTCCCGAAGCTCGCTCGGATGGCCACCGACGATCTAATCGAGGCCTACAACCTGCCTCTCGGCGTCATGTCGCATCTCTACCGGGACATCGCTGCTCACCGTGCCGGCACGCTGACTCAGGTCGGCCTAGGCACTTTCGTCGATCCGCGCCACGGCGGCGGAAAGATCAATGCGTCCACAACCGAAGACTTGGTCAGCACGATCGACATCGACGGCAAGACGTGGCTTCTCTATAAAGTTTTCCCGCTCGATGTTGCGCTGATTCGGGGGACGACGGCCGACCCCGAGGGCAACATCACGATGGAACGCGAAGCACTCGTGCTCGACGCGCAGGCGGCAGCGATGGCTGCGCACAACTCGAACGGCCTGGTGATCGCGCAGGTCGAAGAGATCGTTGCGAGCGGGACGCTCGATCCGCGAGCGGTAGTGGTTCCAGGCATTCTGGTCGACCGTGTCGTGCTCGCGCGTTCCGGTGCCCAACCTCAGACCTACGGCACGGCATACAACCCCGCATTCTCGGCTCAGACGAAGGTCGCGGTCGGCACCATGAAGAGTCCGCCTCTTGACGAGCGAAAAGTGATCGCACGCCGATGCGCGTTCGAGTTGCCAATGGGCGGCGTGATCAACCTGGGCATTGGCGTTCCGGAAGTCGTTGCCGCTGTTGCGGCGGAGGAGCGCCTGCTGAGTCACCTGACCTTGACAGCGGAGCCGGGCGTCATCGGTGGCATGCCCCAGGGCGGACTGGATTTCGGCGCGGCGATCAACGTCGATGCGCTCCTGCATCAGAACCAGCAGTTCGACTTCTACGACGGAGGCGGCCTGGATCTCGCGTGCCTCGGCATGGCCGAAGTCGATCGATGCGGCAACGTAAATGTCAGCCGCTTCGGGCCGCGACTGGCGGGTGCCGGCGGATTCATCAACATCAGTCAGAATGCCAGTTGCGTGGTATTCGCGGGAACCTTTACGGCGGGTGGTCTCGAAATACGGCTCGAGGACGGACGTCTTGCGATCATCACAGAAGGCACGAAGAGAAAATTCGTCGAATCCGTCGAGCAGATCACGTTCAATGGATCGCTCGCTGCAGAACGCGGTCAACCCGTGCTCTATGTGACCGAGCGGTGTGTCTTTCGGCGCGTGCCTGAAGGTCTCGAGCTGACGGAAATCGCACCGGGCATCGATCTGGAGCGCGACGTGCTCGCTCATATGGACTTCATGCCGATCATGCGTGACGTGCGCTTGATGGACGCGGACATCTTCCTGCCGCCGATATTGAACCTGTCGTCGATCCTGTTCGAACGTCAATTACGCAGCCGCCTCAGCTACGACGCCGAACGAAACACCCTGTTTGCGAACTTCGAAGGCATCGGCATTCGCTCGACGGACGACATCGAAAGCGTGCGCCGCGTGATGCAAGCGCTCTGTGAAGGCATCGGTCACAAGGTGTCGCTGATCGTCAACTATGACGGCTGCCGACTCGACGAACCGATCGCCGAGGCGTACTTCGCGATGGCGAGGCGATTGCAGTCCCGCTATTACTGCTCGGCCACGCGGTTCACGGCCAGTGCGTTCATGCGCATGAAGCTGGGCGCGGCATTCAGTGGGCGAGGCGACGCATCGCGGATTTTCAGGACGCACACGGAAGCGAGCGCGTTTGTTGTCAGCCAGCGCGGGGATGTCGCTCGGAAGCCGATCGACGACGCCGCACGATACATGCATGAATGAGCCGCTGCCGCGCAGCCGCTCCCATCCCCATACCCCGCAGTTCGAAGTCGCAAGGAGACTGCCGATGAAAGCTTCCGATCTTTTCGTGAAGGCGCTGGAAAACGAAGGCGTCACGCGCATCTTCGCGGTGCCTGGTGAAGAAAATCTCGATGTCGTAGAGTCGTTGCGAGGTTCGAGCATTCAGCTCGTCGTGACGCGGCATGAGCAGTCGGCGGCCTTCATGGCGGCGACGCACGGACGTCTGACCGGAAGGCCCGGCGTTTGCATGGCGACACTCGGTCCCGGCGCGCTGAATCTCGTCACGGGCGCTGCGTATGCCAAGCTCGGCGCGATGCCGATGGTGCTGATCACCGGCCAGAAAGCGATCATGACCTCGAGGCAGGCGCGCTTTCAGATCGTCGACATCGTAGCGACGATGAAGCCGCTCACCAAAGCCTCGCGGCAGATCGTCAGCGGAGCGAGCATTCCGACTGTCGTACGAGATGCCTTCCGGCTGGCTGCGGAGGAGCGTCCCGGTCCCGTGCATCTGGAATTGCCCGAGGACGTGGCCGCTGTCGAGGTGAGCGACGATGTGACGATCGTTCCCTTGCATCCCGTCGAACTACCGGTGGCGCACGACGCCGCCATCGAACGCGCGGCCGCACTGTTGATGCGATCGGAGCGGCCGCTCGTGATGTTCGGCGCGGACAGCAACCGGCCGCGGCTCGCCGGGCAGTTGACTGACTTCATTCGGCGCACGGGCATCCCGTTCTTCAACACACAGATGGGCAAGGGCACGGTGGCGGCGATCGGCAGCGACGAAGCCACCGAACTCTGGATGGGCACGGCCGCGCTCAGCGAACGCGACTACCTGCACGAGGCAATCGACCAGGCCGACCTGATTCTCGCGATCGGCCACGACACCATAGAAAAGCCGCCGTTCATCATGGGGCCGAAGGGGCCCAAGGTGATTCATATCGGCTACACGCCGGCCAGCGTCGAGCAGGTGTTCTTCCCGCATGCCGAAGTCGTGGGCGATCTGGGCCTGAGCCTGTCACGTCTTGCCAGTCTGGTGCAAGGCAGGCTGCCGAATGCGGCTGCCCTGGCGCCGTTGCGCGAAGGGATCCTCAAACGCACGCTCGATCGCGCCGACGAATCGCGCTTTCCGCTGACGCCGCAACGCATCGTTCACGACGTGCGCGAGGTCATGCCTGCCGAGGGCATCGTGGCGCTCGATAATGGCATGTACAAGATCTGGTTCGCGCGCTGTTATCGAACGCGCAGTGCCAACACGCTGTTGCTGGACAACGCGCTTGCGACGATGGGCGCGGGGCTGCCGTCGGCCATGATGGCCGCGCTCCTCTATCCCGGCCGCCGCGTGATGGCGGTATGCGGCGACGGCGGTTTCATGATGAACTCGCAGGAACTCGAGACCGCCGTCCGGTTGAAGCTGAACCTCGTCGTATTGATCATTCAGGACGACGCCTACGGCATGATCCGCTGGAAGCAAGCGGTCGACAGCTTCACCGATTGGGGTCTTACATTCGGCAATCCCGACTTCGTCAAATATGCCGACGCCTATGGGGCAACAGGACGACGCATCGAATCGGCCGACGGGCTGGCCCCGGCGCTGGAGGCGGCGTTCGAGGAGGGCGGTGTCCAGCTCGTCATCGTCCCGGTCGACTATTCGGAGAATAGTCGCGTGCTTGTCGATGAACTCAGACACCGCGTCACGGAGATAGCGAAATGAAGATCAAGGCAGCAGTGCTGCAGGAAATGGGGGCGGCCACGCCCTATGCTGACACGCGTCCGTTGCACATCGAAGAGATCGATCTGGCGCCGCCCGGCCGGGACGAAGTGCTGATCAAGATCGCGGCGGCAGGTCTGTGCCACTCCGACCTGTCGGTGATCAACGGCGACCGGCCGCGTCCCATGCCGATGGCGCTCGGGCATGAAGCCTCGGGCGTCGTCGAAGAACTGGGGGCGGGCGTCACAGACCTTCAGGTTGGGGATCACGTGGTCGTCGTGTTCGTGCCGAGCTGCGGCCATTGCGCGCCTTGCGCCGAAGGGCGACCGGCCTTGTGCGAACCGGGCGCGGCCGCGAACGGCGCAGGTACGCTGCTTTCCGGCGGGCGGCGTCTCACGCGCGGCGGCAAGGCACTTAACCATCACCTCGGATGTTCCGTATTTGCCGAGTATGCAACCGTGTCTCGCCGCTCGGTCGTGAAGATCGATCGCAGCGTGCCGCTCGACGAAGCCGCGCTCTTCGGATGCGCGGTGCTAACAGGCGTCGGTGCGGTGGTCAACACGGCGCAGGTGCGCGCGGGCGCATCGGTGGCGGTGATCGGACTGGGCGGCGTTGGCCTGGCAGCGCTTCTCGGCGCGCACGCTGCGGGTGCACGGCAGATCATCGCAATCGATCTGTCGGATGCCAAGCTGGAGCAGGCACGTGCGCTGGGCGCGACGCACACGGTCAACGCCGGTTATGACAACGCGCTGGAGCAGATCCGCGAGCTGAGCGCGGGCGGCGTCGAATTCGCTTTCGAATTTGCCGGCTCGGTTCGCGCGCTGGACCTGGCCTACCGCATCACGCGTCGCGGCGGAATGACCGTCACGGCGGGTCTCCCGCCTTCGACGGCGCTCTGGCCGCTGCCTGCGGTCAGTCTCGTCGCGGAAGAGCGGACGCTAAAAGGTAGCTATATCGGAACGTGCGTGCCGTCGCGCGACATTCCGCACTATGTCGTTTTGTATGCGCAGGGCCGGTTGCCGGTAAACAAGCTGTTGACGGGGCGCCTGAGGCTCGACGAGATCAATCGCGGCTTCGATCTGCTGCACGAGGGCAAGGCGATCCGACAGGTAGTGGTGTTCGATTAAGCGTCGGCCTTTGACGCTTGATCGACGCGTGCCCCGATCGTACGAGAATTTCTCCTGCACGCGAAAGCGATATAGCCACGACTGAAACAGCTCTCCGTGCTTGGACGCGGTGGCTTTCATCAACTCGCCTATGCCGAGCGGTGGCCGGCGAAGGAGAAACGAACAGTAATCTGATTGCACGGCATCTCGCGCAGGCGCCTTGACTTCGAAGGCCTGGTCGCCGTTCTAGCGGACTAAGACGTGCGAGTCGTCGTCCCTGACCGGCCCGGACGCAGCGAGTGGCTCAAAACGTCCGCGCACTATACGGATCGTGCCTACACGCGGGCGTTGTCGATGCTGATCGCCCGCCTCGAAGTTGACCGGGTCATTCAAATCGACACTCGCGGGAGCATTGGCGGTGAGTCGGCCGGCAGTACGGACGGGGTCACAGTAAGGTTACCCCGAACTGCAAACCCCCAAGACATTTGTTCTTCACAGGAATTGTCACCTTCGACCTTTGGCGGGTCCGAAACCTGCGCCTAAATAAGAGCGCCACGATTTCCCGCGCCATCGCCACCAATCAAGGAGTGCCATGACTGATCCTCGCAATGTTGCGCACGACAAGAAAGTGCAGCAGGAGAAAAAGCATCAAGGTGAAGATATCGCGCCTCACGCGGAACATGCGCCGCAACCCGGTAAAAAGCCCCATATCAAGCGCGAAGAGACAAAGGAAGAGCCCTCACCCGACGGTGAAGCAAATAGTTAAAGTCAGCAACCTGGTCATGTCCTTGACTTAAAGGAGTGCGTTGCATGACCAGAATCCCTTTTCCGTTGAGACCCGACAGGCGATTAACGCTGAACTTCCAGCAGCAGGACTTGACGAGCGCTATCGGCCGGCCTTCCCGCGCGGCGTGTTCCACGGCGCCTGACGGTCATGGCCGGCATTTCATCGACGTCTTGCCGATAGCATAGAAGAGGCAACAACGGGGACAGCCGTCATCTCGGAATCGTGTCGCGAGTGCGTGATGCATAACGAGTAATTGATCCCAGACGCCCCCAGCGGGAGCGCGAAGGACTTGGGCGCGCAGGTTTCAAACGGGTAGGGGTGCCTTGGTCGGATCGAAGTCAGCCCATGCCCCTTGCTGCCACTGACCTGAAGCTCGCTCGATATCCATCGCGCCACCAGCTTGCAGCACCGAGGTGGCGCCCGCCACACTCTCCTCGGATACATGAACCGCGAGTAATACGCCTGAATGACGCGCATGTTCAGCCGTCTCCATGGGGTTGACAGTTCCCTGTTTGGCTTTCCGGGTATGCGACATCGCGCCAGCCAATGAACCGATATACGCACCTAGTCCGATGCCGATAAACACGGTGACCCAGGGAGTCTTGAAGCCGAGAAAGATGGCAACGCCCACTGCGCCGCCCACCAGAGCTCCGGCTGCGACGCCTTTCCATGCCCCTTTGTGCGCGGACTTGGCTCCTTGGTCACTCATTGAATCCCCACCAATCGGGGTCCGCGAGTGCTGACCTTGCGGCGACACATAGACAATCGACAGATCTTCTTGAGTTACCCCTGTATCCAAAAGGCGTTGACGCGCGCGCTCTGCTTTCTCGAACGTATCGAACCGACCAGCAAGAATAAGAGACATAAACGAACCTTTGGTGAAGTAACGCAGCAGTAGGTGGATGCGGGAGTCTTCGCTATCACGCATTCCCTATGCCTGAGATTATTCTCGGTAGAGTCCCGAGGCGGACCACTCTTCGCTTACCAGAATTGGTTGTTGATCTGTTAGATCGTCGAAGTTTGATCAGCTTCGTCTCACGCAGTAACGTCGATCCGTCAGGCACGGGTACTGCGGACGTTTTAATCGCCCGATCCGACGGGGTTGCGCATATCCCTGCTCAGGAGAAATTCGATGACAGATAAAACTTCCGCAACTTCAACGGCCGTGAAAACCGTGCCAAGTCCGCGTGACCCCCACCTGTGCAAGATGGCAAATTGCATTCGGTTTCTCGCGATGGACGCGGTGCAAAAGGCCAAAAGCGGCCATCCGGGTGCCCCGATGGGAATGGCCGACATTGCCACTGTCCTGTTCAAGGAGTTCATGCAGTTCGATGCTGCGGATCCGCATTGGATCGACCGGGATCGGTTCGTCCTGTCAAACGGCCACGGGTCGATGCTCCTATATGGCTTGTTGTATCTGACTGGTTATGCGGACATGACGCTCGACCAGTTGCAAAGATTCCGTCAGGTAGGCAGCAAGACGCCAGGGCATCCGGAATACCGGCACGCGGATGGCATCGAACTGACGACGGGGCCGCTGGGGCAGGGGATCGCGGAGTCAGTTGGCCTCGCGCTGGGTGAGCGCATCATGAATACGAGTTTCGGCGACGAGTTGGTCAACCACTTCACCTACGTGTTCCTCGGTGATGGATGTCTGATGGAAGGCATCAGCCAGGAAGCGATCTCGCTGGCGGGTCACCTTAAGCTGGGCCGGCTGATCGCGTTCTGGGACAAAAATTCGATCTCGATCGATGGATCGACGAGCCTTTCAGTGTCCGACAATGAGGTCGAACGCTTTCGCGCCTTGAACTGGCACGTGCTCGAAATCGACGGCCACGATACTAACGCTATCCGCGACGCGATCGTGACCGCCCGTGCGAACGAGGACCGCCCCACCCTGATCGCGTGCAAGACGGTCATCGGGTTCGGCTTTCCGACCAAGGCTGGGACCCAGAAAGCGCACAGCGACGCGCCGGGCGAGGACGAAATCGCCGGGGCTCGCAAAATACTTGACTGGGACTCACCGCCCTTTGCATCCCGGCCGATCTGCTCGCCGAATGGCGTGGAATCGGCGCTAAAGGCCGGTCGGCGAGGATGGCATGGGCGGACCGCGTGAAGCAGGCCCCGACCGAGTTACGCCGCGAGTTCGAACGGCGCAACAAGGGCGAGCTTCCCGTCGATTGGAAAAGAGCGATCGAGGCTGCGCGCGCGGAATTCCTTGAGAAAGGAGGCGAACTCGCTACGCGCCAGGCAAGCGGCAAGGTGCTCGACCACCTCTTCGATGCGATTCCGGAGTTGCTGGGCGGATCGGCGGACTTGACGCCGTCGAACAATACGAAGGCCAAGAACCAGATAGAGATCAAGCCAGGGGACTTTAAGGGATCGTACGTGCACTATGGCGTGCGGGAGCACGGCATGGCTGCGGCGATGAACGGGCTGGCGTCACGGCGGCCTGATTCCTTACGGCGGCACGTTTATGTGCTTTTCGGACTATTGCCGGCCCGCCATCCGCCTTGCTGCGATGATGCGCATCCGGACGATCTTCGTTATGACGCACGATTCGATCGGCCTTGGCGAGGATGGCCCTACTCACCAACCCGTCGAGCACCTTGCGGCGCTGCGCGCGATCCCGCACCTGAGCGTGTACCGGCCAGGCGATGCAGTGGAGACGGCTGAGTGTTGGGAGCTGATTCTCGAGCAGCCGCGCCGCGCGGCCCTGCTTGCGCTGTCTCGCCAGCCCATGCCGCTGCTTCGAAAAGAGGCGGGTTCGGAGAACAAGTCGGCCAAGGGTGCGTACGTTCTGCGCGAGGCGGAGGGCGGTCCTCGCCAGCTGACCTTGCTCGCGACGGGCTCTGAATTGCATCTTGCCGTTGAAGCACGAGAGATCATGCAAAAGGAAGGCGTGCCGACCGCAGTGGTGTCAATGCCCTGTCGCCTACTTTTCGAGGAGCAGGACGCTGGGTACAAACAAGCGGTGCTGGGCGAGTCGAAGGCGAGGGTTGCTGTTGAGGCTGCGGTGGAATTGGGATGGGACCGGTATCTCGGTTTCGAGGGCAGGTTCGTTGGCATGCACGACTTCGGCGAGTCGGGGAAGATAGGCGACGTCTATACCAAATTCGACATCACGACGGATGCAATCGTGCAAGCCGCAAGAGACGTGATTGGGTTCGTTGGGAGGCAGACCAGTAACTAAACCGACCATAGAATGGTAACAGCAAGCGGTCAGTCCTTACGGCTCCCTCGGGAGGGCCGACGCTTAGTTCTTGATAACGAGGCGCTCGCCCGCTTCGCTTGGCCGCCAACACCGTTTGTCACCATCGCGGTTGTCCGAGCCGCGAAGGTTGGCGCGCCCTATTTGTTCATTTACTAGATGCGGACGCTTAGCAACGTTCAAAGAAAGAACTGAGGTCCGGACCGGCCATCGCACGGTCACCATCGCTCGGATGCTCGGTCAACAGTCCGAAGAGCGCGCGATAAAGCAGTGCAATTGGCGGCCGCGCAGGCGCACCGTCTGCTTCATGTTCTAGCCAGACATGAGCAATTTTCTTTCACAATAAGGACTTCCTATGACTAACATTAGGACGCTCGTGCGCCGCTCTTTAGCAAGTGGGACCGCTGCCTCGATCACCTCAGCGCTAGTTGCGTCCCGCGAGGCTTCGCACAGCGGTGCAAGCGGTATCGCGCCTCTAAATGCAGTCGCACACTGCATCTGGCCCGTCGAGGCAATGAAAGAGCAACGACTAAGCGCGCGCCTGACCGGCACCGGCGCTTTGATTCACTGGGGCGCAAGCATATTTTGGGGAACATTGTTCGAAACACTGCTCCGGGAACGCCGAATCCCACCGGCCCGCATTATCCGTATTGCTGCCGTGACCGCCGCGACGGCCTACATTGTCGATTATCACGTCGTTCCGAAAAGGATAACGCCTGGGTTTGAAGCGCATATGCCGCGACGCTCGTTCCTTCCCGTTTATGTAGCCCTCGGTGCTGGGTTAGCCCTTGCGAGGCTGATTGACAATTAGAACTCTTACGAGGAAGAAAAACGCGCGACTCGCGGTGCGGCATCGACACGAATTCAACACGGCGACCCACCGCCTGAACGAGAAAACTCAAAACTCCGAGTTGCGGCGGTAGTGCCGCCACGATGTAGTGAACCATTCCGTGTCGGGAAACGCGACTTCAAGTAGTTCGCGCTTCCTCTTTCGGATTCTGCCGCATCCAGGGTCAGCTGTCGCGACACAGTCGGCATGACAAGCCTGACGGCCGCCGTGGCATACGCATTGCTCATTAACGAGTTCAAAGAGAAGGAGACTGGTCATGAACAGCGATCGCTTGAAAGGACCGGGCAGCACCGATAAGCCGCTCGGCGATGCAGGCAGTGGAGCAAGCGGTGGTGGCTCGCTGGGTAACCAGCCAGGACCGGGCTCTGCCACAGGCGGCGATCCCGCCCAAGGAGTGCGTCAACCAATTTCCGGCGAGGCCGAGCAATCTCCTGCGCAAAACCGGTCGAAACAGGAAGCTCTACCTAAGTCGGATAACAGTACCGAGTCGCCCGGCATAGACGACGCGCTCGAACGAGAGTGACAATCAACGATCGCTTCTCACATGTCGGCATCGAAAACGCTCGCGATCGGCCAATTTCTTGATAGGAGCGATACATCGACATGACGAAGCCAGCGCGCGGCATCGTCTATTTCGATTTTATTGGCGGTATCTTCTCACCCCGCACTGATGGGCAATGCTGCGGCGCTCTCGATTCGGCGATCACGGCAAATGGATAACAGGACCACTCCGGACAAAGCCACCCGCGCTCCCGCTGCTGGGCCGCCTCCAATCAAACGCTTGAAGTGAGTACCATCCATCGTCGTAGAGACATGGCGTAACGCAATCGATGCACCCGATAAGCGTGATACGCACCAAAGGGTTCTTACCGCTCTGGACGGTCGGCGCGGTTTCATCCTCGATGATGTGGCTGGAGATGCTCGCAGCGGCGCTGTTCACCTTCAAGGCTACGAATTCGGCAGTAGCAGTCGCGGTTGTCGCCGCGTGTCGAAGTCTCCCGCTTCTGTTAAGCGGCGCGGTAATGGGCGTCGTGGCGGATGCAATGGATCGCAAGAGAATAGTGCTGCTCGGATTGTTGCTGGCGAGCGCTTCGTCGGCTACGGTGGGAGTCTTGTCTTTCCTCGCGGTTCTATCTACATGGCACCTTTGCGCTGCCGCTCTCGTGAGCGGTGTCGTCTATGCCACCGAGATGCCTGCCCGTAGGCGCATGATTGCGGAGACAGCAGGCAAGGCGATGGCCTCTCACGCGGTCGCTATCGACAGCATGACCAACTTCGCGACGCGATGTCTCGGGCCTCTGCTCGGAGGCTTGATCTACGGAGCACTCGGCGTCTCGACATCCTATTTCCTCTCCGCAACGGCGTCGCTTTGCGCCGCAGCGTGCATCTTCCGACTTTCGACCGTGCAGGTGCCCTCTGGGCGCCTCTCCCCGGCGCGGATCCGCAACGACCTTCGGGAAGCGTGGCAATACGCGCTCGACAGTAAAACGATCATGGCGCTCTTGATCGTGACGACAATCACGAACTTATGCGGCTATAGCTATAACGTTCTACTGACACCTCTCGGAAGGGAGACGTTCGACTTGTCGGCCACGATGATCGGCGTGCTTTCGTCGGCGGAGCCTGCGGGATCTTTTGTCGCCGGCGCGATCATCGGAGGCGCTCGCCGACGAGGGCGGTCCTTTGTCTGGTTGATAGCCGGATCGAGCGTGTTTTTCCTGGCTATTGCAATCGCTGGGTTCGCAAGTTCTTTCCGATGCTCGCTGGCGTCATTGCTCGTCATGCTCTTCATCAGCGGCTTTGATAGCGCCGCCTACAACATACATCAGACGACCATCGTGATCGAGTCCGTGCCCGGCGTCATGCGCAGTCGTGTGTTCGGTCTGGTTACTGTCGGTATCGGATGTTGGCCGCTCGGAACGCTTTTAGCGGGCCTGCTCGCATCAGTACTCGGACCGACGGGAGCCTTGATCGCGTTGGGCGTCACAGGTATCGCTGGCAACAGTGTCCTGACACTTCGCGCGGTGAAGAGGTGGTCGCATCGGTAGAAAGACCGTTGGCTGCCCCGTATGCTACGGATCTGCCCAACGACGGATCAGCGCCGAGGGTCGCGGCCGGAGTCTGCGCACTCCCGATTCCCGGGCACACTCGGGGCGGCGTCCTGTACCTGCTCGAGGATCGCGTGCTCTTCTCAGGCGATTCACTTGCCTGGACCCCACGCGAGCAGGAGCTCTTTGCGTTCAGGGAGGCGTGCTGGCATTCATGGGCCGAGTTCGCTACATCGCTCGGCACGTTTTGGATCAACGTGCATTGGTCCTCAGTTCAGCACTGAGTATGTTTGTACTGGCACGGACGAAGTTCCATAACGTTGTTAAGTATTTCTTCCCCTTCGCTCGTATCGCGAGATCGACTGAGTAGGGTCACGCCGACCCGCGTACGCCCAAAATTGCGCCATCAACTCCTTGCAAGGGGCCAGTACGTTGTCAAATATTTTGTGTTGCAATGCAGCATGACAATCAACACGACGAGGGAGTTCATGAAGCCGCAATCCGTGATTGCTGTCGTGCGATCTGCCACTCGCGAGGTATCGGCAGAATTTCAGCTGTCAACGGGACGCTTGGTTGTAATGAAGGGAAGTGAGCTTATTGACGCGTTGCATCCGCCAGATTCATGGATGGCCCTCGCGTCGCTGAATCATGGCGACGGATGGGGAACGCGTCCGACGCCTGAAGACTTGCATCAGTTCTTGGAGCGCTATGTTGCGGCTAGACCGCGATTTGGCTTGCCGCAGACTGACTAAAATCAGAATGACCGGACCCTGGCATACGCTCGTCTGCAGTTGGCGTAGAGAGCGTTAGCTCCAGGAGAACTCGATCTCAGAATCCTTTGGTCGAGTTGCTGCACATGGATATTGTCGAGGTGACCAACGATGCAGCCCGATTCCTCGAAAACCCTCGATCTCGCTAGGTCTCTGGAGCACGTCGCGGATGTCGTCTGTGACGGCCATTAGGCGATGCTGCTGGCGCGAGAGAAGCGATACTGCACCGTCTTTCTAGATATTGGCCTGCTGGATGTGGATGGTCGCGATCACGGGGGGACGGTTGCGGGCGGTTCTGTCGTTCAAACTCGCCTCGATACTCATCGGTGTCACACGCGATACAGAGTCCATTGCCAGGCTGAGGTACATCGCTTGCTGCTTTGAGCAAAGATGGGAGCAAAAACGGCGAGATCGAGACCCGTTCGCCTCACGCTGATTTATAGACCGCCTGCCATGCTGCATCCGTGCTCCGGTCGCGGCGACCGTCTCTCAAGTGCAGATTCGATAAATGAGCACCGATGCCGATGGATCCGATCGAACTTTATCGCAGTCCCGACGGCGACAAATGGCTGCTATGCGATCGCGCGACTCCTTCTTCGTTTGTTCGGCATGAGGCAAGCGCTTAGTCAGGCGGATCGATATCGGATCTACCCATCGCGCCGTTTCTGTCAGCGGGGGTCGATTGGGGTCCGGGCCGCAAGACGATGCATTGCAGGATCACCATCCAGATCGCCTCGACTTTGAACTTTATATCGATCGCGACAATCTCGGTGCTTCGACATGGTTTTCCTTGCCTCTCTATGCACGCGGCATGAGGCTTTGGCGCCGGGCCTCCGGATAATGGAGGTCGGCTCCCGCGAACCGCCATTTTCGACGCCTTTGGTCCCGCGCGTTTGCCTGCGGCCAAAGACGCGATGCCCATCCGCATTTCTGTGCTGATCGTGGTTTTCCGCTTGGCTTTCACGACTCGCTGCATCACCTGCCCGTCGTGCGTCAGGGCATTATCGCTTCCGCGCTCGGCCTGCGGTTTCGGGGCAAAGGCTGCTTTTTTACCGATGCGTGAACCCACCGCGGCACAAGCGGCGCGCCTGTCGTGATGAGCAGAATCGCACCGACAGATGCGACAGGTGCGAATCGACGCTGCGCGGGATTTTTCTGGCCATCCAGTCGTCGTCCCTCGACATGGGCACGCGTGATCTGCAGGTGGACGAGTCTCTGGGTCTCAACAACGCGTGGTACGCGGACGTCCTAATGAGCCCACGGGAACTAGCTCATCACGCATCCGCACACGAACCTTCGCCTCGATCGGAAAAAGACATCGTTGTTACAAAAAAAACCGTGACCGCGGTATCAAACCAGCCTATAAACATCCATATGGATGGTAGCAGGAAGGAAATCACACCCATGGCGAAGCAGGAAGGATTAGACGTCGTACGCTCCCGAGGCGGCGAAACGGAAAAAATTACGATCAATCTCGGCCCTGTCGATTTGGGACAGATCGACTTGCTCGTGGAGGAAGGCTTTTATTCGAACCGGACGGATCTGATCCGCACGGCAATTCGCAACCAGTTATCGGTTCACGCGCTGGTCGTCAAGGAAACGGTGACGCGACGCGAACTGGTGCTGGGCCTTCAGTATTTTTCCAAGCGGGATCTTGAAGCAGTGCGTGCGGCGAACGAGCGCCTCAATATCCAGGTGCTCGGATTAGCGAGCATTGCCAACGACGTCTCACCCGAACTTGCTCTTGCAACGATTGAGTCGATCCTTGTGCGCGGCGCATTGCATGCATCGGCGGCTGTCAAGGCGGCGTTGGCGGATCGAATCCGCTGATGCCGCACCGAACCCTATACAAACGGTAAATACGATGAAACTCAATGAAGGTTTTTTAGACTCGATGAAGGAAGCATTCGCGCACTTTCGTGAGAGCGATCCGGTCGCCGCAACAGAGGTGATTCAACGCGCTTTGCGCGGAGCACCTGTGAGCGCAGCGCCGATATCGCAGGAAAAGGAGGAAGCGAAGGACGTCGAATCACGCGCGGCGCAGGTTGCCGACATCTTGCAAAAGTTTGGCCGAGCCCACCCCCACAAAAGCAAGTCCGAAGTCGAAGATCGTGGGCACTTCAGCACGCGCACTTACTCCAGCGCTGCTGGCCAGCGCAACTACAAACTTTATGTGCCGAGTGCATACCGCAATGAGCCGCTCCCGCTCATTGTGATGCTACACGGCTGCACACAGGACGCGGACGATTTCGCAGCGGGCACGCAGATGAACTCGCTGGCTGAGCAACATGGCTGCATCATCGTGTATCCGGTCCAGCCGCAAGGCGCGAACCCGTCGAAATGCTGGAACTGGTTCAAGCCCGCCGATCAAACTCGCGAGAGCGGCGAACCGTCGTTGATAGCGGGCATCACGCGGGAGGTAATGGCGAGCCACAACGTGGATTCGAATCGCGTGTATATCGCAGGATTGTCGGCAGGTGGCGCGATGGCGGCAATAATGGCGCAAAGCTATCCAGATCTATACGCTGCGGCAGGGGTCCACTCGGGGCTCCCAGTCGCGTGCGCGCACGATTTGCCGTCCGCGCTCGCCGCCATGCGGGGCGGCAAAAGCCGCGCACAGTCGCACGCGGTGAAAGCGCCGAAGTGCCCGCTCATCGTGTTTCACGGCGATGCAGATACGACCGTGCATCCTGCTAACGGTAAAGACCTTGTACGCGGGTTCAGTCCGAACGGGTCCGTGGCAGGCCAGGCGTCAGCGGGGCCGGCGGGCGCTCGCAAGCAAACTGTCCTCCATCTGAAGTCGTCGGACGGGTTGCCTGCGGAGTTATGGACCATCCACGGCGCACCGCATGCCTGGTCAGGTGGTAGCCCGCGAGGATCTTACACCGATCCCTCCGGACCGAACGCCAGCGCGGAGATGGTGCGCTTCTTCCTTGCTCATCCGCGCGGCCATTGAACGCGTCGGGGCTGCTCAAAGCGACGGAAATTTTGGCCTGAATGCAATCGAAGCGAGGAGGCCTTCGATGGGCAGAACAAACGCAAGAAACGGTCGGGTCTGACTAAACTGACAGGTCTGCTTCCAGAATCCGGTCTGCCGACCAGTCAGATTGGGAAGCGGGTGGCAGATCGGATCGAAGAGGTCCGCAGCCGTCCCTGCTGCACCAAACTGTCCAAACCCCAAGAGCTCACGCAGTTCGAAGACGTGGCGCGATTCTAGCTCCGTGCGTCACAAGATCGATTTCTGCCTCAACTCAATCGTCTAAATGATCAGCGCCAAATCACTTCGAACCGTCCCGATTCGCCAGCCTATATTCGTCTGCGTCGATACGTGCGAAGAATTGGCTATCGACAGTGTTTTGAGGGCTTGCCTTTTGCTCGTCTCTTCACGCCAATAAAGGGGAACGCAATGTCCGATGTGAATGCACGCGTGATTACCGCCCACGTTCCCATCCCTCTTGCAGAGCAGGTCGATGAGCTTGCCGTTCGTCTTGACCATTCCCGCGTGTGGATTGTCCGGCACGACCTGGCCGCGTGGATCGAGCAGGAGGATTCGCGTAATCGGGCAGAGACCAGTAAGCCGCGGCGCGCAAGCGGCCGCGAGAAGCGCTGAACGCCAAGTCCGTTGCACGACAGTGCGCCGGGGCCGATGCCACCATGCTCGAAGACATGCTAGCAGGCAACTTTCGGCGTCGCTAGATGAGCAACGGCGACGCGATTATCTGCATCACTGGAGACGACGTGATCCATCCATCAACAGCCGCTAATGAAGCGACGTCCCCGGCCTTTCCACTAGTGGGCGTCGGCGCCTCGGCAGGCGGGCTGGAGGCCATTTCGGAACTGATGGCGGAAATTCCTGCGGTCAGTGGGATGGCGTTTTTGGTTGTACAGCATTTGGATCCCTCCCGTCGCAGCCTGCTGCCCGAAATCCTGCGTAAGAGAGTGTCCATGCCGGTGATGGAGGCCGTTGACGGGATGACTGTCGAAGCGGACCACCTGTACGTCATTCCTCCCAACACGAGCATGCTGGTTGATCAACGTCGGATCCGCTTGCGGCCGCGCGACGGCACGCTCGGCCCGCCGATGCCGATCGACGACTTGCTGAGCTCGCTCGCGAGTGATCAACGTTCGGGAGCCATCGGGGTGATCCTTTCCGGCAGCGGATCCGACGGCGCGCTGGGTCTGAAGGCCATACAGCAAGAGGGTGGCATTACGTTCGCTCAGGACGAGGCCTCAGCGCAATACAGCAGCATGCCCCATGCAGCGATTGTGATGGGCGGCGTCGACCGCGTTCTCTCACCGCGTGAGATCGCGAAAGAATTGATGAGCTTAGGCCGGCATCCCCATGTGCGGCGGCCACAGATTGCCGAGGAAGGTCCACAGGGCGAGTCCTCTGAGACGAGTTTGCGCACGATCTTTCGGCTCCTGCGAAATGCCTGCAATATCGATTTCAGTCGCTATAAGCACGGTACCATTCAGCGCAGGCTGTCCCGTCGCATGGCGTTGCGACAGCTGATCTCCGTGGGCGAGTACGTCGTTGTGTTAGAGTCGGAGCCAGCGGAAGTCCTGGCGCTGGGACGCGATCTGCTGGTCCAGGTGACCAGTTTCTTTCGGGATCCAGAGTCATTCGATGCGTTGAGTCAGACGGTCTTTCCCCGGCTCACTGCTGCAAGAGATGCTAGATTGCCCCTCAGGATCTGGGTGCCTGGCTGTGCAACCGGCGAGGAAGTCTACTCGATCGCGATATGCCTGATCGAGTATCTCGGCGAGCCGCGCGACAGTTTCCCCGTACAGATTTTTGGCACTGATATTAGCGCGGCGGCGCTGGAGACGGCCCGCGCGGGGCGGTATATCGAAAATATCGCGAGAGACGTGTCGCCAGAGCGTCTGGCGCGCTTCTTCGTGCGTGAAGGCGAGTATTATTGCGTCGACAAGTCGGTGCGCGAACTCTGCACTTTCTCCCGTCACGATGTGCTGAATGATCCACCCTTCTCGCGGATGGACTTGGTGAGCTGCCGTAATTTGCTCATCTACCTGAGTGCGCCTGCGCAAAGAACGGTGATGCCGCTCTTTCACTATGCGCTGAAGCCTGACGGCCTCCTGATGCTCGGACCCTCAGAGACAGTGGGCGCCTTCTCCGAGCTTTTCGGCACGGTTGACGACAGGCGCAGCAAGCTGTTCACCAAAAAGCCCCGCCTCGGCCCGCCCGCCGCGCTCGGCCCGACCGCAACGCATGTCCCGACGTCGCCCACGCGCGACGTCGTCGTTCCCGAAAGCGCAGTCGAGGCTTGTGATGCGGCCTCGCTGCGCGCCGAGGTCGCTCGCATCACGTTCTCGCGGTACGCGCCTCCCTCCGTACTCTGCGACGACGACCTGAACATCATCGAATATCGTGGCGATACTTCGGCCTATCTCGTGAACCCGAACGGCCCGCCGATCAACAACCTCCAGCGACTTGCACGACCCGAAGTCTTCTTGGCTCTCAGCGAAGCGATCAGACAGGTTCGTCAGGAAGGCGTGGCAATACGCAAGTCCGGCGTGCGGACTAGCGGTGTCGGCGGACCTCAGAGTATCAGTCTTGAAGTGCATCCGCTCCAGAGCGCCGGCATTGACGGGCGATGGCTATTGATCTTTTTCGAGAAAGCGCGGCGATCGGACGAGTCCACCGCGCCACGGCAGGAAACGTTGAAGGCGTTGATGCTTCAGACGTTGCGGCAGCGGCTGGGCCGAAGAAGTGCCGCCAAAGACGCCGATCCGAGAGACGACGAAATCGCACGGCTGAATGCCGAGTTGAACGCCATGAGTACCCAGATGCGAGCCATGCTAGAAGAGCATGAAAGCGCCCGCGAGGAACTCTAATCCAGCGAAGAAGAACTGCTCTCAAGTAATGAGGAGTTCCAGAGCACCAACGAAGAGCTGGAAACTGCGAAGGAAGAACTGCAATCGCTGAACGAGGAGTTGCTGACCACCAACGACGAACTGCGCTACCGCAACCGGGAGCTCAGGATGCTCCACGAAGAGGTGGCAAGTGCCCGCGACTATTCGGACGCGATCATCGAAACGATGTCCGAGCCGCTCCTCGTATTGCAACCGGACCTGCGTGTAACGCGAGCCAACCGCGCCTTCTACCAGACGTTTAGCACCACGCCGGAAGTTACGATCGGAACGCTCCTCTATGCGCTAGGAAATGGCCAATGGAACATTCCGAGTCTGCGCGAATTGCTGGAAAAGATTCTGCTCCAGAAGGCGGTGGTCCGTGACTTCCAGATCTCGCATGATTTTCCTCGTATCGGACCGCGTACGATGCGAATGAACGCTGCGCGCGTGATCGGGCGTGCGCGTGAACTCATCGTGCTCACTCTCGAAGACATTACTGAACATCAACTCGCTGTGGAGGGCCTACAGGCGGCTGATCGTCATAAGGATGAATTCCTGGCGATGCTCGGGCACGAACTTCGCAATCCACTGGCCGCGGTCGGTAATGGATTGGCGATCTGGGGCCGCACGGACGTCGAAAAGGAAACACAAGACTTGGCGCGAGCAGCCGCGACGCGGCAACTAAATCACGAGATCGGGCTGGTCAATGACTTGCTGGACGTATCTCGCGTGACGCGCGGCATCATCAAGCTCAACATCGAGACTGTTGACTTGGCACAGATCGTCCGACACAGTATGGCCGCGCTGCACGCAGAAGTTGAGGGGCGCAACCACGAGTTGACACTTTCATTGCCGACGCAGCCCGTGATCATCAAAGGCGACGCAATGCGACTCGAGCAAGTCGTCACCAATCTGTTAAGCAATGCCATCAAATACACGCCTGCCGGTGGCCGACTTGAGATTTCGCTAATTGCCGACAACGGCGAGGCGGTCCTGACCGTGTCCGACAACGGCATCGGCATGACCGCGGACTTTCTACCCACCATCTTTACTATTTTTGTTCAGGCAGAGCGCTCACTGGACCGCAACTTCGCGGGGCTGGGACTAGGCCTTGCCCTGGTGCACCAGTTGATCGAATTGCACCGCGGAACCGTGCGGGCATTCAGTGATGGTTTGGGCCAAGGCAGCGTATTTGTGGTCCGACTTCCGATATCAACGGCAAAATTGCTGTCGCCGCTCATGCAGGGTTTGATTCAGGACGCGGCCACCCCTAAAGCCCGCAAGATTCTTGTGGTGGACGACAACGACGATGCGGCCGAGAGCACAGCGATGTTGCTGAGGCTCGAAGGGCACGAGGTAAGGGTCGCACCTGATGGCCCGTCCGCTTTGCAAGTCGCAGCGGACTTCCTGCCCGACGTCGTGTTACTTGACATCGGGTTGCCGGGCATGGACGGCTGCGAAGTCTGCCGCCAACTACGTGCCATGTCTGAATCTGCCGATACCATGTTGATTGCGCTAAGCGGATACGCGGGGGATGATCACCGCGAGCGCGCGAGACGGGCCGGCTTCGATGTTTACCTCGTCAAACCGGCGGACATGAAGGAACTGAACACCATCATCTCGTCGCCTCGCCATATGCCGGGAAACCTTGATCGCGAGTCGTAGCGGCAGAGAATTGACCCGCGGCTTCAAGCGCTTAAACGTTCAAAATACATTATTAAGATGGTGCCAGTTGAATTTGACGTGATCAGTTCGTCCGATCGCCTTGCCTCCTTCGGCAGCCTGCGCCTTACGCCCGGCCAACTGACATGCCAGTTGCATCAACGTTTATGCACGGAGCTTCTGGAGACGATGATGAACAACGCGAATTGTCCGGGTCGTCTACCGACGAGATCGACACGGTTCCCGACACGTCGAGTCCGGCTTACACCGGCCGGCATCCCCTGACCCGCGCGTTCGATAAGTTCGCCAGTCTCGTCACTCGTTGGGCGGGTTCACCGGTCGCCTTTTCCATGGCGGTATGCACAGTAGCCACATGGGAAGTGATAGGACCGATATTCCATTACTCCGACGGCTGGCAACTGTTCATCAACACTGATACGACGATCGTCGCTTCGCTCATGGTGTTCCTGATTCAGCAAAGTCAAAACAAGGACAGCGTGGCGCTCCATCTGAAGCTGAACGAGCCTAATTTTACGCAGAAGGCCGCGAGTGACAAGCTGTTCGGAACCGAGAATGCAAGCGAGGAAGCTTCGCCGCTTGGCGGCGGCATACTTGCGCGTCGCAAGCGGCGAAGACTCGTCGGCAGGAATTTCTCTGCGTGTTACGTTGCATAGCGCCGGCGGCAAAAACCTTCTAGCTCCTTACTGGTTGCATGGTAAGAGGAGGCGCTCGCATGCCGCGAGAAGATGGTTTGTTCGCGAGTCCGATTCAGCATTCGACGAGGTCAACCCGCCTCGACCGAAGCCGAATCCGGGTCTTGCAGCAAAGTCAGCAGGCACGACATGTCAATCGGCTTGGTAAAGTGCACGTCAAAGCCCGCGGTGATCGCCCGCTCTTTGTCCTGTGATTGTCCCCAACCGGTGAGGGCGATGGCGAGCAACCCGGGGGCTCTTTTTGTCGCGCGAACGCTTTGCATCACCTCGTAGCCGCTGATATCGGGCAGTGTTATGTCGAGAATCACGGTATGGGGATCGAAAGCTGCGATCAGTTTGATCCCGGCTTGGCCAGTGGCTGCCGTACGGACCGCGTGTCCTTCGGCCTCAAGCACCATTGCGAGAGAAGTCGTGCTGTCGTTGTCGTCGTCGATAATAACGACTCTTCGACTCTCGAATTTGACGCCCGACTTTGCTGCGGCCATCGGGTGCGGCGCGCTCTCCGTCGATGCGTTGAGCGCAGGCAATTGCACCACGAATTCGCTCCCATGCCCGACGCCATCGCTTCGTACCGAGACTGTCCCACCCATGAGCGTCGTCATTGCGCGGACCAGCGAGAGTCCGATTCCGAGGCCACCGCGCGAGCGCTGCAAACCAGGGGTAAGCTGCGAAAAGATCTCGAATATCTTCCCGAGATCTTCAGGAGCAATGCCGATGCCGTTATCCCGAACAGAGACGACCGCATTCTTTCCATCCCGCATTGCTGTCAGGTGTATGCACCCCTGTGTAGGCGTGTATTTCGCTGCATTGTTGAGTAGATTCTGGATAATCTGCGTAAGACGAACCGGGTCGGCATCGAGAAAGATGGGATCGCCGGGCGCGCACACGATGAGCTCGTGGGACGAGGCGTCAATGTTAGCGCGCGAGCCCTCGACAGCTTGATGCATGATGGTGATCAGTTCGACCGTTTGCCGACGCAGCTCGATCTTACCCTCGGCAATGCGTGAAACGTCCAGAAGGTCATCGACGAGACGATCGATGTGCCCGATCTGACGCTGTAGCGCATCACGCGACCACGTGAGTTCAGGATCCGCGTAGTTCTTGTTGTAAAGCACAGCAGCCACGCCCGCAATGGAGGCGAGTGGATTGCGAAGTTCATGTGCAAGCGTGGCGAGAAATTCGTCCTTGCGGCGGTCCGCCATCTCGAGCGCGTCCTGCGCGGCTCTTTTTGCTTCGAGCGCCTCCTCGGCTTCGTGGCGCGCACGAAGCAATTCGTGCTCATACTTGTGCCTATCTGCCACGACCAGTACCGCGAACTCGTCGAAATCGACGCCCTCAAAGGGCTGTCGCACCACGTTAATGAGAACGGGGACGATCGCACCGTTACGATGCAGGATGTCCAGCTTCACCTCACTCACCGAGCGTTGCATCTGGAGCAGCGGGGCCCAATGAGTCTGGTGGAAGACCTTGCCGCCGATGGTCAATAGATCCTGGAACCTGCGCTTGCCGACGAGTTCGTCAGGCGAGTAACCCGTCCACCGATAAAACATTACGTTTGCCCGAAGGATCAAGCCTTCGGTTGTCGTCGTCAGCAGTCCGCACGGCGCGCGGTCAAATGCGGCGCCGATGAACGACAAGAGCGGGCCGGAGTCGTTCATACTAATGTTTCAGCGCGGCGAGAAAACGCTCTATCGCGTCGATACTGGCGCATGGTGCACTCAGATGAGGGCAATGACCGACGTTCTTAACGACGCTCAAGGTGCTGCCGGGAATCATGCGGTGCAAGTACTCGCCAACCGCCATGGGCGCAAGCAGATCGTCGTTTGACTGAATGACGAGAGTCGGCGTCGTCACGCGGGAAAGGTCGGCGCGATGATCCGCGAGAAAGGTAACCCGCGCAAAGTGCTTCGCGATGTCGGGATCTGTCCGGCAAAAACTGTTGGTCAGCTCCTCGCCAAGCGCGGGTTGATCCGGCGCGCCCATGATTGCCGGCGCCATGGTGCTGGACCAACCAAGATAGTTGGCCTCGAGTGTGTCGAGCAGATTCTCAATGTCTTGACGCGTGAATCCGCCCACGTAGTCACCGTCGTTAATGAACGAAGGCGAGGGACCCACCATGATGTTGGCCAGAAACCGTTCCGGCGCGCGGATCGCGGCGAGCATGCCGATCATCGCGCTGACGGAATGGCCCACATAAATGACCGGGTCGGCGCCAAGTTCATCGACGATCTCGAGCACGTCGGAGGCGTAACCATCAAGCGAAGCATATTTCCGGCGGTCATAAGTCGTCAGATCGGACTCGCCGCTTCCCACCAGATCGAACAGCACGGTCCGATACCGCGAATCGAAGTTTGGTGCGAGCGAATGCCACATGTTCTGGTCGCACCCGAAACCGTGGGCAAACACGATTGTGAGGCGGCCTTCGCCTGCGATATGGACGTTGTTCCGAGTCGTTATGGACATTCAGTTGGGCGAAAGGGGAGCGGCGAGATGATCGCGAGGCCGGGTTGAGCATACGGGGAGATAAGCGAAGGGAACGCGCGATCATGCCGATGGCTTACTATACACAATTTCGCGCATGGATTCCCCGCACGCTCTACTAATCGGCAAAATTGACCCGGAGATCGAGCATAATTGGCTTGCACTCGAACACTGAACCGGATCGACGAACGCGCTGGCACTTTAGTGGGACGAATACGATCTCGTGCGCACTGCCGGATCGCCACGCAGGGGCCAACAACCGTGTTGCGCTGCCGTTGACAGCTCGTCCTGGTCATCCTTCACGCCGAGCCACTTCGGATTGCTATGGCGTTAATATTTTGAGCTGATTGGGTCATAAAGCCGACAAATGAACCAGCGATCAAAATAAGACCCAGCGGGTACGCCTGGGAAGCATTGAGTCCCCACAAAAGGAGAAATGTATACTCGCTCTTTGACAGCCCATTTTCATCGAGAGCCGACACCCCATAGCGCTGTTACGAATGGTTAAGACGGGGCGAGAAAACAAATTCCCTCCATCAGGAATGCCACGTGCGCTTCGAGTAGGACACGCCATCGAGAAGACCATGTCCCAACCACCAACAGCACCTCGGCTTCTCTTGGCTGATGACGACGGCAGAGTGCTCAACGCCAGCGCGGCTGCTCTCATACTTCAGGGTTTTGAAGTTCGTACGGCCCTCGACGGTCTCGCAGCCTTGACCGCCATCCAGCGCTGGCATCCTGATGTTGCGTTGCTGGATATCGAAATGCCAGTGATGGACGGGCGCGCGGTCGCGCGGACCGTGCGGAAAATGGATCCTAAAATGCAACCGTTGCTGATTGCGTTGACAGCCTTAACGTCCGTTGCCGATCGATTAGCGTCGATTCACGCAGGCTTTAATTATCATTTTACCAAGCCTATTCAATTCGAAGCCCTCCTGCGAACGCTCGACTTTCATCTTGACCTGCCGCGCAGGTAGTAGTCGCCAATTGACCAAACAGCTTGATCGTCAAGAAGGAAATTGAGCTTTGCGCTGATGAGCTCTCAACGTTTGTGCGTCTTAGCCGTTCGTTCACCAATAAGCGATCGTTGATGTGCCCAGCACGGCAGTATTCACCGCCTGCATGACGGCCAATGCAAAGCGGCCCTTGCGGGCCGCGTTTCTAGTTTTTTGCGCGCAGAGCCGCGCGTCAAGCAGCTTGACCTGCTCCGAGTTCAGCACCCGTGAGCGGGTCGCTGCTGGGATCGGAGGCCGTTCGTGCCGCCATGGCTTGCAGTGTTTCCACATCCGCCGACGGGACCGTTACCGTCGCCAGTCCATCACCTCCATCGACAGCGGGTTGGGGATTGTCTACAAACGTCCACTCGGGTCCTTCGTTCCACGGACCACGCGTTGCAGATTCCTCGCCTTGCGACATCTTATAGTAGACGCCAGTAAATTCCGGGAAGCCGGGAAGCTTGCCTTGAGGAAAGTTCGGCTGAATCGAATGAAGCGCTTTTTCGAACGACTTCTGATGCGCGAGCTCACGCGTCATCAAAAAGCCAAGCGTATCGCGAATGCCGGCATCGTCGGTCACGTTGATGAGGCGCTCATAAACGATCTTGGCACGCGCTTCGGCCGCAATGTTCGAACGCAGGTCGGCAGTGGGTTCTCCGATCGTATCAATGTAGGCCGCCGTCCACGGCGCGCCGGCAGAGTTGATCAATGCGGGTCCACCGCCGTAAAGCAGGGACGTGGTGTGCGAGTCGTTGCCCCCGCCAGTCATCGAACGATAGAGTTCTGCCTCGCTCTCGACAGCCTCGGCTAGTTGGCCTTTTGCTCCTTTATTCAACATCGCAATAATGGAACCGATGATTTCCAGGTGGCTCAATTCTTCTGTTGCGATGTCGAACAGGAGATCCTTGCGACCCGGATCGTCTTCGCCCACTGCCTGCGTGAAGTAACGGCAAGCCGCACCGAGTTCGCCTTGCGGTCCGCCGAATTGCTCCAGCAGCAAGTTTGCGAGACCCGGATTGGGTGCCGCTACGCGCACGGTATATTGGAGACGCTTATTGTGAATAAACATGGCTTTTTCCTTCCAAAAAGTTTTCGCACTATGCGTGAGACGTTCCGCGTTCGATGGACGCTTCTCGCCAGTAACGATGTTTCGCCGAGCGGTCCCGCGTCAGCGTTGACGCGGCACGCCTTCTCATGAAGGCGCTCAGTTCTCAAAGCGAGTATCGCTTTGGCGTGGTTGCATCAGTTGCTGAAGTGTTACAGGGGAAGACGGGTGGCTGCATCTTGCGATTAGATGCGACCACCGAGAGAGTGTTATCGAGTTACTTTGCGCTTCTTGGGTTCGGCGCGTGTAAGCGCTGCGGTCCAGAATGCGACAACATCGCGTTTCGTTGCAACTTTTGCGCGACCTCGTGCCGCTCCGACCACCGTGTTTGCACCGCTTGACCACTGGCTCATGAACGGATTCTTCTTCGCCCAGGGATTTTTCATGGATGCGCCTCTGAGCAGGCGCCATGCGTTATACGGCTTTCGTGGGCGTTTTGATGATTGGTTCGTCCGTGCTTTGCCGCGGAAGTCCCGATTCCAGTGCGCTTCCACCAACACGTTCGACTTCGACGTCCGTACCACGCAAGGTCTCGTTAATGGTCTCCGTGCGCTCGGTTGCCTCACGACCCACGACGACCTCCTCGATGACGTGTGCCGTCTTGGCCACCACTGGGTGCTCAGCCGTCTCGCGAATTTCCACCGAACCTTCCTCGAGATCCGCCGCCGTTGCGACGCGGTCTACCGAGCGCCGCTCGATCGTCGCGTGTTCTTCGCGCAGATTCACCGATTCTGAAACAGGTGTTTCGGTCGCACGGGAATACACCCGAACGCCGCCGGTTTCCACTTCTCGCTTGCCTACATCGAGCGATTCGCGCGTCACGGCGAATGCTTTGCGATCTGCGGAAGCTTCATCGGAGGTGTAGGGCTTGGCGGCCGCGTCGAAGCCTGTATAACCGGTGCTTCTCCATTGCGCGGCGCGTTCTTCGACATCCACCGCACCTGCCTCATGCATCGTCGAGCGAACCATCCCAACGTCCGCTTCATCGGCGGCCGTGACGGTCAGCAATGCGCCGCCACGACGGACGGCTTCCTGATAGTGGCCGACATCGTCCGGTCGATCATCGGCGCCGAACATGTTGCTAAAGAAGTGTTCGATTTTGCCAAACACTCCGGTTTCGTCAGTCGTCGCGGTCGACATTTCGGCGCCGGGTCGAGCAGGGTCACTGGACGCGCCTGCTTGCCCAGTAGCGTGCACATCCATGTCGTTACGGTTCAGGCCGCTCTCGACCAGACGGGAGACTGCTGTTTCGGCTTCCTGAAACGAGTCGAATACACCTACGATTACCTGGCTCATGCGACACTCCGAATTGAATTGGGCGGCCTGAAGGGCGGCCGGAAAATAAAATTTATTCAGCGGGATTTGTTGCGGACTCGCCTGCGCCTGAGGACGGTAACGGCGGGTCCGCAATCCAGTCTCCAGCGGTTCCGACTCGTCTTTCTACGACGACTTGTTGACGTTGCAATTCTGCGACGTGGACGGCTGCCTCCGTGGAGACGACAGTCGTGATACGTAGCTCTTCCTTAAGCACCAGCTTCAGTTCAGTAACCGGCACATACTCGAGACGGGCACGATTAAGGTGTCGCCCTCGTGACGCGGGGCAAACTGAGCATCGACAAATTCATTGATCGCAACGCGCTCTATATGCACGGCACGGCTGTGCACAACAACGGGAAGCTCAAGCAGTTCGCGATGTGTGATAGTGCGAACACGAACCGCGCCGGTTTCCTCTTCGCGGGCCGCAAGCTGGAGTCGTTCCTCGCTCGCGACCAGCGTGCCCGACTCGCTGCCAGTATCCGGCGTAGGTTCCAGGCCACCGTTCATGTCCGGGCTCCGATTCGAGATGCATCGTTCAGTGCGCAGGACGGTTGCTCGGTATGGGGCGCTTTGGCGACCGAGGTGCGTCGCCTTCGAATGCGGCACCACCGGCGTCCTCAACCGGAGGTTGATGACGAAAGCCCGCGCCGCCAGATACGATGGCGATGATCATGCCGACCAAGAGCGCTGCAAACGAGAACCACGAGGCACGTGCGACGCCGCGTGCTGCCGTGTCGGCGGCCTGGCGTGTATCGGCTTCAGCTTGCGGACTGGAGGCCATCGCTGTCGCTGATGCGACCGCGCCTTGCACCTGCGCTTTGAGCGAGCCCATCATCGTGCCGCTGGCTGCGGACGGGCTCGCCGCGGCGACTGCAGTGGCTCCCGTCGACGCGACGCTGCCGACGGCGCTGACAGCACTTCCCATCAGCGACGTCGCGCCGTACGCCATCGCAATGATCATCACTGCCCAGGCCAGGAGCCCGTGAAGCCAACCCAGCACCGGGGCGCACCGACCGGCGAAATATGAACCGACGAACACCGCGATCACCGTCATCACGATCATGTAAGCGCCCGAACCAAACGCGAAGCCGCGTGAGGGATCGGGCTGAGTGAGCGGCGACAGAACAGACGCACCAATTGCCGTTCCGAGCACCGTAAGGATCAGATAGGCGATGAGCGAGAGTATGACTCCGGCGATGACGGCACCCCATGAGATGCGAGGAAGACCGTCTTGTGTAGTGAGCAGGCGCATTTTAGAATCCGTGACGTTAGGAACCCGAAAAATCCGATGGTTTCAGAAGTAGGGTTAGCACAAATATCGCAAAGGCTATTCCCAGGTGGCCCAAAGGATGGAGGGAGGCGTTATTTGCGGCTTTGCGTCACTAGGATCAGCATAATTAAGCGGGATCTACTCCAGGCATGGAACATCAAAGGGATTAATTGCCCACGATCCATCGGCCAGAGTAGCGCTGAACGAATTCGAGCCGAGCGAAGTTTCAACGACCTGGAACGCTGCTCGGTTGCGCCACAGATGGCTTGTGTTGGCCGCGGGATTTCTGCAAGCAAAAACACGTTCGAGGACCTTGACCGTCGTTGTTGCGGGTCTTTCCAAAATGGCCGAATCGGCTGGACCCCAGGTGTTTGGTGCTTCTGATTCGGCTTGTTCATTGGTTGCATGGCGGTATGCGCAGCGACCTTGGGGGATTGCTCGCGGGCGACACACCGGACTGAGTCTCTCCGCAACCGAATCCGCTGCGCCGGCCGCTAGATCGGGAAGCCGTGGTCGATTGCTTCAATCGGGGTGGGTTGAGCGCGCGACGCATGGGCTGCTGGGCGATGCGCACCCCTCGTTCGTGAACGCGATTTGAGCGCCGTGCGCGTTCGAGCTTGACGTATCGCCGCTATACAGTAACGCAGCTTCCGTCGACCCGATGGTCGCCGCCGCGCCGAGGGCCGCGGCATACACACTGTTAGCTTGCGTCGACCCATTCACATGCTCGTCGAAGCAAAAGCTCGCCGCCGCGCCGAAAATGGCATAGCCTGCTGCAAAGTTGTGGGCGAAGAACTCCTCAGCCGAGAGCATCGCGCCTTTCAATATATCGGGCAAAAGTCGTGATTTTGCCGTGGAGCTGCAAGACACACGGCACGTGTCTGACAGAAGGCAAAGGCGGATTGCTCAGGAAGGCCAAGGGTAACCGGCTTCTCCAACGGGAACACAACTTGCGCAAACGACACACTGTTAGAGAGCACACAATTCGACGCGCGGTAGAAGTCAATGCATTGCTCAAACGTAACCAGGACTGGGAATGGACTCAAATAGTGCAGAGGGAACGGTCAAAGAAGTGGCCGGTAAGGCGCAGAATGCTGCCCGTGACCTGATAGGCGACACCGGTAATCAGACGGCCGAAAAGGTGCGCCAGCTCAGCGGCAAGACGCAGCAGCTATACGCGGACACAACGGAACTGGTGCGAAACAAGACTGTTGAGAGCCCGTTCACCACTCTTGCCATCGCCGCTGGATTGGGCTTTTTGCTCGGCGCGATTTGGGCAACGGCGAATTCACCACCGCCACGTTCTTTTAAAAATCGGCGTCGCGACGGTGACCAAGATTAGCAGGAGGGTGTTCGGCGGCTGCCGAACCTAAGAAGCCGGTGCCCATTTAGGACGGCAACCATCCAAAGGTGCGTCCTCCCCTATTTCTCGTCGACCTGGTTCCCTTCCGGGCAAGCCGAATCCGCAGGGAAACGCGAATTGGTCTGCGAGCGCATGCTGTTACCCGCCCGAGGGCGCTCTCACCGGGGTCATCGGCTCACGCGCTCGAAGGTCACAGTCTGATATTCGCTTTCCCGAGCGGGCAGTCCTTCTGGAAAGACGCCTTCACCGAAGAAGGGCGGGATCCAACTGAAAACGAGAGCAACACCGCCTTTTGTCAAGCGAAACTCATTGGGATGGTTCGCGAACTCCGGATATCTAATGAGCGATACGCTTTCCGTTGAAAAAAGCAGTTCTAGTGACCACGCCGTTGCCGAGATGCGTGAGGTCCTTAATGGTCGTCGGCGCGGACTGCGAGCCATCGCCCCGTTTGCTGGCCCCGCGGTGGTCGTCTCGGTTGCATATATGGACCCCGGCAACTTCGCCACGAACATTCAGGCGGGTGCGGGTTACGGGTACGGACTGCTGTGGATCGTCGTTGCCGCGAGCCTCGTCGCTATGCTTTTTCAGTTTCTATCGGCGGAGCTCGGGCTTGTCACCGGACTGAATCTTGCCGAAGTAAGTCGTCTGCATCTTCCGCGCGGGCTTGTCATTGTCATGTGGGTAATCAGCGAGATCGCCGCCATGGCCACCGATCTTGCCGAATTTCTCGGAGGCGCAATTGGCTTTAGCCTCTTGCTCCATATTCCAATGCTGGCCGGAATGGTGATCACAGCGGTGCTCACCTATGGTCTGTTGCTGATACAGGGCCGCGGTTTTCGTCCAATGGAAATCGCAATTGGCGCGCTGGTTGGGCTGATCGGGCTCTCATACCTCGCACAGCTGCTCATCACGCCAGTTGATTGGTCTGCAGTTCTTCGCCAAGGTGTGAAACCTGAGATAGCCGGTCCGGGCGCATTGACAGTCGCAGTAGGCATCGTGGGCGCGACGGTTATGCCTCACGCACTTTTTCTGCACTCCGGGCTCGCTGGCGAGCGCGTTCGGCCCCATTCCGAGAAGGAGCGAAGGGGACTTATGCGTTATGCACGCTATGAAGTAATCGTCGCACTCGGATTTGCCGGACTGGTTAATCTGGCGATGGTAATCGTTGCGGCCACCGCGTTCCACAGTGGGCACCCGGAAGTCGCGCAGATCGACACTGCATACCACATGCTGGTTCCGCTTCTCGGCGGGGCAGCAGCCGGCCTCTTTCTTGTCGCACTGATGGCTTCGGGCGTGTCGAGCTCAGTGGTCGGAACGATGGCCGGGCAGATGATTATGCAGGGCTTTCTCACTTTCGCCATTCCGCTCTGGTTGCGTCGTCTGCTGACGATCATTCCCAGCTTCGTGTTGGTCGCGATAGGGATCGATACGACCCGCGCACTGATCCTGAGCCAGGTGGTGCTCAGCGCCGCGGTACCCGTTCCGATGCTAGCAATTCTATGGTTCACGTGTAGCCGAAAGATTATGGGGGCGCATGTAAATGGTGTGTGTGTTGCGGCTTTAGCGGCGATTGCGGGAATCTTCGTTCTCTCTCTGAATATGGTTCTGCTAGCGCAGATACTTTAGTGCGGTACCTGAGATCGTTCCAACGAAAGCTGGAGGGCCTCGAGCATGTTGCGCGTTCGGAAGTGCTCGTGACATGCTGCTTCAATCGCATTCCGATCGATGTATCACTGCCACGCGCAACAAGCATAGCAGGGTAGCGTCAACTTGTACGGGGGCGATACTTATCCCGCTCTCGAGATTGCGGAATCGCGATCTTGCATTTGAATCTTCTCTCGACGGTATCGCCTACATACTGCGCGTTCGCTGACCCGCGGGCTTTTCAGCTATCTACGACGGACCATTAGTTCCTGATTCGATCCACTCAAGCTGGAGGTTAAATGTCTGACACCGAAGCGGGATCCAATTCGCCTCACCTCAACAAGGGCGAGCAGGAGCAGGCCGCGGACCACTCGACGCCCGCCGCGCTTGTCATCCACGAGATTGTGCGGGAAGAGGGTGAGGCCGCCATGGAACGAACGGTTTCAGCGCTCACCTGGTCGGCGCTCGCAGCCGGACTGTCTATGGGTTTCTCGTTCCTCATGCAGGCAGTTCTCGAGAGCGGACTACCCGACAGCCAGTGGCGTCCGCTCGTTTCGAGTTTCGGCTACACCGTTGGCTTTGTGATCGTCATTCTTGGTCGCCAACAGCTGTTCACGGAGAGCACGCTCAGCGTTGTTCTTCCAGTGCTCACGCGCCGTGATCTGAAAACAGCTATCAAGGCGCTTCGCCTCTGGGGGATTGTACTCACGTCGAACTTGATTGGGACAGCCTGCTTCGCGGCGATGCTCCAATTGCCTGGTGTATTTTCTGCAGATGTTCAAGAATCACTCGACCGCATCGCCGGAGCGCCGTTCTCTGGCGCTTTTGGCGTGACCGTCGTACGCGCTGTATTGGCGGGGTGGCTGATCGCGCTAATGGTATGGCTGTTACCCAGCGCGCGCTCAGCGCGCCTCCTGACGGTCTTGTTGATTACGTATGTCGTTGCCGCTTGCAAGCTGTCCCATGTAATTGCCGGATCCGTGGAGGGCCTCTATGGGGTTTTCCGCGGCGCTGTCGGGATGAGCGACTACTTTTTGGTGTTCCTCATCCCGACCTTGATCGGTAATGTAATTGGGGGCATGTCGCTCGTTGCGCTGATTAACCACGCAGCGATTGCGCCAGAAATTACAGGCGGCGATCCAGTCTAGGTGCACAACTGAACTGATTTGGGAGTGTTCGCGTGTCACCGGGCGCCGCGGATATATCAATTGCGCTCCAGTAAATCGACGCTTAGCGTTCCAAACTACCCAGGAGAAATACATGACCGCCACCACCCTAAATGACCTGTTCATTCACGCCCTCTCGGACGTTTACAGCGCCTAAAAGCAACTGACGAAAGCGCTTCCAAAAATGGCGCGAGCCGCGACAAACCCTGAGCTCGCAGCGGCATTTACGACGCACCTTGAGGAAACCAGGGGGCAGGTCGAGCGCATCGACCGAGTGGTCGAAGTTTCTGAACTCAAGCTTAAGCGCATCAAGTGCGTAGCGATGGAAGGTCTGGTCGAAGAAGGTCAAGAACAGATCGATGAAATCGAAAAAGGGCCCATCCTCGACGCGGCGCTTATCGCGGCGGCTCAGAAGGTCGAGCACTATGAGATTGCGTCTTACGGAACGCTCGCCACGCTCGCAAAGAAGCTTGGATACAACGACGGCATGAAGCTCCTCCTCGCGACGCTGGAAGAAGAAAAAGCGACCGATGAAAAGCTCACGTTGCTCGCGACGCAGGAGCTTTCGGAGGCCGAAGTCGGAAAGTGATTCCACGCGAACATTTCGTCAGAGGACGGTCGGCCGTGCCGCCGTTGTCCGACTGACGCCCAGATCGCCAGACTCTCGGTTCGTTTTGTCCCGCCGAAAGCAACGTGTCATGCGGACTACGGGTGCGACACGATAGCGCAGCGGGCGCGGCCCGATGACGCGATCCTCACCTGTTGCCGAGGCCGGGCAACCAACGTGCGTTATCGCTCGTACATTGTGAGCGGGAGAGAAAGGATGAAGGCACTAACCTGGCAAGGCAATAAAGACATTCGCTATGAAACGGTTCCCGACCCGCAGATTGAACATCCGCGCGATGCGATCATAAAGGTGTCGAGTTGCGCCATCTGCGGGTCGGACCTACATCTGTTCGATAGCTTTATGCCGGGAATAGAATCAGGCGATATCATTGGCCACGAGTTCATGGGCGAAGTCGTCGAAGTCGGCAGGGACAACGCCGCGCTTAAGATCGGCGACCAAATTGTCGTCCCTTTTACGATCACCTGCGGCGAGTGCGATCAGTGCAAGCGCGGCAATTTTTTCCGTCTGCGAGCGAAGCAATCGCAACAAAGACGCTGACAAGCTCTTCGGCCATACCACCGCGGGCCTCTTCGGTTACACGCATCTAACGGGCGGCTATCCGGGCGGCCAGGCCGAATATGTGCGCGTGCCAAACATCGTACATGTACCATTTTTGCACGCATGTACGGCACCAACAATTTGCCCGACAGCTCGAACATGTGTCATGAGAGCACGAGCGTCGGACTGAAGGAGGCGATCGGTGTGGGCGTCGGCACCGTGAGGCTCGAAGACTTCGAGAAGACCGATCTCATGTTCTTCTTTGGGCAGAACGTCGGAACCAATAGTCCGCGCATGCTGCATCCGGTTCAGGAAGCCAGAAAGCGCGGCGTGCCGATCATCACGTTCAATCCGTTGCGCGAGCCAGGCTTGTTGAAGTTCAGCAATCCGCAGTCGCCGATCGAGATGATGACGCCTGCGCATACGCTGATCAGCACGCAATATCATCAGGTGAAGACGGGCGGCGACACAGCGGCGTTGCTCGGCATCTGCAAAACCGTCATCGACGCCGACGATCGCGCCCGGGAACGCGGCGAGCCGCGCGTGCTCGATATCGATTTCATCGACACGCACACCGTGGGATTCGAAGTCTTCGCGAACTACGTACGCGCCGCGTCGTGGAGCGATATCGAGCGCGTGTCATGACTGCCGCGCGTGGACCTCGAAGCCGCGGCCGCGGAATACATGCGTGCGAACGCGGTGATGGCACACTACGGCATGGGCATCACCCAACATAGGCAGGGCGTGCAGAACGTTCGAATGCTATGCAATCTGCTCTTTCTGCGCGGCAATGTCGGCAACCCGGGCGCGGGGCCCTCGCCGGTGCGCGGGCATTCGAACGTGCAGGGTCAACGTACGGTGGGCATCACTGAGAAGCCGGAACTCGCGCCGCTCGACAAGCTCGCAAGCCAGTTCGGCTTCGAGCCGCCTCGCGAGAAGGGCATGAATATCGTCGAGACGTTCGAGGCGATGCTCGAAGGCAAGGTCAGCGCGGTCATCAGCCTCGGCGGCAATCTGGTGCGTTCGGTGCCGGACCGTATGCGCATCGAGCCGGCATGGCGCAATCTGAAACTCACGGTCAGTATCGCGACGAAACTCAATCGCAGTCATCTCGTGCATGGCGAGAAGTCGTACATTCTGCCGTGCCTGAGCCGCATCGAAATCGATACGCAGGCAAGCGGCGCGCAGGCGGTATCAAAGGAAGACAGCACCGGCTGCATTCACGGCTCGCGCGGTGTGGCAGAGCCCGCTTCGCAGGATCCGCGCTCGGAGCCGCGTATTGTTGCGGAACTGGCGAAGCACACGCTTGGCAAGCGCTCGACTGTGGACTGGGATCGCTGGCGCAACGACTATGCGCTGGTGCGCGATGAAATCGCTAAGACCTATCCCGAGACGTTTCACGAATTCAACGAAAGAATGTGGACGCCGGGCGGCTTCCCGCGCGATCTGCCCGCACGTGAACGCATGTGGCAGACGAAGAGCGGCAAGGCGGAGTTCTCCGTTCCCGAGACCCTTGGCGAAGACCCTGATATGCCCGAGCGTGAGCCGCAATCATTGCGCCTCGTGACGCTGCGCAGCGACAGCCAATTCAACACGACGATCTATAGCCTCGACGACCGCTTTCGCGGCATAAGCGGCGATCGCATGGTGATCTTCATGTGCGAGGCCGACATGACACGCCACGGTCTCCAGAAGAACGACTGCATCACGTCGCGCACGATCGCCAACGATGAATTCGAGCGGCGCGTCACAGGTTTGCGCATAAAGCCCTATGACATACCGCAGGGATGCATCGCCGGTTATTACCCCGAGTGCAATCCGCTGCTGCCGTTATGGCATTACGCCAAGGAAAGCAAGGTGCCGGGCGCGAAGTCGATTCCGGTGCTGATCGTCGAGGTGAACGGTAGGCCGCGCGAAGCGTGATGTCGATCACGCATGGCGTTAGAAGCGTCGCGCGCCGGCGGGGCGCAGACAATGCACGATGGCGAGCGCGCGAAGCGACATCACAGCGAGCGGTGCGAGCGGAAACGTGCCGATTGTGTTCGCCGCGATCGCCGATGGCCGATGCCGCGAGATCAGTTGCATGCGGCGCTTCGTCATGCGCATGCCGAGTTCAGACAGCTGTGACGTCAGCGCGCGCTCGGCGGTGGGAAGCAATACCGTTTCCTCGTCCGCGAAGTGATGCATCACTTCTCGCAGGAGCTGCATGAAGCGCGCATCGTAAGCGGCGTCTCGCGGACCCATGGCGCGCAGCTTCGCTAGCTCTTCCCTCATCGCGTCGTGCTCGGGCTTGCTCTTTGCGAGGCGCTCGTCACCGGCCATGACCTCGCCCAGCGCGCGGTAAAAAATCTCTTCCTCCAGTTGCGCATGAATTTCGAGCGCCGTACAAGCAAGTTCGACGATGGCGCGCTTTCTCCACCACGGCGTCCGCGCATGATAGCGATGAAAAACCGCCAACACATGCGTGTGATCCATGCGGATCACCGACGTGATGCTTGGGAACGATGTGATGTCCACGGTCACTCCTTCGTGCAGGGCAGGATCGGACGGTGTTGGAAACGGCATTCTGCGAGCCGCGGGACACGGCAGCAGATCGAAAGGTCACAAGCCTCCGCGAAGGATCATTCAGTGCGTCGAGACTTCTTCTGGCATCGCACTGGTGACATCTTCCGGCTGCCTTGTCGATAGACGAAGGTACGCGGCTGCAAGGCGTCGCAATTCCTCTTCAGAAGCATCCTCTATTCCGATAAGCTGATTACTCGCTGCACGATGGGATGACAGTAACTCATTAAGTTTTAGATGAAGCGCGACACTGTTCCTGTTCTGACTTTGCTGAATCAGGAAGACCATCAAGAACGTGATGACGGTGGTCCCGGTGTTGATAACAAGTTGCCAGCCATCGGAGTAGTGAAATATCGGCCCGGTCACGATCCACTTGACTACTGTAAGTACGGCCAGACAAAACGCGGCCGGTGAACCGGCCCACCTAGTGACCAGGCTAGCGAACTTGTCGAACGCGGGCTAACGGATGTTGACTTGCATAGGCCGGACTTGATGTGTCTGGAACGGTGTCGAGTTCATCCGTAGACGAATGCGATAGCTTGGGCTCACTCATCGTCGGCTCCACATTGACTAGGCGAATTGAAATGCAACTAGCGTGCCCGTTGGTCGGCCGTAAGGAATGAGCAACATTCCCTGAGTTACGATGTCAGTCGCTGCGGCTCTTGTCCGCAAGTCGTCCCGTTCATGCTCGCCTACGACTCATCGATGTCGCGGTATTCGCCGCTTCTGATTTTGGCACCATCGAGCGCCGCGAGGAAATCAAAGCAGGGCTTGCTTTGTTTCATCGTCCTTCATCGTCATTACCAACAGAATTCCTGCCATGTGTCGGAGGGACTCCGACACGCTATTTCTTCGGCACTTCCGGCCAAGGTGCAAAGTTAAAATTTTATGTTCATAAACAAGCGGTTACGGCAGGCAAGCGAAACCTTTCGAATTTGGCACAGAATGTGAGTAGGGTTTGGTGAGCGTTGCTTCGCAACGCTCCAATTACAGTCCCGGCCGTTGCCGTCACGCTACTGATAAAGGTTGAACCGAAATGAGCACACTAACTGTTGTTGATCTCTCCCAGGAAAAGGAGCTGTCTCATGCCGAGATGGCCCGTGTCGTCGGCGGGCACGATGTAGAAAAGGAAAAAGCGCTTGTGGAAGCCTACCGTGTCATCAACTCGATTAACACGTTAGAGAATACGCCCGACCCGGCACCCGCCCACGTAGGGATGAGGCTGTAGTAGTAGAGCACAAAGTGAAAGACGAGATGTGAAGAGCACTATGACGCTAGTCGCTTTGCATAAGGGCTGGATTTGCGGCCCTTATGGCTTTTCATCGCTGTCCAACATCATCCGCGGGCGCGAGCACCTTTAGCGACATGTGCGACCTTGCCGTGCTGTTGCCATGAACGCGTTACTTAATTTCCGCTCAGTCCGCCGGCATAAAGGCGTGGGTATCACCGCTCGCTGCTCGTCCGCGCGACGTTGAGTGCGTGGATGCCCTGCGAGGGATAAGCGACCGGGCCCTCATCGCGACGGGCTTTCCGTGGAGCGCCGGCTGTCAGATTTGACTCGAACAGCCTAAGCGTCAATTTGCGAAAGCAATGCGTTAAGTCGGCTTCGTTGGACAACTATCATTCCCGGCGTCGACAGCGCCTGCACAACTCTCTCCCGCCAGTAAGTTCGCGCGAAGGTTGAATGCGCTCCCTCACCACGAAGAACACGCTCGAGATGTCGAATCTCGCCGTCGAGGCCCAAAGCGCTATGCTCGTGCTCTCCCGAAGGGCGTTCGAATCGTCTAATCATTTCCATTCAGTCGACGTGCCTTCTTGGCGCCTTGAGTCTTTAGATTTAAATAGTTTCGAAATATGCCCGAAGTTTACCTGATTGAAAGGAATTATTCATCATGGGAAATTTATTAGATTGGTTGCAATCAGTATACGAGCGAGGGCGGATACTTGACCATATAAGTGCGAACGTTCGATAAATTCCTCCGCCTATTCAGGAATAAAGAGGAAATCACACCGCCACCACATCATGCGTTCGACAAAAACCGGTCAATATTGCTTTTTGTGTTACAGCGTCAACTGAATCGGCAAATTTATCAAATCAACCTTTTGACGTGAGAAACTGCATCGGTTTATTGGGTAAGGCGGCCAACGTGCTGACAAACGAGGGCGCTGATGACGCCGAAATCATCATACGACCCGCCGGGGGAGGAGTCTGGCGTGTCGAGATTCCACGCGACGGTATCGTTGTCGTCAAGGTTGCGAACAACCGAGATGAGGCGCTTTCGCTGGCGCGGAGGCTGTACCCCGAGCACATATCCGCCTCTTGCCGGCAGGTGAGTCAGCCGAGACCCTTTGTGACGACCTGCCTTGCGCAAAAATGCCGCACGGGAAGAGCCGCTCTGCCTGAGGACCCGGCTGGAAGTCGTAGCAGCAACCGAGCCCGTGGTAGACCAAAGAATAATACGAGCCAGCGAGAGGACCGCTGCCAGATGGCGAACGTCTCGTCGGCAATCGCACCGTCGCGGGTGGGTTTGACATGTGCCTTTTCGTGAGGGTCAGCGACTCGCAAACCCTTGGGTTTGCCTTGGTTCGGGCATACGCCATGCGCCTGATTTCGATTCCCGACAGTGTCTCAGGCCAATAAATGTCTGCTTCCGGTGGTCCGTTGACCTCGCGTTCGCCCGTGGTCCTGCTTATCGACGATGAACCGGACATTCGCAATGTCTGGGCGATGGTGCTCGAAATGGAAGGCTTGACGGCAAGCACCGCGGCGAATGGACGAGAGGGGCTCGAGAAGGCGCGCGAACTTCGGCCCGATGTAGTCATCTGCGACTTCATGATGCCGGGACTGAACGGGCTCGAAGTCTGTCGCCAGTTTCGCGAGGACGAGGCCCTGAAGAACATAGCGTTCATCTTGTGGTCAGCGGTAAAAGGCATCGATGCTAACGGCTCTGCCGACCTGGTCGTGGAGAAGCCCGTTCATATCGAAGCCTTCCTTGAAGACATCAAATCGCTAGCCAGCCGAAATTCAGGAAAGTAATGACCAATTTGTTCGGCGAGCAATCTCACAATCGGGAGTGCCCCACTTCTTGACGAGTCAGTTTGCTGTCAACTCGAGGTGCGCTATTTAAGTTGCCTTTACATGCCCGACATTCCGCACTTGGTCGGGCTTACCGGACGCGTCATATCTACACCGACGTGGAAAGACTGGGGCGGAAACTTCACGCGCCTCGGCGAAGTCCGAAACCTCAAACCCTGGGAGAAACTATGCTCGAGCCATCCGGAACGGTTGAGCTCTTGGTCGTCGAGACCGCGACTGGTGAGGAAGAAGAACTCGTCCTCACGGGGAAGGACTTTCACCCTGAGCGCCGCTCGATGATTGACGATGACGTTCTGCACGATGATGACGAGGGCGAATACGTTGCGCACGCAAGCGCGTTGGGCTTTGACTTCAAAGTCGTCGCAACGCCGCCAAGCCAAATTGATATCGAAGATGACGCAGAAGAAATCCGCGTCGAGGTAGTCGACAACGCCTTGGAGTTCGTGGAATCAGAAGATGACGAAGACGAGATGGACGGCTGAGACTTCGCCGCGTCGACCTTAGTCCGCGCGCAAGGGCGTGCCTGCGGGCTGACAACGCGGCTCGACTACTTCACTTCTTTTTGGCTAGTCACCAAAGGGGTCCGCTTTCTCCTTCGCCTCGGTGCTGAGGTTGAATTCGGCACGTACCGCCTTCAGCACACGTTCGATGTCGCGTTCAAACCCGACCGCGTTCCCGAAGTGACTCATGTTCCAATTACAGCCCGTACCATCGGTTTCCTGCAGTTGGGGCCGCGGCACTCGAATCTTCACGCCATCCTCGATGACCTCTTGCAGCCGATGAATGCGCCGGTCGACCTCCTGCTGGAGGCGAGAAGCGGTAAGCATCTTGCGTATCATCCAGGCCTCCTTCCGGTGCTCAAGCTTACTATTGATGCGGGCGTACCGCCCCAATTTTTCCCGTCTTACCGTCGCAATCGCAGGAGAAAGCTTGCCGGCCTGTCTGATATAGCCTGAACTTGCGCTTAGCGAAAACGAAAGGTGTTTGTAAATTCTACTGTTACGGATAATTTAAGCTAAGGCCCGTTTCCGAGACAGGAACGTCGTCGCTCGCCCCCATTCCATTGCATTCATCCTCATGCTCGGCTTTTTATTTCAGCCTCGCCGACTCCAGTATGGCGAGCAGCGCTTCCGTTGCTCATCGTCCTTCACCGTCGCCCCCATATGTCGTGGGCGGTCCCGGCGACCCAGCCATCGCATCGATGGACTCCTGAAGCGTGGCGCTAAGTCTGTCCCGTTCGTGCTTCAAGAAAATCTCGGCAATCCCCCTCGTCGGAACGCTCGCCTCGATGCGACGCAGCGCTTCCAATCGCGGCCACTTGCATCGCGCAATTTCGTTCGCTGGCACCGACTGGGCCTCGGGGTCGACGCTCGCAACGAAAACGAAGTGTCGAGTCTGGAATCCGCGGAACTGAAAAGCGTAGCGAACCTGCACTGCCTCGAGGCCCGTCTCTTCTTTCAGTTCGCGGACAGCGGCGTCTGCAAGGTCCTCGCCGGTCTTCACGCGACCGCCGGGAAACGCCCACCGACCGCGGGCGCGTGCGACCAACAGTACGCGTCCATCACGCTCGCAAATGACCGTCGCTCTACGTTTCATCGGGTTCAGGGTCGAATTTTTCGCAGGCAAATCACACGTGGCGCCGGGTATTTCGGCAGCTGCGTCAAGGATATAAGTGCGAATGGTATAGCGTAAGCGCGTCTCAGGTACTTGCGAGGCTCCTCGATGAAGTCACGCTCGAGCGTCCAAATTTGTTTGCCGGCAACTGTGCTCGGCGCGGCCTGCCTGTTGTCTGTGCCAACGCTCGTCTTGGCTCTGCTTTGGATTTTCGCGGGAACTGTCTGCGTCGGATACCGGGACTTGAAGAGCTTCCCTAGCGACGGGGTGCCTCCGCGTTGGCAGACAGGTGTTCGCAGCGGATTTCTCTGGTTCTACCACTTAGCTTGGTGGCCTTGGTATATGCGCGACGAGTTAGCTCATCTCGCGCGGACCGCGAAGTCGCGCTTGTGCAAAGCGACGCGACATGCGAGGTCTCCCAAAGAGGGTGAAGATAAGTCGCACTCGGGCCAAGAGAACGACCGGTAACCCGACCAATCGCGCTGCGCCTCACTCGTCGCGACCACGCCCGACCAAGCTTCTTTGTGGCGCCGACTGCCGGTCATCCCACGAGGTCTTCGACCATTCGGTTCGCAGCTGCGATACCTGCAGCCAAGGCGTCCGATTCGCTGTCAAACGCAATGCCTCCGTCGTCGCCTAGCATCAAGCGTGGGAAGGCCGGGATAGCGGCTGATGGCAGAGAAATCGTGACGACTGCCAGGAACCCGGCCATGGTGCGGCACGCGGGCTCAATGACTTTGCTCTCAGAACCCAGCACGCGCACGTTCAGCGCGTACTTCTCGCGCGACCAAGAAGTCTGCATGCATGCCTCCGTTCGGCTAACCAAACCGTGCGCCGGGAATGACCTGAACCACGGCAGCCGGGACAGTAAAGCCGCCCCGGCGCCGTGTCAACTCGCAAACCTGCGTGAGAACCGAATCTTGCGCAGAAGTGAATTTTCGAAGCAGGACGCGCTATGAACGTCGCGAAACTGCGTGTATTTGTTTCTGCCGCCGCACTTGCCGGCGAATCGGCACCTTACGCCGACATGCCCCGCCCGGATTGGATGTCGAAGGAGCAAGCCATACAGAAGCCGCTCGGGGGTCCTGGCACTACCGAAACCGGTCCTTCCGCTTCCAAATCCAAGCAAGCCCGCGGCGCGCTCAGGACATGAGGAAAAGCCTGAAGGAATCCACACCCAGGCTGATTCCAAGGCCCACCAACATTGCTCCCATGACCCATCGCTGTGCGAGCAGTAGCGTGGGTCGACCGTTAAGAAATTTGGCCATCCCGCTGGAGCCGACAGCGACAAGACCATTCGCGAGGGCGAAGGCTGCAATCAGCGACGAGCCGAGCATGAGGGATTGGCCCATCACATCATTTCGCGTGTGGTCGATGAACTGTGGCAACAGCGAAATGAAGAGCATCGCCAACTTCGGGTTCAGCAGGCTGGTTGTCGCTCCCATTGCAAGCAGACGTAGCGGCGGCTCCTGCGCCAACTGACGCACCTGAAACGGTGAACGCCCTCCGGGCTTCACCGCCTGCCACGCGAGATAAGCGAGGTACATCGAGCCCGTTGCGCCAAGCGCTGCGCTCGCACCGGGCACTTTGAGTACCAGCGCGGTGATTCCGAACGCGGCACTGAACATATAGAAGAGGTATCCCAGCATTACGCCGGCAAGCGAAATCAAGCCGGCGGCGCGCCCGTGCGCGACCGAACGCGACATCACGTAGACCATGTTCGGACCGGGCGTAATGGCGAGCATCCCGCCAACCGCGAGGAATTGGTACATCGACCCGGCGTCTAGCATTGCGCTTCACCTTCGAAAAATCTTGATGAACCGATTGTCGGACTACACGACCATGAAGAGAAACGAATTAAACTGAGAGAACTCGTCAGATTTTCTGAATAATATGAAGAAGCTCGATTTTGATGTGCTTGAAATGGTTGTGGCGGTTGCGGACTCGGGCTCGTTTGCCAAGGCGGCTCAGACCGTGTTTCGGTCACCCTCTGCCGTCAGTATGCAAATCAAGACAATCGAGGACGCGCTCGGAAAGCAACTGTTCGTCCGGGACACGCGTAATGTCTCGACAACCGCGGAAGGCAAAAGACTGGCGGACTATGGCCGTCGAATGCTCGAGATGCGTGATGAGGCGTGGGCCTCCATAGTTCGTCCCGAAGTAGAAGGCCAAGTGACGATTGGTGTCCCCGATGACTATGTTTCCTCGTTGCTGCCACAGGTGTTAGCGAAGTTTGCGTTGATGCACCCACGGGTGGACATTCGCGTTATTGGCCTACCGAGCGCAGCGCTCATGCCTATGGTCAAGGAGAGCACCATCGACCTTGCGTGCCTCACGAAAGGAAAGGGAATCGCGGGCGAGTTCATCAGACATGAGCAGATGGTGTGGACTGGGTCGTCGAAGCGGAAAATTTGGTTGGAGCGTCCGTTACCAATCGCCGTCTTCGCCGATGGCAGCACGGCGCGCGACCATGCTATACGGGCGCTCCGTAGAGAAAACATCACATTCCGGATGTCGTTTGAAAGCCCGAGTTTCCTCGGCCTGCTCAGCATGGTGGAGGCCGGCCTTGCCATTGCACCTCTCGCCAAATGCAGCATCCCGGTCCATCTCATTCAGCTGTCCGAGAACGACGGCGTCCCCGCGATGAACGAGGTCGAGGTCGTGCTTGTCCGCAGTGCCCGTTCCGCACGACCCCCATGTGAATATCTGGCCCAGCAGATTCTCGAGGAATGGAAAGTCACATGAGGGAAATCGAGACGTCGCTTGTCTCAGTCGGTGGATAGACTCCCCTCCATCAGACGAGCCCCTTCCATCTGCTCGGCAATTGACGGAGAGACAAGCATGGGCAATTCATACCAGGGTCGTTACTGCGGCGTTTGTGAGCACGAACTCTCGCACGGCTTCTTCAGCCTGTTGAAGCGCAGCCAAACTGTACCGGGCAGCGAACCCGGTGTCGTCTTGGTTTCAGACGACAACGTGCTGACAGACTTCTGCGGCCAGGAATGCGCCGACTACGCCGAAGCGGCCATTTCCTCGACGCTGACGTCCGCGTATCCGACGACCGCCAAGACAGTGCCTTGTTCGCTTTACTTGCGCGCTGTCGACAGAACTGCGCCGCACGTTTCTGTAACAATGACGCAATTCGAAGACACTTCGGAGCCGTGGCTTGTCTCTGCGCGAGTTGTTAACGAGCTTGAGCTGGCTGTCTACTGCCATAGTTGCGCAGAGCCTCGGCGCACATCGGAAGCATTCGATATGTCGGAGCTGGGCGTGGCTGTATGAAGGTCTTTCTCGACGATGAGCGGGTCACTCCGGAAGGTTGGACTCGCGTCTACTGGCCGCACGAGGCAATCAGGCTGCTCGAAACCGGAGCCGTCGAGGAGATTAGCCTTGACCACGACCTCGGCGACGACTCGCGAGGAACGGGCTACGATGTCATCCTCTGGATAGAGGAGGCCGTCGCGCTTCGAGCCTTCCGGCCGCCCAAAATCTTCGTACACTCTGCGAACAGCTCGGCACGTGCGAAAACGGAATCCGGCGTACTCGCCATCGAACGCCTTGTTGCCAGACAGAATCACAAACCGCTCTGACCGGAAACTGACCCGTACACGTGTGTGCAAGAGGGGAGCATCGAACAACCGTAGAAAGCTCGGATGGGACAGACAGAACGAAAAAGCGACGAAGCTGCCGCAGTCGAGCGCGTAGCGCACGCCGCGAGAGAAGTACAGTCGGCTTCCCAAGCTCTCGAAGAGCAGTTCAATGCAGGAACGGGCGAGGCAGGTCGCACGTTGGCGCTTGCCCGGCTATCCTCAGCAATAACAGAACTCCAGTCAGCGCGCGACGCGTTCGACGGACTGCTTGCAGGCAAATCGCTTCACTAGCTTTTCTCGCTCCTGCCTACCTTTCTAGCGAACAGCGACAAAAAATGTCCCAATTGCGGCGCAGACTATACGCTCAGCTGACCGGAGACCGCGCGTCAGCGATGTCATTGGGGAGACAACTTGTCATTGTTAAGACCGTTCGAGGCAGCAGCGTCGCAGCCCGGTGCCGGGCATGGCACCTCCGCGCAGTCGATGCTTTGCACTCGGAATCACGGGACGAATGCCTCCTCTTTCTCTCGTAGAGAAACGCCTATTCTAGGCTTGGCTCGCATGACAGTGCCGCAGCCCTTCGTCTGTGATTCCACGGGCGATGATATCGACGCAAATGGGCGAATAGACGATGTTGCGGCGAGGACCTCAAGAGAGCCCTCCGGCGTTAAGCATTCGTAGCAGAAGGCACGGCCGCGAAACTTCAGGCGCATTTGCTTGTGCTCGTACTAAGGCCTCTGCGGGCCATGCCGGCACACATTGGACTCGACCGCAGTCGCGACATTTAGCCGGAATCGTCTCCCCTTTCGAGCTGTCGTCGGGCTGCGTCCCGCAGCTCCTCTCCACCCGCATTTTCCCTCATTGAGACACCCTCCGAACGCATGCCGCGCGCCGGCACCCCGCCCGCAGAGCCTTATCCCATCGCGCGCGGCGATAGGAAGCCGACGAATGGAAAAATTTTTTTACCTATTTGGAAAGAACGTGTCGTCTTTTCTTCTTGTTTTTGCCCGCCTACATTTTTCTTGCGCGCTCCAGAAGAGCGCCACGAATACCCGAGCGTACCGGGGACCAAGTTTGGCAGCGCAGTCTTGCTAAGGAGTTAAAAAACATGGGGTACCGATTCTTCTCACGCGCCGTTCTCATCGCTTCCGTGAGCGTTCTTCTCTCGCATCAGGCGCAGGCAGCTGACACGCTGGCCAAAATCAAAAGCACCGGAGAGATTCGTCTGGGCGTGCGCGACGCTTCTGTGCCGTTTTCGTACCTCGACCAGAACCAAAAGTACGTTGGCTATTCGGTCGACCTCTGCATGAAAGTCGTCGACAAGCTGAAGCAGTCCATACCGAACCTCAAAGTCACGGACGTCCCCGTGACCTCAGCCAACCGTATCGCGCTTGTGAACAACGGCAACATCGATATCGAATGCGCGAGTACGACAAACAGCCTGGAGCGTCAAAAGCAGGTTGGCTTCTCAGTTGCAACCTTCGTCAGCCACACGAAATGGCTTGTCAAGGCCAATTCCGGTATCAAGACGGCGGCAGACCTGAAGGGCAAAACTGTCGTCTACACCCAGGGCTCGAACGCCTTGCAGTTCGCTAAGGAAATCAGTGAAAAAAATGGCCTGGATTTGAAGTTCATCCCGGCACACGACCATGGCGAGTCGATGCTCACCCTTGAGAACGGCCGGGCTGCTGCGTTCATCGAGGATGACATCTTGCTGGCAGCGAAGAAGGCGGATGCATCGAATCCGGCAGGATTCGCTTTCCTCCCTGAGTCCTATAACTCGCTTGCCTACGGGTTGATGATTGCGAAGGACGACCCTGCCTTCAAGAAGGTCGTCGACGACACGCTCAAGTCGCTGATGGCCTCCGGGGAATTCAACCAAATCTATAAGAAGTGGTTCGAGGACGCGATTCCTCCGCGTGGCATCAAGCTCGATTTTCCGATGAGCGATGACCTGAAAGAACGGGTGAAGAACCCGAGCGACAAGGTACCTTCGTAAGCCACATCACGGGCGTCAGCACGGCGCCCCTCATGGAGACAGCACCCCATGATCCTGCTATTCGAAACAACCGTAGACGGAAACCACTACATCAACTGGCTCTTGTCGGGCTTGATGTGGACCGTGATTCTGTGGTTCGGTGCGGCGTTGATTGCAGCCTTCTTCGGCGTATTGGTGGGCTGCGGAAGAACGGTGAACAACAGCCTGGCGCGAGCATTGAGCCGAGCATACGTACAGGTGTTCCGAAATATCCCGCTGTTACTGCAAGCCTTTCTCTGGTACTTCGTTTTCCCAGAGGTCGTACCGGCTTCTCTGGGCGCTGCCATCAAAAGTATGGCTCCCCCTTGGGCGAGCTTCGTTCCCGCGCTGATTGCTATCGGACTGTACACGGGGGCTCGAGTCGCGGAACAGGTACGGGCGGGTATTCAATCATTGCCGAAGGGACAGCGTGAGGCCGGTTACGCCCTCGGACTATCGTCGTGGAATCAGTATGCGTGTGTGCTCATTCCCCAGGCACTTCGGACGATGGCTCCATCGCTTACCAGCGAAGCACTGGCGCTGCTCAAGAACACGTCGGTTGCGATGACGATTGGCCTTCTCGACCTCACCGCACAAGCACAGCAGATGAATGAGTTCACCTTTCGAACGTTCGAAGCCTTTGGTGTCGTGACGCTTACCTATTTTGTGTTGTCGCTGCTTATCTACTGGACTGCAGTTGGCGTCTCCAGCAGGTACGCGACGGCGGCGAAATCTTGATGTTGATGAGCTGGGAAGATGACTGCGATGACGTACGACTTTGTTGCGATTGAACGAGTCCTGCCGTTTCTCGGCGAGGGCATGGTGTACACGCTTAAGCTCACTGTTGTCGCGTTCTTGGGCGGCCTTGTCATCGGAACAGGACTTGCCATCATTCGGCATCTCAGAATCCCGATGCTCGACCGAATCGTGTGGGCGTACGTGACGGTCATGCGGTCCATCCCGCTAATTATGGTGCTCTTCTGGTTCTTCTTCCTTGTTCCCTTGCTGCTCCGGAAGTTCTCACCCGAAGGCATGTCCGTCTCAATCAGTCCGCAACTGACAGCGTTTGTGACGTACACGCTGTTCGAGGCTGCTTACTTCTGCGAGATTATTCGGTCCGGTCTGCTGTCGGTACCCAGAGGGCAATTTGAGGGAGCTAAGGCGCTCGGCCTCTCCACTTGGCATTCTTATTCTCTGGTGATTGTCCCTCAGGCCTTGAAAGCTGTGGTGCCGATTATGGTGACGCAGGCCATCATCCTCTTTCAGGACACATCTCTTGTCTATGTGCTCTCGCTTACGGATTTTATGGGGGCCGCGGCGAAGATTGCTCAAAGAGATGGAAAGCTCGTCGAGCTTTACACCTTCGCAGCGGTCATCTACTTCGTGGTGTGTTCCAGTTTCGCCGAACTGGCCGACCATCTTCGAAAGCGCCGACAACTGAAGCAGGCGGTGCGAACTGTCACGCCTGTCACGGCGACAGCAGCAAACTGATGACTTTTTTGATTGCGAAGGCAAAGCTATGAATTCATCTGTCACACCCATCGTTGAACTCAAGTCTGTCGTCAAGCGGTTCGGGCGCCACACGGTTCTAAACGGCATCGACCTGAAAGTAAATGCCGGAGAAAAGGTGGTTATCTGCGGTCCCTCGGGCTCGGGAAAATCCACGCTGATTCGATGTATCAATGGACTCGAAGAAATCGATGAAGGCGAGGTGATTGTCCGCGACATGAAGTCGAGCGCAGCGTACGGTCCGGCTGACGTCCGTCGTCACGTCGGCATGGTCTTCCAGAGCTTCAATCTCTTCCCGCACTACACCGTCCTCAGAAATTGCATGCTCGCACCGATGAAGGTTCACGGCATCGACTCCAAGGCGTCCCAGGCGCTGGCAATGCAACTGCTCGACAAGGTGCGAGTCTCGAACCAGGCCGAAAAATATCCGCCGCAGTTGTCAGGCGGACAGCAGCAGCGCGTCGCTATTGCGCGAGCACTGTGCATGCGTCCGAGCGTGATGTTGTTCGATGAACCCACCTCGGCGCTTGACCCTGAGATGGTGAAAGAGGTCCTCGATACGATGGTGACATTGGCCGCCGAGGGTATGACGATGCTCTGTGTAACGCATGAAATGTCATTCGCCCGCCGCGTTGCTGACCGAATCATCTTCGTGGATGCCGGGCAGATTCTGGTCGATGTCACGCCGACCGAGTTTTTCGGTGACAACGCGCACCCGCGGGTTCGGGACTTCCTCGGTCAGGTCCTCTCCCACGCCTGAACGAGCTGCCAAACTGAGCTTTGTTTTGCGAGACAGACTTCCGTAAGCCTGCTGAGAATGTGCTCGTTGGCTTATGAGGTAAGCGACACCTTGCGATGGTAGTGAAAAAAAGCCGGCGTGCCTTCCGCCAGTGTTCTCCGAAAACACACTGATTAAGATACGCAATGATTTCTAGTGAAAAGCTCGCGTATATCCGCGACCTGTTTCCCGTCACGAAACGTCAGCTTTATCTGGACTCCGCCCATCAAACCCCGCTCTCGCTACCAGTGCGCGACGCCCTCATCTCGTTTCTGACCGAGGGTTATGAGATGGCCGGACCCAAACCGGTGTGGGTCCGTCGAGTCGAAGATACCCGTGCAACGGTTGCTCGTTTCTTCAATGCATCGCCGTTGGAAATCGCCTTCACGAAGAACACGTCAGAAGGTCTTAATATCGCTGCCAATGCGGTGCCACTGGTAGCGGGCGACCACGTCGTACTCATCGAAGGCGACCACCCTAATAATGCCTATGCGTGGCTAAATCTGAAGCGCAAGGGCGTGGAGGTTCGATTCGCGCCTTTAAAAGATAACCACATCGCTACGGCAGAGACGTTCGAACCGCACATCGACGAACGGACCAAGGTCGTTACGCTTTCCCATGTGACGTTCCACGCGGGCCAGGTACATGACCTCGCGAGCATTGGCGAGCTTTGCAAAAGGCGAGGGATTCATCTCGTCGTTGACGCGATGCAGTCGGTTGGCGTCATTCCACTCGACGTGAAGGCTCTTAACATCTCTGTGCTGGCCGCTGGTACTCACAAAGGGCTGCTGGTGCCACAGGGACTGGGCGTGCTTTACGTAGCACAGGGTCTGAACGAGCTGCGTCCGACATACTTGGCGATGTCGAGCATGCTGAATCCGCCAGCAGACTACATTGCCCAGCCTGACGACCTCGCGGTGCGAGAAGACGCGCTACGATTTGAGTTCGGGAATGTGAACTTGCCGGACTTGCACGCACTTGACGCGGCCATCAAGCTTATCGAGAGCGTGGGCGTCGCGAAGATTCATCTGCACGTCACCGAGCTAGGTGACCTCTTGCTCAGCAAGCTCGACGCTCTTGGGATCGCCGTGGTCGGCCCTCGCGAGCATGGTCACCGCAGCCACATCTACGTGCTTGACCTGCCTGTCGCCCAATGGGCGGATTATTTCGCGCGCAACGACGTTCGGGTATCTCCCGAGCGCGGCGGCATCCGCATCTCGCTGGCAATGTTCAACAACGCCGACGACATTGAGCGCCTCGTTGCCGTAATTCGCACGGGCCAAGAAGAGAACCTGAAATTGGTCGCGATACAGCCTGACTAGGACGCCGCCCGCCATCGCGGGCGACATCCAATTCGCAAGTCACCTAGATTCAAATGAGATTGGTGGGGTAGTCTGAGCATGGATAAACCCCACTCGCTAAAGTCTGTAAAAGAAGTTCTCCGACAGTAGTTGAGCTTCTTCCAATATCTAAAAGGAGCCTTCTTACACAAGTGCCTGCCCATTCTCGTAACCCGGACAATTAGAGTGCTTTGGCGCAGAAAATGAGCGCGTCGAGCACCGCGGCGACTGCAGGCCGTTTTGCAGTGCCTTTCGACAGAGCCACGAAAACGCGACGATTCAAGACTGGGTCAATCGGCAAAACCGAGAAATCCGGGTCCTTCTCCGCTTGCCGGAGGCCCAGTCGCGGCAACACCGCTACGGCACCGCCTGTCCGAACCATCTCTAGTGTTACCGCCATATTCCGGCTGCTGGTGGTCACCCGCGGAGTGAAGCCATCGGCGTAACACGCGTTCAGGAGGAACGTGTGATACGTCGCAGCAGACTGATTGAGGGCCCATCGTTCGTGAGCAAGGTCCGCTAGGTGTATAGACTTCCGTCCCGCAAGTTTATGACCGGCAGCTACGACAGCGTCGAAATGGTCTATGCAAAGCGGACGGAATTCCAAGACATTCGCCAATGCTTCGGCGCTCACTAGGTCATCAACGATGGCCAGGTCCGTTTGCTTGGCCGCCGCTGCTCGCAGTCCTTCCGATGGTTCGAGCTCGGTGAAAATGACGTTCAGCTGCGGATGTTGCTCCAGCAAGTGCTGGACGGCGAGCGGGACGACACTGCTGGCCAGAGAGCCAAATGCAGACATCCGGACCTCGCCGCTCACCTCCACATTCGCCGCCGCGACCTCTGCCTCAATCTCCTCAACAAGCTGAAATAAGTCAGTGGCTCTTGCCACGAGCCGCCGGCCCGCCGGTGTTAGCTGCACCCCTCTCCCGGAGCGCTCGATAAGCACCGTGTCTAACTCGTCTTCAAGCTGCGCAAGCTGCTGGGACACCGCCGGACGGGTCAGATGGACGGCATTCGCCACGGCGGAGATTGTTCCCAGGACCGATAACTCGTGGAGCAGCCGGAGTCGACTCAAGTTCAGCATTGCAATGTCCTCCTCCTACGTATCGTAATCAAATCTTACGCATACCGTCAAAAAGTGTCGTCTTTTTTTTCTTAATTTGACTTCTTATAGTCAAGTCACTGGCACTTCACCAAGCAAAAACGCTCGGGGAAACCCCTAAAGAACCGAGACTTACGTTCGGTGCTAGCCCAACTCAACGGAACTCGTCGGAGGATGTACAAATGAAGGTTGCATTTATCGGTATCGGTCGCATGGGCGGACGCATGGCCGCACGTCTGGTTGGCGCAGGTCATCAAGTCCGCGTCTTCGACCCGAGCCAAGCCGCTATGGATGCGCTGGCAGCCAAAGGCGCTATTGCGACGACGAGCCCCGCGGAGGCTGCGAAGGATTCCGAGCGAATCCTGCTGAGCCTGCCGAGCCCGAAGACGCTGCGTGATGCCGTAACTGGCAGCGAAGGCGTTCTCAAGACGGCTGCTGAAGGCGCCATCATCGTGGACTTCAGCACGGTCGACCCGGCAACGACAAAAGAAATTGCCGCTGCAGCCGCTGCCAAGAGCGTGACGTTCGTCGACTCGCCGGTGAGCGGTGGAGTCGCCGGCGCGGAAAACGGCAAGCTGGTCCTGATGGTTGGTGGTTCCGCGAAGCCTCTGGACGAGCTCAAGCCGTTGTTCGACGTGCTGGCAGGTCGAGTCGTTCATTGCGGTGACACGGGCGCAGGTCAGTTGACGAAGCTCAGCCACAACCTTCTCACGGCAATCAACACGGTTGCCCTCGGCGAAGTTCTGACCGCAAGCGTGAAAGCGGGCGCAAAGCTCGACGTCCTCTGCGACGTCCTGACTGCAGGTCTCGCAGGCAGCAAGATGCTCGACTACCTGCCGAAGACCCTCTTCACGGAAGAGCGCCCGGCGAATTTTGCCATCGACCTCATGCACAAGGACATCAAGCTGTGCCTCGACGAATTCTCCAACTTGCCGATGCCGCTGGGCCAACTGGTTCTCCAAACCTATAACGCGGCGCGTGCCAAGGGGCTCGGCGGAAAAGACTCCACGAGCGTGAACGAAATCTACGAAGCGTTGCTCGGCGTTCGTCTGAGCCTGCCGGCAGCCCAGTAACCCGTTATCGTTTCCGAGGAAGAAATCGTGAATTCCCGTACTGAAGACTTGAAAGCCGAAGTTGTCCTTCCGAAAGCTGGCATTACCGGCCTGCTCATCAACAACGAATGGCGCACGCCGGCGAAGGGCAAGACGCTCGACATCGAGAATCCGTCGCGTCGTGAGAAGCTCGCAACCATTGGGGCAAGCGATGCAGACGACGTCGCCGCAGCGGTGGCCGCGGCAAAGGCCGCATTCCCGACATGGCGCCGCATGGCTTCGCGTGCTCGAGGCGCGCTGCTGACGGAACTGGGCAATCGCGTCACGGCGAACGCAGAAGAAATCGCGCGCGTGCTCGCAGCAGAAAGCGGCAATGCCCTGCGTACGCAGAGCCGTCCTGAAGTTCTGGGCGCAGCCGAAGTGCTTCGCTATTACGGTGGCGTCGTTGCGGAGCAGAAGGGTGAAACGCTCCCGCTCGGTCCGGGCCTGTTCAGCTATTCGACTCGCGAACCGCTCGGCGTTGTCGGCGCCATTATTCCGTGGAACTCGCCGGTCGTTTTGGCCGCGGTGAAGATTGGCATGGCGCTCGGCACCGGTAACACGCTGGTCCTGAAGCCAGCAGAAGATGCTCCGCTGGCCGTTATTAAAATTGCGGAACTTGCGACCGGGCTGTTCCCGGCGGGCGTGTTCAATCTGGTCACCGGTACCGGTATTGAAGCAGGCGCTGCGTTGTCGCAAAACGCGGACGTCGCAAAGGTGTCGTTCACGGGTTCGCTGGAAGTCGGGAAGCTCGTCGCGCATGCTGTTGCAGACCGCATCGGTCGTTCGACGCTAGAACTGGGCGGCAAGAGCCCTTGCATCGTCTACCCGGACGCTGCTACGCCGGAGTATGTCGACGCGACCGTGACCGGCATCATCAACGCGATGCGCTTCGCTCGCCAAGGTCAATCCTGTACGGCAGGCTCGCGTCTGTATGTCCACAAGGATGTTTGGGACGTTGTGATTCCGAAACTCGTTGCAAAGGTGAAAGAGCTGAAGACGGGTGACTCGCTCGATGAAGCAAACGACATCGGCGCAATCATCAGCGAAGAGCGCTACACCGCTGTTCGCGATTTCATCAAAGAAGCAGTCGATTCGGGCGCCAAGGTTCTCACGGGCACAGTACCGCCGCCGGTCGACGAAGCTAAGGGCTTCTTCCCCGAACCGGTCATCTTCGCTGGAGTGGACAACAGCTGGCGCGTCTGCCGCGAAGAAGTCTTCGGTCCGGTCCTCGTCGCGATTCCTTGGACGGATGAGCAAGAGGTGATTCAGTGGGCCAACGACACGGTCTACGGCCTCGCGGCATATGTATTCACGAACGACATCACCAAGGCATTGAAGGCCACCGAGCAAATCGATGCAGGCTGGCTCCAGGTGAATCGTGCCGGTGGTCAGATTCCGGGCATGTCGTACGGTGGCGCGAAGCAAAGCGGTATCGGCGCGGAATACTCCATCGAAGGCGCACTTGAGGCGTACACGGCGCGCAAGAGCGTGACCATCAACGTCTAACGGCGAATGAAGGCAAATTTGGCCCGGGCAATCGACCGGGCCAACGCGCCCGACTCATACATGTTGGAGGACACATGACCGCCCAATACGCATCAACTACCGCAACTGAAGACTTAGACGCGTCGCACGGTTCGTCAACACGCGCCGCGCTGAGCTCGTTCATCGGAACGACGGTTGAATGGTACGACTACTTCTTGTACGGGACGGCGGCCGCACTTGTCTTCCCCAATGTCTTTTTCAATGAGCTGACGCCTGAAATGGCCACGCTCGCCTCGATGGCGTCGTTCGCTGTCGCGTTCATCCTCCGGCCGCTGGGCGGGATGGTCATCGGTCACTTCGGCGACCGCATGGGCCGAAAGCAGATGCTCGTCTTCACGCTTCTTGTGATGGGTCTGTGTACGGCAGCGATTGGCTTCTTGCCGTCATACAACTCGATTGGCTACTGGAGCCCCGGACTTCTGATTCTGCTGCGCGTGATTCAAGGCTTTGCTCTCGGCGGTGAATGGGGGGGCGCGGCGCTGATGTCGGTCGAACATGCTCCAGAAGGCAGGCGCGGACTTTTTGGCGCCACCATGCAAATGGGTGTGCCCGCTGGCCTGCTCGTGTCGACTGGCGCCTTTGCGTTGGTTTCGGCGCTGCCGGACGAGCAATTCTTCGCGTGGGGTTGGCGCCTTCCTTTTATCTTCAGCCTCGCGTTGCTGTTCGTCGGCATGTACATCCGGCTCCAGGTGAGCGAGCCACCGAATTTCGAGAAGGTGAAGGCGGCGGGCAATGTCTCGCGTGCGCCGCTGCTCGAGGTCTGGCAAAACGAGAAGAAGAAAACGGTCATCATGATTTTCTTCCAATCCGTTGCTAACGTCGGCTACTTCCTGATTACGGTCTACGCGCTGACCTACATCACGAGCACGCTTCATTTGCCGCGCAGTGTGGCATCGACGGGCCTGCTGGTCGCCGCCGCGGTCGACTTGTTCATGCAACCGGTTTTCGGTTGGCTCTCTGACAAGGTCGGTCGCCGGGTCGTCTACGGCTTCGGTGCTCTCTTCTTCGCTGTGTTTGCGTTCCCACTGTTCTGGATGCTCGACACCGGTAACCCCGTGCTTATCACGCTCGCGCTCTCGCTTGGTCTTGGCATCGGGCATGCGTCGACGGGCTCCCTGCACGGCGTGATTTATGCCGAGCAATACCCGACCCGGTATCGATTCAGCGGGTCTTCAACTGCCTATCAGTTGTCGGGAATCATCTCCAGCGCCCCGACCCCGATGGTTGCAGCTTGGCTCGTTGCTCGCAGTGGTAGTTCGCTCTCGGTGTCGTGGTATGTCGTCGCAGCTGCGATTGTCTCCCTGGTCTGCGTGCTCCTCGTCAAAGAGACGTATCGCGAACCCATCGACCGTTGATGCGCCGCCATGACTCCGACAAACGAACAAATCACGGGTGAGCGAATCGACCGCCTTATGACGGTTGAGATTCGCCCTCTGAACGGCGGCCTGCCAGCTGGGTACGTCGTGCCGATGTATCAGGCGTGCCGCGCACATCACGGCGAACCGCTCAGTTCGCTCGCTGCACGCAAGCTGAGTGAAGTGCTCTCCAAGGGCGATACGGTTTTCATCGCGACAGGAGCTGGTACGGCGCCGAAACTCCCGCAAGGCGAGACGGACGGGCCTGTTGGCGCAGCTGTGCTGGCCCGTGCACTGGCGCTCGCGTACGGCGTGCGCGTTGTACTCGTCACCGAAGACGCACATGCTGCCCCCGTTCGCGCCGTTGCAACTCTTGTGACCGAAGAAATCGGCCAGACGAAGTTAGTGTCGACGGTTTGCTTTCAATTGGGACTGCAGTCGGGACAAGCCAAGGCCGACGACTTGATGGCGGAGTACCGTCCGGCGGCTGTCATCTTTGTCGAGCGTGATGGACCGAACCAGGAAGGCTTCTTCCACGGCGTGCGTGGGGACTGTCGTAACCCGGAAGACGTTGGACACGTCTATCTGCTCGCGGATGTCGCTCGCAAGCGTGGCGTGCTCACCATCGGTATCGGCGACGGCGGCAATGAGGTCGGGTTCGGCGCCGTCAGAGATGCTATCACCGCTATTCATCCGCTAGGCGCCAAGTCGCTCGCTGGACATGCGTCCGGCGTGGTGACGGTAACCGCCACAGACGTGGTCGTCAGTGCGTCAGTCTCGAACTGGGGAGCTTATGCAGTCTCCGCCGCCATCGCTGCGAGAGAAGCACGCCCCGAGGTTCTGCATGGTCAGGAACTGGAGCGACGTCTCATCGAGGCAACCGTGCAAGCCGGGGCGAGAGACGGCGCGACCTCGCGCGCGGAAGTGGCTGTGGACGGCATCAATTGGGAAGGGCACACGGCTTTCGTTGAGATGTTGCGAAGCATCGTCGCAGTCTCTCTTTAACGAAGTTTGGGCCTGAGTGGCACGACTATGAACAGTCTACAGAGGTGATTCGAATGAGCAGTGTTAAAGAAGCGCAGAGCGTCTCTGCTGATACCAGTGCCGTAAAAACGGATAGTTTTGGCAACGTCATCGACCCGACGGTCGGATTCGCTCGGGGCTCGATTATTCGGTCCAGCATCGACGAAGCTCTCAGATTGCGTCATGGCCAAGCCGTTGCTGCGAAGCGCGTGAAGTTGCTTGGGGCTGAGTCCATCGGCGTCTTCACGGGAAATCAACGTGACTTCCCGATTCACGCAGACGACATCGCAACGCTGTGCGAAGAATGGGTCGGCCCCGGCCTCGCCGCCGAAGAGCTCCGCCAAGTTGCAATCGGTCACATGGGCGGAAAGACTGACGATGCAGTTGCGGTCTTCAATCGAACAAGCGCCGGCATTATCGCTACGATTGCGGCGCTTGCTAACGGCAAAGCCTTTGTGTCAGTGGTGCCCCCTGGTGGACGCTCCCACGCTTCGGTCGTTCGCGGCTCCAAAATTGCCGGCGTCCCCGCCCGCGAGGTACACGGCGACAAGGAATGGGCTAAGACTATCGACGCGGAGCGGCCGGCGCTTGTCGTCATCACGACCGTCACGAGCAGCCTCGAGCGGCTCGACGACCACATCACTCGGGAGGTCGCTCACTATGCACAAGCGCTAGGTGCGATTGTGTTCCTCGACGAGGCCTATGGCGCTCGGCTGCGTACCGTCCTTCACGGCGGTGCCCTAAGTCTGCAACTGGGCGCTGACGTATCGGTGACCAACTGCGATAAGGCTGGCCTCTCCGGACCCCGCGCGGGTGTTCTCGTTGGTCGTCCGGAACTGGTGACTGCCGCCGCGGCAAAGGGAGCCGAGTTTGGAATGGAGGCGCGTGCCCCCATCGCAGCGGCGGTTCTGCGCTCGCTCCAGAAATATGAGCCTCGCGACCTTCGCGAGGAATCCGCGGCCGGTCAGAAGCTGGCTGAAGCGCTCGAGCAGAAGATGGGGAAGGACCTTGTGAAGCGCAGCGACCTGGGTCCGATGGTGGACGAGGATGGTGTGTTGCGGGTGCTCTTGAAACTGGCAGGCCGTGAAGGCGAAAAGCCGGTGGTGGTGCCTTGCGAGGCAACGTCTGCGCTGGGCATGGTGCTTCTCGAAGACCACGGCATCCTTACCGTGAATACTCATGGGCAGCCTGGCGCTCGGGTGTCGCTGCGACTGAAGCCGACGCTCGACGCATTGGGTCGCACAGGTGGGCTCAATGCGGTCGTGTCTGCGGTGCAGAAATCTCTCGAAAAGGTAGCCGGCCTTATCCATGACCGCGATGCTATCGCGCGTCTCGTTGTAGGGAAATGACTATGACCGACTCCAATTTCGGCGCAATTGACGAGCGTCTCGATTCGCTCGTCTCCCTAGACTTGGGTGGCCGTGGCGTAGAGCAACTGTACGCTGCGGCTCGCGAGCGTCAAGGTGGGCCGCTGGTGGGCGCCGCCGCCGATGCGCTCGCGGCTATCCCCGAGAAAGCCAACGTCTTCGTCACGACGGGCTCCGTATCCAGAGCATGGATTTCGCCGTCAATCGGCGAGAATGACGGTCCCGCAGGCCTTGCTGCGGTTGTTCGTGCTCTCTCGCTTTCCAAGAAAGCGCTGTGCATTACCTTCGTAGAGCAGACGCTCATCGAAACGACCTCAGCGATTCTGACGACTGCCGGGCTGACTGTGCTTCCATATGAGCAAGCAAAGATTGCCCGAGATGATGGAAGTCTCGCAGTTGTCTGCGTCGAACCGTTTCCGCTCGATGAAGCTGGCGCCAAGGACGTATCAAAGCAGCTCATCGAAAAGTACCGCCCCGCGCTGTTCTTCTCGACCGAACGCGTTGGCCGGAATGTTGACGGCATCTACTGCAGTATGCGCGGCATCGACTACGGTATGGGACGCGCCCGCATCGACTTCCTGTTCGATGAAGCCATCGCACAAGGTATTCCGACCGTTGCGGTCGGCGATGGTGGTAACGAAATTGGGATGGGCGTTGTGGCCGAGGCGGTGCAGGAGTTCGTCAAGTTCGGTGATAAACGTCCAGATGGCAGCGCCGGCATCGGCGCCGTAACCGGCACAGACGTCTTGGTGACCGCTGCGTGTTCGAACTGGGGCTGCTACGCAATCGCTGGGGCATTCGCGGCGCGAATGGGCAAGGCGTCACTAGCACATAGTCCCGCGTCGGAAGTTGCCTTGCTCAGACGTGGTGTTGATGTCGGACTTATCAACTCGGTCGCAAACGTAATCGACGGCAACGTCGACGGAATCCCTGAGGCAACTCATATCGCCGTAGTCCAGCTCATCTCGACCGTCATTTCTCCCGCCTTCAAGTAATTCTCGAAGCAGTACGTCCGTTTGCGCCACCCGTCGGCGGGGCGCACGGACCTTCTCTTTGCGTCCCTTTCCCCGCCAGTGCGCTGAGGTCATTCCTCGGCTGTCTGCGTTCGTCCTTTGCAAGCTGCCTGAAACGAAAACTCGCCAGTCGATAGTAAGAGATTCTTTCCAATACCGTTAAAACAGGTCGTCTTTTTTTCTTTTTTGACTTTCCTATAGTTGGTCCATGGGCGTTCTTTCTCAACTTCCACAAGCGTCTTAATCACTCGATATCTCGTTCGGATTACTCAGGAGACAACCATGACTTCCAGCCATATTCATTTACCGTTCATCAGCGCGCTCGACGCGGCAACCGTTGTTACGAAGAGCGCAAGTGCAAATGCGAACAAGCATTTGTCTCCGTATTCGTCGCTCCTTCAGGCTCCGATGTCGTCGCTTGCTAACAGCGCGCACGACCGCGCCGACGTGTCCTTTTCAGCAATCCTTGGCTACAACTAACCCGAACGAGGCTTGAAATGCATCGAATCGTGATTGTTGGTGGGGGCGCTGGAGGTTTGGAGTTGGCGACCCGTCTCGGCGACCGCCTCGGAAAGGCCGGTCGGGCTCAGGTAACGTTGATTGACCGCTGGCCGACTCATGTTTGGACTTCTTCATGAGGTAGCGGCAGGTAGCCTCGACACACACGCGCATCAAATCACATACGCGGCCCATGCCCACTGGCATCACTTTTCGTTCGTGCAAGGCGAGATGACCGGCGTCGAACGAGACGCTCGGCAGGTGAAAATTGGTGCGGTGGTCGACGCCGATGACGACAGCAAAGAAGTGCTTCCTGCCCGCACCATCGAATACGATACGCTGGTCCTTGCGTTGGGAAGCAGAACGCACTTCTTCGGCGTTCCTGGGGCGCAGGACAACGCCATCACGCTGGATACGCTCGAGCAAGCCGAGCGACTTCGCAAGCGGCTTCTTCAGGCATGCGTGCGAAAGCAGGCTTTGAGCGAAGGTGGCAATGCGGAACCCGTGGACCTCGCCATCATCGGGGCAGGCGCAACAGGGGTTGAACTGGCCGCAGAACTCCGCCGGATGGAGACCACCTTCCGCCAGTTCGGCGTGCTGGCCACTGACGGCAGCACGACGATGAGAATCACGCTGCTGGAGGCTGGCAACCGAATCTTGCCGGCGCTTCCCGAGAAAGTGTCTCTCGCGACACACACATCCTTGAAAAACCTGGATGTCTCCATCTCTGTGTCGGACTCGGTCACACGGGTAGAGCCTCAATCCGTCGCGACGAAAAGCGGCCGCGTCATCCCTGCAGACATCACCATCTGGGCCGCAGGTATCAAGGCGCCAGAGGTGCTCGCGTCGCTGGATGGAATTGTTGTGAACAAGCTCAATCAAGTGAAGGTGTCCGGCTCTCTTCAGAGTGAATCGGACGAGAACATCTTTGCGCTTGGGGACTGCGCCAGTTGCTCATGGACGAGCGAACGCATGGTTCCGCCGCGAGCGCAGGCTGCGCATAAGTAAGCCATGTTTTTGTACAAAGCCCTGTCTGCACGCATCAATGGACGTCCAATCGGCGTCTTCCAGTACAAAGACCATGGGTCGCTGATTTCATTGGGGTCATCGACCGCGATTGGAAACCTCTCTGGAATTGCGGCCTCTCGCAACATCTTCGTCCAGGGTCTTATTGCAAAGGTGATGTATGCCGCGCTCTATCGGAAACATTTGATGGCGGTCTCCGGCCTCCGTCGTATGGCAGTGGCCCTTTTGGCGAACGGCCTTCGCCAAATCGGAACGCCTCGAGTCAAGCTTCATTGAAGCAAGTCGACGAGCAATCTGAGCAATCGAAGAATCAATCGCATTCGAAATGAATCACAACGACCGTTACACAGCTAGCCAAGATGCAGCGCGAACTGAGGCGGCACCTCGTTCTTCCATGATGAAGGTGGCGGCCGCCAGTATGGCGGGTGCCACCTTGGAATGGCACGACTTCACGTTGTACAACGCGATGGCAGCGCTGGTTTTCAACCATCTGTTTTTCCCATTGTTCGACCCTATCGTTGGGACCATACTGGCCTTCTCCACGTACGCGGTCGGATATCTTTCAAGACCCGTCGGAGGCATCGTCTTCGGATGGGCGGGCGACGAGTATGGGCGCAAGAAGGTGCTGCTGATTACGCTGCTGATGATGGGACTGTCCAGTCTTGCCATCGGGTTGCTCCCGACGTACGAAGACATCCGTATTGCGGCACCTCTTTTTCTGGTTGCCCTTCGCTTCTTTCAAGGCATGGCGCTGGGAGGAGACTGGGCTGCTGCTGTGCTGTTGTCCTCCGAGCACGGGAATCAGAGAAAACGCGGTCTCAATGGCTCATTTGCACAAATTGGTCCAGCTGCAGGGACCTTGCTAGCAACGGGCACGTTGTGGGTCACGACGACTGCGATTCCATCACAGGAGTTCGGGTCTTGGGGCTGGCGTATTCCCTTTGTGCTCAGCGTCGTGCTCGTTGGGGCCGGCGTATGGGTTCGGCGCGCCATTAGCGAAACTCCTGATTTCGAACGCTTGCAGGCAAAACAGCAGAGGGCATCAACGCCGATAAGAGATATTTTTCGTCTTCACCTGCGCAGCCTTATAGTCGCAGGTGGCGTGCGTATTGGCAGCGACGTTCTATACAGCCTGGAGGACGTCGCCCGTCAAGCGGGCGTAGGCGCAGGCACGCTCTACCGGCACTTCCCGACGCGGGAGGCCTTACTGGAAAGCGTCTATCGTGCTGAGGTCGAAAAACTGGCGGCAGAGGAGCGGAGGCTGACCGAGTCGCTTCCCGCGCTCGATGCTTTGCGAGCATGGATGCTGCTGTTCGTCGACTACATTGCGACAAAGAAAATCATCGCACCGGCGCTGAACTCCATCGTCGGAGGAACACCGACCAAACTGTTCGAGTACTCGGGCAACTTGATTAAGGGGGCGATTCGGACCCTTGTGAGCCGAGCAATGGAAAGTGGTGACATCCGGCCAGACCTCGAACCACTCGACCTGCTTCGGGCGTTGGTGGGCGTTTCGAACGTCGCCTCGGCGCCTGATTGGCAACAGAGCGCGCGACGACTTGTCGACATACTGTTGCTGGGGTCGAAGCCGACCGACTGACGTCGTGTGGTCCGCAAAAATGACTGATGACAAAACATACGCAGACGTGCGTTTGTCAAGGTGATGCCGGAATATGCCAGCAATGGTATTTGGGCATCGGGACGGGATTCACGCTGACCCGGATGAGCTGGATAGTCGTTGAACCGCGAGAACATCGAACGGTGCTGGACGATCGACTGGTCATCGAACGCGAGGCGTCCGCGCCCGTTGCTTCTTCGCGTTGCCATTGGGCATGCACGTCTCTTTCGGCGCAGCAAGTCAAATATCGTCAGGCATAGAAGTCGATATACTGAAGTTCGCTCAACCCAAACCCTGCAGCAAAGCTAACGCTTAGCCAACCCCAAGCCACCAAGAGCGGGGGTGCCTTCGTCGACCAGGCTCCTAATTGCATCGAGGCAAGCGGCCGGTCCGCCAATAACACCCTGCGCAGAGCACGCCAGCATCAGATTTATGCTGAGGCCAAAGTCCTCTCTGAGGCAGCCGCCGGCGCAAAAAACGCCTTCGGACCCGATCGCCGCTGCCTTCACGTGCTCAACAAGCGACTCTTCGCTCGACCGATTGGCCGACACCGGCTTGCCGAGAGGGGTCGCGAAACCAACTTCAAAAGCCGTCCCGCTGTCTGGTTCACCAACACGAAAATCATTGAGGTTCGCCATCACGATTTCTGCCGACCGGATCAGTTCGATGTTCGCGGCATAAATCCAACGTGCAGCGTCTTGCCGTTGAAGCGGGGAGGGCACTTGCCCGTCGAGTGGATAAGGACCAACGAAGCCGCGACCGCGGCAGAGCTGCTTGATATGTCGCCATGCGCCTTCGCGTCACGGCGAAAGACGTCGAACCCCCGCAAGGAAATCAACCGTGCGGTGGCACAGCTCGACGTGACGGTGCAGCAAAACGCGGCGCTGGTCGAACAGTCGGCGGCCGCAGCTCCGCCCTGCAAACGCAGGCCAACGAATTTGGCCAAACGCGATGATCGTCGTGCCTCCAATGCACTGTCACGCACATCCGCATATTCTTCAGGAGAAGTGCAGATCAATTCTGCAGGACGATGGCGAACATCGTGCTATTTGCATCTGCGCTAGAAGTTACGCTGACGATCGAATAGCCTTGCGCCAACAGTTTAGGCAGAGCGGACCTCTCGCCCGGGCTGTAGTCGGGATCGCCATTGATGAAAAAGGAAGTCCCTCCTTGTTGCCCATTCATCAAAACCAAGCGAGTTCTCGATGCTGCCTTTCCATGCGCGTCGACCATGGCACTCTCCTCAGTAGCCCTTCTTTCTTCGTATTCGTCTATTCGTTCTGGCTAGACTCGCTTGACTGAACAGGCAGCGTTCTCGGAGCAAGCCATGTGCCACGCAAACCCCGCCGAATTACTCGCCATAATCGTCGACGGCCGGGAGCTGACCACCGACGTCGCCCGGGCATACCGTGCTCGATGACTTCGAGCTCTTCTGCGCCTACTCGGGCTGTGATCCCTGCCGCCTTTGGGCGAAGCTCGCCTTCGTCAGCGCGGGTTCCCGCCCGAGTGAATTCAATTTCCTCCTGAACCCCGTGCATCCTGAGATGGCACGCGTCAAGGTCATAAGCGTAGAACCCTTTACGCTGGATCCGCGACTATTTGGTCAAGCGACGCGATGAGCCAGCCCGATATCAGATTTCTGACGTCCCTTTGAGAAAGTGGTATTTAGGGGTCGATTTTGATTTTTCTGCAACTTTCGGGTCAGGGCGTCTAAGCCTGACAAGGCTCTCCCTAGCGGCCCCCGATTAATTTCACGAAAAATCACGTAATCATTCGAACTCGGAATCATATCCTGCGGACGTGCTCGGATTAGGGTGTTAGTGGTCTTCCGAGCGATTGTTAAGCAAATTGGAGAAGAAAAGGGGCGTCTTAGATTTGCCGCTAGCAACAGCTAATCGGTGAGACGACGGCCCGTCCAGCGCGCTCACGGCCTTTGCGGCTGCGGCTCATATTGGTGGGATATGTCGGCGACGGTTGATGAGCAAAAAGCGCATCTTTTGAGTTCAGGTACCACAGACGGGCCTCCGCTCGAAGTTGAAGCAGCCGGTCACGATCGGTTGATGACCCAAACTGCGTTGCGCGTAGGCCGTTCGGCTGCGTGGGGATAGTTCAATCAAATGTGGACCTTATTGAGGCGCGCGGCGAGTGCCGCGCGACCCCTTTGACTGAATCAATGGGTGAGAGCGAGTCCTCACCGAAGTAAATTCTTCGTCGCGCCTGCACTGCCGATAAGCAAACCTAGCAAAAAGCTCGAAACCGCAACGATGCCCAGCACGGCCAGCGGATTTTCGCCGGTCTGATCTCGAACCATATCCACCTTGCGCCCGCGAACTCTTGAGTGGTCCCGGCTACTGCCCGACGCTGCCTTTGATTTGGCTCATTGCGTCGCCGGCACCGCTGCCGGTGGCTTCCTGTACCTTGCCTGTCGCCTCGTTCAACATTCCTTTCGCCTCGGTCGTGTCTATTTTCAGTCTCCCAAAAGTTGTTAGCTCTGCGAGGTCTGTCACGCAACCGCCATACCTACGAATCGCACGCGACCTCGGTCAACTCGTTCTGCCCGGCGAAGTGCGCCAGCGCCCGACGCTGCCAATTTGGTGTAACATAGATGCCAAATGGCAGGAGGTGCTATGACCGTGACCAACAAAATTTCGGCAGATTCGTTGTTGGGCGGACGCTCGGTATTCCGCCGCGCTCCTCGATCGGGCCTCGAATGGGTGGATATCGTCCGTCACGGCATCTCCTCCCAGGCGCTCGACTCAATGCTCAAATCCATCGCGATTTCGCAGTCAGAACTGGCGCAGGCGCTCGATATTCCCGAGCGGACCTTGGCGCGGCGCAAGCGCGAAGGCGTTTTCAGCCGCGAGGAGTCGGCTAAGTTACTACGACTCGCGCGTGTCGCGGCGCGCGCGGCGGAAGTATTCGAAGATCTCGATCTGGCGATCGGGTGGCTCAAGATGCCGGCAGCGGCACTAGGCGATGCTACTCCGCTCAGTCTTCTCGATACGGACATTGGTGCCGATAGCGTGATGGATACGCTCGGGCGCATCGAGCATGGTGTTTTTGCATGACCTTGATGGCATGGCGGGTAGTGACAGAGCGGTATGCTGATAGCGCCTTTTCCGGCGAAGGTGCGCGCCTCTATGGTGGGCGGTGGAACCCGAAAGGGGTGGCGCTCGTATATACAGCACAGACACAATCGCTTGCGCTCCTCGAGATGCTCGTGCAGGACTCACCGCTACGGGCGCGGTATGTGATGATCCCGGCGCGAATTCCTGAGACCCTGATCGAGCGCGTCGATGCTGCGAATTTGCCGCGCGACTGGAGAGAGCTCAGTGCACGGACCGAGCTGCAACAGATTGGTGCTAAGTGGGCGCAGAAGCGAACGAGCGCGGTGCTTGCGGTGCCGAGCGCGGTCGTTCCTGCCGAAACTAACTATCTGCTCAACCCGAGTCATCCAGACTTTGCGCAAATCGCGATTGGGGCGCGCGATGAATGGGAAACTGACCCGCGGTTGTTGCGGCGCGCCGCTCGAAACGACTCATGACCACGTGTCGTCGCCACGCACCCGCATTTTGATTTTCGCAAACGGGCTTGAGCTAAAGTTTCGGCACCGCCGCCTGGGAGAACCGCCACGGGCGCTGAATTCTTGATTGCAACATATGACTGAGTAACATGCTCGGTCGTAATGCGAAGTACATTCTCGTACAAAATCTAGATCTGCCATACCGTCGACCACATCAGGCATAATCGACCCGAGACGTAGTATCGATATTGATTCCGTCGGCGCGGCGAGGGCGCCCGATGTCCCGATTTCCGTTGAGATCTCCAAGCTCATCGACCGGCGAACACGCGGACTATACAACTGGCAACGCGATCCTTGAAGATGTGATGAAGGACGACACCGCCGAGGCTCGGCTTCGTGGCATCGCCGCGGCGGCGCTCGCAGACAGTGCACGGATCGGCCGGGGCATACACGCAGACGCAAATCTTGCGCGCACGCTGTATGAACGGGCAGTGGATCTCGGCCACAAGGCTTCCGCACATAACTTGGGGTTGTATTGGGAGGGAACATGGGGCGCACCGGGCACGGGAGCGACGCTCAATCGTCAGAAGGCCATCCAGATGTATCGACGCGGAGGTAATGACGCAAGGTGCCTACGCCGACTTCAAGCGCTGCAATAGATCATTTGTCGTCCTCTCCTGTTCCCTCTGAACAAGAAGTAGAGGACGTCGGCAGCGCGCGTTTCGGGGAAGAAGGGTTTAGGAGATCGTGTAGCGAGCACCGCTCACTTCGCTCGAGTGTGCAGTAGCAGCGTTGACATGATGTTGCTCCTCTCGGCACACGAACATGTCTCGGCGCCCGTGAGTCGGTACCGAACATACGGGTTGCCCCGCACAAAACCTCTGTCGGTCCCCACTGCGTCCCCATGCAAGGAATGCTTTCCTCGATACCGATCGAACTCTGTTTGGTGTGTTCAAAGAAAGGGATTAATCACGGTCAGTCGGTCGAAAATGACTTGACCGTGGTGCGTGTCCTCGCTGTAGAGAACTTCGCAATCGTTGAGCAGCGCGAACGCGATAATGCAGGAGTCATAGAACCTAAATTCGTAGTGCGCTGCGACGCGTCGTGCTTCTTTGTGAACTTCGAGAGTCAGCGGCACGACTTCGCAAAGTACCTCGACATCTTCCAGAATACTCTCGATTTCCGGCCACGAAACGCCCATTTTCCGGCTCATCACGAGCGTGACCTCATTCATCATCTGAGTGCTGATGACTGGTTTCGACTTCTCGCCAGCCACTAACTCCTCAGCCTTGTCAGCCTTTGCAGCATCTTTAGAAAACAAATAGACGATGACATTGCTATCGACGGCAAATCGGTTTGGCGCCGCGACTGTCATTCGGAGCTATCCCGTTCACTGAGCGATTCCCGATCGAACTTGAAGTCCGCGGGGAGACGTCCCCGATATTGCCGCAGGCGCTCGATACGTTGTACAACGGTCGGCTTTCTCATCACCGAAAATGCGCCGGAGTTGTGAGCGTAAATCTCGATATCGTCTCCCTCCTTCAAGTCGAGGGCGTCGACGACGCTCGCAGGCAGTCGCACGGCAAGACTGTTACCCCATTTTGCGACCTGCATGATCAGCTCCTTGGATACACGTAGAGACGATTGTATATCCAGGCGCGTGTTTCCTCAAGTTAGACGATTTGTGTGGATCGCTGGGCGATCGATTGCCGTATGCCAACGCCACGCGCACCCAATGCCGTTCGACCGACGTGAACCTTGGCCAACTCGTCCAACTCAGCGAGGTCGATAGCCAAGAATTTCAGGGCCGCTTGCCTTCAAATATCGGATCAAACTTTGCCTTCCGCGGAGGCAGACTTCAAACCGCGCCGCGTAAAGTTGCGATCAATCATCGCTTGTCGTGCGCCCTAGCCTCAGATGGATTCATCTGTATCAAATCGCTGCGTCGAGCAAGTGGACTTGGGGTGGTCCCATGATTACAGCACCTACCCGGAGGGAATCGGCGCGGTCACGCTGACGAGGGGAGGAAGCGACGCTGCACTGGGCTTGATCCGGTTCGTCGACCCCCGAATGCGATCGCTGAACTACGGCATTAGCCCAATCGCGAGTTGCGTCCCGACAAAGGCGCCAATGGTATCCATCGACTGCTGCAACCCGAAGCACGCGCCGCGGATTGCCGGCGGCGTCACGCCCGACTTAGGCCGGAAACTGTCAGTTTGGGGGCTGAGACGTTGATGCAGAGGCGTCAACTAATTGCGAAAACGGCTCTGCTCTGACGCGTTTGACGCCCGCAGGGACGTCCAGTTGAAGTACGCTTCAACTGGACGTCCCGCAGGCTGACGAGGCAGCAGTCGGTCCACAAGCAGCCCGTCGAGGTCGCCGTTCGTCCGCCATAACTCAATGGCCGGTCCCGGGCGAGCAGATTCCGGGCGGCACTGCCCCAACTCGGCCATTTTGCGACGGTCGACGCTGCAACGAGAGGCCTACCGCAGCGACCGTTGTACTTTCCGCAGCGGACTTTCAAGTCCAACGAACGACGGCTCGGTTCGGATGAGGTCAGAGGTAGGTCCGTAGAGGCCTTACGCTCCGACTCTGCGCGGGGCCGTCCGTAGCAATTCATGCAGCTCGCGCTTATAGAACCGAGCGAGCCCATTGGTGCCGTGGCCGCACGTATCCTCGCTCGCAGCTATAAGAAACAGCCGTCCGTTGCGCACAAGCTGCATCGCGCGCTCCATCAAGCCAGTCTCCGGCGGATAGCGTTCGTCGTCGGCGGCGTTAATGGCGAGGACGGCAGCTTCAATGTCTTCCAGGCCTGGTGCCGGGTTATAGCCGCGTGCGGCACTCCACTGATATACGTAATCGTTGGCATCCAACGTGAACGGCTGGACCAATTTCGCATCCACGTGATTGTCGGCAAGCTCCATCGTCGGCGCTGCCTTTTGGCAGGCGAGCGTCCCGCCGTTAGTGGCCAGCGAAAAAAACGCGTTGAGAAGGCGCAACGAACTGGGCTGGCTCTTATAATTGCCGCCCCGGTACTCTGGGTCGTTTCGGACCATCTCAATGAGCATGCGGCGCAGCATCCAATTGCGGCCGGACATTTCCGTCGGTTGTGACGCCATTGGCACGAGCGCGTCCATAAAATCCGGATACCGCACGCCCCACATCCAAGCGTGCATGCCGCCCATCGAGTTACCGATCAACAGGCGCAAATGCCTGATGCTCAGGTGCTCCGTCAGTAGCCGGTGCTGTGCGAGGACCATGTCGTCATAGTTATAAGCCGGGAATCGGTTGCGCAGGCCATCGGACGGCTTGGACGATCCACCCGCTCCTAGGGCGTCCGGAAGGATGATGAAATACTTCGTTGTATCGAGCGGCTGCCCGGGGCCGAACAACTCTCCCGCGAATCCGGGTGTCAGCATGCTAGCCCCAGTGCCCGTCGTGCCGTGAAGGACAAGGACCGGCTCACTGGACGGGTCGCCAATGGTTCGGTAGTGTAGCCGAACCTCTGGCATCACCTCGCCGGTGTGGAAACGGAAATCTCGTGCGATCCAGTCCCCTTCGTACGGCGCAGGATAGTCGGCCGCATTGCAATGTGTGGTTTGCAGCATTAGCGTGCGATCCGACCGATGCGTCACTTCGAGATCGGCGCGAGGGTCTGAAGCGCGCCCCCTTGACGAGCTGACGCGTAGGCCGCGTCCATGACTTGCATCATGAGCTCTGCGTCGCGCAACGACGCGATTGGCGTTGCGCCAGTGCGGCATTCCGTGAGCACCCGCTTGACGAACAGCGGGTAGTAAATGTCAGTTTCGAGCTGGAGACGGCGGCTTCGGGTACCGGCAGAAGGGTTCTTTCTGTCCCGAATCTCGATCCGGTCGGGCCCGGATTTCGCGTACATACGATCGGATGCAAGCGTGAAGGAGAATTCGCGCTGCTCGTCTAGGGTACTGGGGAAGCTATATCCCGTTTCCACCAGGCCAATCACGCCGTCTTCGGTTTGCATGGTCAGCAGCGAATAGTCCTCAACGGCCCCTCGATGCGTTCTTGCGTTCATGGTGGCAGACACTCGGGCGACCTCCTTGCCAGTGAGCAATCTAAACAGGTCGATGAAGTGAGTCGCAACATTAATTGTCGATCCGCCTCCTGAATAGAGGGGATCGAGGGCCCAGCCGGCGCCGGCCGCCTCGTATCGATTGGGCGGCCCAACGATGAAACGGAACGACATGTAGTTGAAGTCAGACGGTATGCGGCCCTCCGCATCTTCGAGCGAACTGAGCAACTCGCTCATTCGGAAGATCAGTGGCACCGCGCAATAGAGATTCGCTTGCTCGGTGAGTTCGCGAAGTCGGGTAACCTGCGACATGTTGATGCCGCACGGTTTCTCAAGCGCGAACGGAATGTTACGCGCGATCACGGCCTCCGCGAGCGCCGGCATCTCAGAATGCCGTCCAAACACGAACGCGAAATCGACTTTTTCACGCTCAAGCAATTCATAGGCCGACGAGTACAGCTTGCTTCCGAATCGTGCGGCAATCGCCTCGCCCTTGACATGCTCCGCATCCGACACGGCGACCACTTGAATTCCGGGCGCTTCAAGCGCATCAAGATAGAGCGGGACATGCCAATGGCTGACCTCCAGCAAAGCAACTCTCATGCGTATTCTCCTTTGAAATACCTATTTATCGCGGATCCGGTGTTGATCGCCCCTCGGGGCGGTAATCGAATCCTAGAAACTTAAGTGCATAGACAGCCTGCCCTCGATGCATCGGGCCCCCGTCCTGTGTGCGGCAGCCGCGTGCCTGCGCGGCGCGTCGGAGCGGAGTTGGCTCCGACGCATTGATGATGTCGACGACGATCGCGCCAGGCGCGAGCCGCTCCGGATCGACCGGCATGGCATCACCCACTTTCATGCCAAGCGGCGTGGCATTGATGACGACCTCGAATCCTTGCGGATCGGGTGGCCCTGAACCTACGTCGCAGCCGGTCTCGGCAGCAACAGCTGCCGCGAGGTCGGTCGCCCGATGTTCATCGATATCGGAAATGGTTAGCCTGCTAGCACCTGCGGACGCGACCGCAAATGCAATTGCGCTTCCCGCGCCTCCTGAGCCGACGAGAAGCACAGACTTGTTCGCAGGATGGTTGCCTTCCCACTGCATTCCAAGAACGCATCCAACGCCATCGAATATCGCGCCAACCCAACGTCCATCCGCCTCGCACCGAATGACGTTGAGTGCGCCAACCTGACGAGCAGTTGAATCTAGCTCGTCGACAAATTCCAGCATCCGTTGCTTATGGGGCATGGTGACCAGCATTCCCGAGAGATTACCCGTCGCTCGCGCACCACTGACAAAGGCGTGAAGGTTTTGGGCCTTCACCCAGAATGGAACGCAAACTGCGTCCACGCGCTGTTCAGCAAAGAGTTGGTTCAACAATTGTGGCGACTTAGCTGCCGTCAGTGGATCGCCCACTAACCCATAGAGCCGAGTTGTTCCGGTGATATGTGGATCCATTGCTGCGTGGCCTTCGATGGTGGCTGATGGCGCAGTCGTGCCTGACTGCTCGGAAATGTGGCGCCTAAGGGCGTGTCGGATAGAGTAGTAAGCCACTTTGATGACGAGTACCGCATCTCTTTTACGCGATCCGTTGATTGCGGTTTTGGACCATTCACGACGGTCGGATGCGCTGGGAGCACGCTATGTCATAAAAGCGGCAAATGGCTGTGACAGTCACTTCCAGGGCGCTGGGGGTACCTCAAGATCCCAAGTCCCGTAGACGGCAGGCTCGTTGATCTCGATAACCTCGAGGTCGTCGGAGCGCCACATCACGTTATGCGGTACCCCAGCAGGCTGCGACAAGCCGTCGCCTGCGCTAAGCGTCACGTCGCCCTCCACTCCTGCGAAACGGAACGTCACGGATCCGCGCAGCACATAAAGGTAATGCCCCGTCATGTCGTGCCAGTGCCAGCCAGTAGGATCGGTGAACGGCTTCAGCGCACGGATGTGCTTCGCCCCAACACGACCGTTGGTTACCGCTGCGAGTCCCAGGTCGCGATACTCAGAATCGGCGCGCAGGCCCTCCTGGTTCCAGGGATTCTCGACCGCGGTGATGCGCGCAAACGCACTTAGAGAACGCGCGAGCTCGCGCGGGCCGTCGTAACGGGGTGTGTCTTCGTTATGCATGTGCATTTCCTATCTGCGTGTCAGTGAAGTCGCAAGTGCCGCGAGCGCATTGTTTCTTCGGTGATGCCTAGTTGCACCGAGCCGGGAACGGCTACGAACGAACCTGATTTCCGAGATGTTGCGCATCGGCAGTTTTGATTGATCCAGTCATCGCTTCGCCCCTCAAGCGCTCGTACTCGGCTTTGGGGACCGGGATCGCCTTGCGGTCGCCAAGGTCGTTGAGGCGCATGCGGTAAGTTTCCCGCGTCGTGAAAGCGGCGAATGCAGCCACAAGGCAGATGCCCAACGTTAGCGAGCCGATTTTCAGCGGAATGTTGGCGGTGCCGGGAGGCGCGACCGCTACGAAGAGTGTGGGCGTCAGTGCTGCGAGCGTCGTCCCAACGTTTTGTCCGATGGCCATTCCTGTCACGCGCACTCGCGTGCGGAAGAGTTCTGGAAAAAGGCTCGGAAACACACCATTGAAGCCTTGGTAGGCGATGCCCCACATCAGCACGGAAAGAACCATTGTGAGCCAGAGACTATGGATGCTGATGGCGTACAGATATCCGAAAGAGAGCACCCCGGCGCTGAGCACGCCGGCAAGAACTGGCGGCCGGCGGCCGATTTTGTCAGAGAGGTTGCCGACGAGGGGAATCAGTATGACCGAGCAAATGTTTCCAAGAACCGGAATCCAAAGAAAGACGCCCACAGGAAAGCCGATTCCGTAGGCCGGCTGGACTGCGTATGCCGCGCCGAACACCGTAGCAAGAAGCGCGATGACCGCGACGAGCGCCATGCAAATGACGCGCAAGACATCGTCCCAACTCTGTCGGAGGACCTCCACGACTGGTGACGAAGGTACTTCGCCGTGAGCCTGCTCCTCAGAGAAGGCAGGGGTTTCGTCAACCTGACGGCGAATAATGAAACCCATGACGATAACGACAAAGCTAAGGAGAAATGGGATCCGCCATCCCCAGGAGGCGAAGTGTTCTTTCGACATGAAATGCGCGAGCGGCAAGAAGACCGCCGCTGCCAGCAGCTGTCCGGCTTGCACCCCTTGGAGGGTGAAGCTTGCAAAGTAGCCGCGCCGACCGAACGGTGCGTGCTCAAGAATCATGGAGCTGGCACCGGAAACCTCTCCTGCAACGGCGAACCCTTGAATGAGCCGAAGGGTGACCAGCATCACGGGCGCCCAGAGGCCGACCTGCTGATACGTGGGCAAGAGTCCCACACCCATCGTCGAAATACCCATTAATAACATGCAGAAAATCAGCACCGTCTTCCGGCCGTGCCGGTCGCCGACGTGGCCGAGCACCATCGCGCCTATTGGTCGGGCGACGTAACCAACGCCAAAGGTCGCCAGTGATGCGATGATGGCAACCGTCGGGTTCCCCGCGGGGAAGAAGAGTTGCGGGAAGAGCAACGACGCTGCGGTCGCATAAATAAAGAAGTCGTAGTACTCAAGCGCTGAGCCAATCCAGCCGCTAGCTGCGGCTATCCTGGACTGGCGCTGACGATCAGCCTCAACCGGGGTGCTAACGTTCATACTTGTCTCCGTCGTAGATTGACTTTTCGATGCCATCCTTTATAGTTGTAACATCGTTCCAGTAAGAACTATATTACGCACATTATGAGAGTTGTCAAGGGAGCAGTTGACCGATCGCTTCAAGCGATCGAGTTGCTCGCACGTGAGGCGCGCTGGATGCGAATGTCCGATATCGCCGCTGAACTCGAGCTTGAGAAAGGGCCTGCCCATCGAGTGCTTGCGCAGCTTTGCGAGCAAGGTTGGGCTGAGCAAGATGAGCAGACTTCGCAGTACCGCTTGACATTAAAGCTGTCTTTACTCGGTCAGCGATACCTGTACGGACTTGGATTACCGGGCCTAGTGCAGCCAATCCTCGATGAAGTCGCAGCTCAGTGCCATGAACTGGTGCGACTGACAGTGGTGAATGAAGGGACGCTCGCCTGGTTCGCTGCGTCTCAAGGCGCGGCGCCTGGGCTGATGTATTCGCCGTCCATGCATAGTCCTATCGCCTTGCACGCCACGTCGGTCGGAAAGGTATGGCTGGCGTCAATGTCGAACGACGACGCAGTCGGCGTCGCATTGCGTGGCGGGCTTGGCCGGCCCAACGGCGCAGGTACATCGAAGGCGATCAATAGCGTTGAGCGCTTGATACCAGAGCTCGAACTGACAAGGCAACGCGGATATGGTCTGGTCGTGGAGGAGGCGGAGCCAGGTGTGGTCGCGATGGCTGTGACCGTGCGTTCGTTGATTGACGGGGCGGTAGTCGGGACGATGAGTATCGCTGGGCCGGTCTTGCGCATACCGCCAGAGCGTTACGACGCCTTTCATGCGTTACTGCGCGAATCGTCCACGAAACTGGGAGCGGTCTGGCCGCGACAGAGCATCGATAGGGACGTCAACCAGGCGGCTTGAAGATGCCGAATTCATCCGACATGTGTCAGTAGGTAATCCTGTGCAGAGAGGGGCAGGAAACGGGCAACGCATGAGAAGCCCGCTGCGGGCTCCTCCTGCGTAACGGGCTTGCAGATATCCAGGGATGGTTAGCCCCCGGTTACACGGTGGACCAACAGTCGCCGGCCTCCTTTGGACGTCGCGATTAAGAAAAACTTCCGCCGGCTTAGAAGCGGTGAACAATGCCTACGCCTGCTGCGAACATACTGCGCGATGACGACGGAGTTGACTGGAAGCCGTCGCCTACCGTCGCAGTTGCGTCGATCTGACGGTTGACCGCGCCGGCTGCCGTGAATGTCGGTGTACCGAGCGTGCGGCCGTTCGCGCGTTGGAAGGCTTCCAATGCGTAGAAGCCGGTACGTTTCGACAACGCGTAGTACTGGGACAGATTGAACTGGTGGTAGGACGCTGCGTTGTCGATGCCGTTCGCCTTGCTCGCCCACGTGTAGCTGTAGCCGGCAGCAAAGTCCCATGCCGTCGTAGCCTTCCAGTGCAGCACGGTGCCAGCGGTATTAAAGACTTGCTCATCGGTGAACTTGGACAACACTCCCGGGATGTACTGAACGTTTGTGTACGTCGCCGAGAGATCCCACGCGCTGTTAAATACGTAGCCTAGGCCGAGCGCGAAGCGATTTTGCGCCTGCGCGCCTTGATAGCCGTTCGTTACCGCCGACACGCCCGACTGGCCAGCCGAGTTCATGGTCGAATCCGCGCCGTAGACGCCGCCGCCGACAGTCGAGTTGTTTAAGCGCATGAAGGCAACGGTAGCACCGACAGAGCCTTGCTGATACTGGATCGCAGCCGACCACGTTGAGCCGCGGTATGCGCTGTCGGGCACGCCTGCGAGCGAGTACGAGCCGCTGACCGTCACGCCGTAGAACTGCGGCGACGTATAGACGATCGAGTTATTCGCGCGGTAGATTGTGTCCAGCGCGTCCACATCGCCCGGATGCGCGCCGAAGTAGCCGGTCAGCCAGTTCGTCGGGCTGTACGGCGCCATCAGCGTGTAGTACGACGTGTACTGGCGACCTAACGTGAACGTACCGAAATTCTGGTTCGTCAGACCGATCCAAGCTTGACGGCCGAACATCGCGTTCGTGTATTGCTGCGCGCCGTTGTTGATGTTGAAGCCCGATTCCAACTGGAAAATGGCCTTGGTGCCGCCGCCCAGATCCTCGCCGCCCTTCAGCCCGAAACGGCTGCCCGCCCAGATGCCCGACGCCGTCTTGACGTTCGAGCGGCCGCCACTCGTAGAACCGAGCGAGGTCTGACTGCTTTGATAGACGATCGAATCATCGACGATGCCGTACAGCGTGACACTGCTTTGTGCGAACGCCGGCGCAGCGGCTGAGCATGCCGTTGCCGCGACGACGACGGCCTTGGTCACGTGAAAAGTCCTCATTGCGTCTCCTATTGTGAATAAAGCGAGTTACGTCTGTTTAACGAGGTCGGCACCGACGCCGTAAGCGCGCTCTTAATGGTCGCCGGTTCCGTCTCCATTGCATCAAAGCCGATTTGCCAACCTGAACATCTCTGGGTATTGGACTTGCTAATGACCTCGGACACGCGTTAAGCCAATACACTGACTAACCGAGAACGTTAGTATTCCTGAGATACTGCTATCGATTTGCGGGGCAATCGCGCGATCCAAGCTACGCTCATCGATGACCGATCCCCCGGCGTGCGACGAGGCGATGAATTTGCGCACCTTCGAACCGGCGTCCAGCGCCGACGTTCCGGTGTTCATCGACGGCGAGTTCTTGTTCTTGCTAGCAGCGGTTGCGCCGGGCGGGCGGCCGGCGGCGGCTTAAGAGCGGACTTTGTGGACAAACCCCGATTCAGCGCCATTCTTGCTCGTCGCGCCCATCGATTGTCTGCGCAGGCGTTCATATTCGGCCTTTGGCACAGGAATAGCGTTGGGGTCGCCGAGATCGTCGAGGCGGAGGCGGTAAGTTTCCCGAGTAGTGAATGCGGCAAACGCGGCAACGAGACAAATGCCGAATGTGAGGAAACCGATCTTCAAGGGGATGTTGGTGGACCCAGGGGGCGCGACAGCGACAAAAAGTGCGGGGATCACCGCCGACAAAGTCGTCCCGACATTCTGTCCGATGGCCATTCCCGTCACGCGCACCCGCGGTCGGAAGAGTTCTGGGAACAGGCTGGGGAACACTCCGTTGAAGCCCTGGTAGGCAATGCCCCACATGAGCGCTGAGAAAATTAGCGAGAGCCAGAGGTTGTGAATGCTGATCGCGTAGAGGAAGCCGAAGGAAAACAGGCCGGCGCTTAAGGCGCCGACAAGTACTGGCGGCCTTCGGCCAATCTTGTCTGAAAGACTGCCAACGAAGGGAATCAGTATGACCGAGCAGACGTTACCGAGAACCGGAATCCAGAGATAGACTCCGGCAGGAAAGCCGATGCCGTAGGCTGGCTGTACCGCGTACGTAGTGCCGAACACCGTGGCGAGAAATACGACGACGGCGGTGAGCGCCATGCAAACGACGCGCAAAACATCGCCCCAATTCTGTCGCAGGACTTCGGCGACGGGTGAGCCGGGAACCTGACCGTGAGCCCGCTCCTGGGCAAAAGTCGGGGTTTCGCGAACCTGGCGGCGGATGATGTAACCAACAATGATAACGACAACGCTGAACAGGAACGGAATGCGCCAGCCCCAGGAAGCGAATTGGTCTTTTGGCATGAAATGCGCGAGGGGCAGGAAGACCCCAAACGCCAGGAGCTGCCCAGCTTGAGACCCTTGGATGGTAAAGCTTGTGAAGTAGCCGCGTCGACCAAACGGTGCGTGTTCAAGAATCATGGAGCTGGCACCGGAAAGCTCTCCTGCAACGGCGAACCCTTGAACGAGCCGGAGAATGACGAGCATCACCGGCGCCCAGACGCCGACCTGCTGATACGTGGGCAAGAGTCCCACGCCCATCGTCGAAATACCCATTAGGAACATGCAGAAAATCAACACCGTCTTCCGACCGTGGCGATCGCCGACGTGGCCGAGCACCATAGCGCCTACTGGACGGGCGACATAGCCAACACCGAACGTCGCCAGTGACGCGATGATCGCCACTGTGGAATTTCCAGCGGGGAAGAAAAGCTGCGGAAAGACCAATGACGCTGCAGTCGCGTAGATGAGGAAGTCGTAATACTCAAGTGCTGACCCAATCCAGCCGCTGGCCGCTGCAATTTTTGACTGGCGCTCCCGACGCGGCTGGGCAGAGGTGCTTCGATCCATAACTCGTCTCCGTTTCAGATTGACTTTCCGGCACATACTCTCTATTGTTGTAACATCGTTCCATCAAGAACAATGTTATCAACACCATGAAACTTGTCAAGGCAGCAGCTAACCGGTCGCTCGGGAGCATCGAAGCTCTCGCACGTAAGGCGCCTCATGCGCGAACGTCCTTCATCGGCGCCGAGCTCAACCCGGAGAACGGCCCACCCCGTCGCGTGTCTACTCAGCTGTGCGAAGAAGGACGGGCCGAAGAGGAGAAACACGCAATGCCATACCGTCCGCCTCGGAAGCTTTCCTCGCTCAGTCAGCAGCACTTGCGTGGGCTCGGCTTAAGGGGGCAGGTGCCGCCGGTCTTCGAACAGGTGGCGGCGCAGTGCCGGCAACGGGTTCGCCTAACCGTCGTATGCGACGAGGCGGCTTCGAAGCTAGGCGCGGTATGCCCGCGTCAGAGCGTTGGGGCTAACGTCAGGGAGGCGGCATGACGATGACAGTTGCAACACAGGTCACAGAGACTATCGTCGGTCGGCGCGAACGGGCGGCGGGTATCCTTGTGACAGCGCGCCAAAAAAACGCGCTCGTCGAGCGTCTCCCCTCCGAAGTGCTGCCTGCGACCCTCGATGAAGGTTTCGCAATCCAGCAAGAGGTCAGTGCTCAGCTTGGTCGGCGAACCGGCGCATGGAAATGCGCGCTTCCACAGACTGGCAAGGTCATCGCCGCGCCCATCTATGAAGCTGAGATATATCGGAACGATGTATGCCGCATGATCGGTCCTCCGCGTGCCTCCGTGCGTGCGGAACCGGAACTGGCTTGCGTACTGAACCGCGATCTTCCCCCACGGCGCGACGCTTATAGCGAAGCCGAAGTGCTCGACGCGCTTGGGCAAACGTATCTCGCGCTCGAATTGTTGGGCAGCCGCTACTCGCATCCCGAATCGCTCACGTTCGCTGAACTGCTGGCAGACGGACTTTTCAATGCCGGGCTTGTCATTGGACCCCGCGTTAATTTGCGCGAAGGCGCGACACCGGCCGATTTACCCGTTGAACTCACCGTTAGTTGGACCCGCGCCGGAGAACAACCGGTCACGTTCGCTGGCCGCCATCCTGATTGCAGCGTGCTGGCGCCGATCGTGTGGCTCACCAATTTCCTCCGTGTTCGCGGTGTTGGACTCCACGCGGGTCAGGCCGTCATCACCGGGTCGTACACGGGAGCGCTGGAACTGCCAGTTGGTTGCGAGCTACGTGTTGGTTTCGGCGACCTCGGCACATTGCCGATTACTTTTTTGTCTTGATAGGAGTACTAGATGCGTCTCGTCCGTTTCGGCCAGCCTGGTCATGAGCACCCCGGTATCATCGATTCGAGCGGCGCGATCCGCGATCTGACCGGCATCGTGAACGACATTGATGGAACGACTGTTTCGCCAAGCGCGCTTGCAAAACTAAGTAAACTTGATTTAGATCGTCTTCCCGTCGTTGCAGCTGGCACACGCCTCGGCGCTTGCGTCGGCAATATACGTAATCTCGTGTGCATTGGGCTGAATTACTCCGATCATGCTGAGGAAACCGACACGCCGATCCCGCAAGAACCTGTCGTGTTTAACAAGCATACGGGTTCAATCAGCGGCCCCAACGATCCGGTCGTTTTGCCCGCAGACGCGGAGAAGTTGGATTGGGAGGTCGAACTCGGCGCGGTAATCGGCAAGCCGGCGTGGCAAATCGACGAAGCCGACGCGCTTAACCATGTGGCGGGTTACTGCCTCGCGAATGATGTCTCGGAACGCGCGTATCAGCTCGAACGTGAAGGCCAGTGGACCAAAGGCAAAAGCGGATTTTCGTTCGCTCCGCTTGGACCGTGGCTGGTAACGCGTGACGAAATTCCCGACCCGCAGGTCCTGGACCTGTGGCTCGACGTCAATGGCACGCGTCGTCAGACCGGCAACACACGGACGATGATCTTCAACGTCGCGCATATCGTGGCGTATCTCAGCCGCTTCATGCCTTTGATGGCTGGCGACGTGATCATTACGGGAACCCCTCCCGGTGTAGGTCTCGGTCAGAAACCGCCCGTCTTCCTGAAAGCAGGCGACACGATGACGCTCGGCGGCAGCGGACTCGGAACGCAGGCCCAAAACGTTGTGCCGTACGTGGAGACTCTCGGCGCAGCCTGGGGCCGCAGCGAATACCCATCGGCACTTTAAGCACGATCGATTTTGTTAAATGGAGGAAATATGAGCCTTGCTGGAACGGGCGTTGTCGCAATCTGGCATGACCTGCTGGCGGAAGCGAAAGATGAATTCTACGAGTGGCACAACCGCGAGCACATGCCCGAACGTACCGGCATCCCTGGGTTTAGCCGCGGTCGGCGCTTCATAGCCCTGGATGCAGGCCCCGAGTACTTCAATTTGTACGAGGCCGACACGGTTGAGGTGCTTGGCGCGCAAGACTACCTTGCTCGGCTAAATGCGCCGACGCCGTGGACCAAGGAGGTTGTCGCCTCTTTCCGGAGCGTCGCGCGCTCAATCTGTCACGTCGCCTACTCGGACGGCGTCGGCCAAGGTGCCTATGTCATCACTGCGCGCTTCGACGTGCCTTTGGATGCGGGGGCTCAGGTAGTGGAGGGCTTGCGTCAGCGCGTGCTGCCGCCGCTCGTGGATTTGCCAGGTATCACTGGCGTGCATCTGTGTCTTGCCGACAAAGCAATCAGCAAGGTAGAAACCGCGGAGAAGAAGGCGCGCGCAGAAGGAACTCAGGTACCGACCTGGATTGTGTTAGTTGAAGGGTGCCGGGCGGACTATGTCCGTTCAGCGGTCGACCGCTTCGTTTCTGGACTGGCGGCGTTGCCTGAGGCGCGGGCAACAACGCCGGATACGACGCTTTATCAACTCGAGTACACGCGTTGCAAAACGCCTTGGAGCGCTGGCTGAGTGCTTGAGTATCGTCCCATCACCGCTTCCGGCCGTCCGCGCGAATCCAAAGTGGTCACGCGCGGCCGGCCTTTCCTGAAAAAGTAGGAGTAGTGCCATGTCGTTGAATAGTGCCGACACATTAAAGCCATCCACCGCGTCGATGTCGGTTCGTGTGATAAGGCTCAATCCTGCCGACGACGTCGTGATCGCGCTCGAACAGCTCGTTGCCGGCACGGTGCTCGACGAAGAAGCGGTGACGGTGTCGGGACTGATTCCGCCCGGTCACAAAGTAGCGACGCGGGACATCGGTCAGGGCGAGGCGGTGCACCGCTACGGCCAAGTGATCGGCTTCGCGAGTCAGCCCATCCGCGCAGGGCAGCACGTACACACCCATAATCTCGCGATGGGCGACTTTGCGCGGGATTATGCATTTGGTCAGGGGGCGCGTCCGACGGTACGGTCGGACGAGCCCGCAACCTTTCAGGGCATTATCCGCTCAGACGGTCGTGTCGCCACACGCAACTACATCGGGATTCTCACCTCGGTCAATTGCTCCGCCACCGTTGCACGGGCCATTGCGGATCATTTTCGCCGTGACATCCATCCCGAAGAACTGGCGGCATTCCCGAATGTCGATGGTGTCGTCGCCCTTACCCATGGCTCCGGTTGTGCCATCGACTCTGAAGGCGATGGTCTTGCGATGCTGCAGCGCACGCTTGGGGGGTATGCTTGCCATCCGAACTTCGCAAGTATACTGGTAGTCGGTCTCGGTTGTGAAACGAATCAGATCTCGCGACTTTTTAAGACGCAGGGACTTCGAGAACACGACCGCTTGCGGACGTTCACGATCCAAGATAGCGGTGGTACCACGCAGACGATCGCGAAAGGTATCGAACTGGTGCGGCGCATGTTGCCCGACGCAAACAATGTGAGGCGCGAGCCGGTCAGCGCAAGTCATCTCAAGGTCGGTCTCCAATGTGGAGGATCTGACGGATACTCTGGCATCACGGCAAATCCAGTGCTGGGGGCTGCTGTTGATCTGTTGGTGCAACACGGTGGCACTGCGATTCTCTCGGAGACGCCTGAGATTTACGGCGCCGAGCACCTACTAACGCGCCGCGCCGAAACGCGAGAGGTGGGTCGGAAGCTCGTTGATCGAATTAACTGGTGGGAAGCCTATGCGCACCGACTAGGCGCGCAAATGAACAACAATCCGTCTGCAGGCAATAAGGCCGGCGGTTTGACGACCGTTCTTGAAAAATCGCTGGGAGGCATCGCGAAAGCCGGTTCGACCAATCTGACCGAAGTGTACGAGTACGCCCAGCCGGTCACGGCACGCGGCCTTGTCTTCATGGACACGCCAGGCTATGACCCTGTGTCGGCAACGGGCCAGGTAGCAGGCGGTGCGAACCTTATCTGCTTTACAACGGGACGTGGTTCAGCTTACGGCTGCTCGCCCGCGCCCTCCGTCAAACTTGCGACCAACACAGCACTTTGGCAACGACAGGCCGACGATATGGACTTGAACTGCGGAGAAGTGTTGGAAGGACGAGCGACGATTGAACAACTGGGACAAGTGCTCTTCGAATTGCTACTCGATGTCGCCTCAGGTACCCGTTCTCGCAGTGAGCTGCATGGCTACGGACAAAACGAATTCGTACCTTGGCAGATCAGCGCAATCATGTGAGCACAGAATCGGTATCTTTTGACGGTGCCACGGGCTGAGCATGTAGCGGTCTTCGCCGTAGGCCCGGTCCAATGGGGTGCGTCGATGCGAGGGAGCGCGGTTGGATGGCGGCTATGCATCGGACATGTGCCGTCGGACAGTCGCCGGCTCGAAAGTCTGCTTCGGGGTCGAGAAGACTCATTCGCGCATGCCGACGTGCGGTTCAGCGGTGCAAGCCGGCGAATGACCGCAAACGGACTGGGTGCATCCACACAGTCCGTAACCAGCGAAGGTCCGCAATGGCCGACAAGGCGTCGACACCTTTGTTGCGCCTCAGCTTAGGCGCTCTTAGGGCATGCCACGAATTAACGCGCTCGAGCTGGCACAACGAGGATCCCAGGATAGGCGACGTGTCGAGGGCGATAGCGTCGCTGGCGGATGCCTGGGGAATTCAGTCAACTAAGGTTAGCGGCGCACGCCGGCGTTCGAGCGGTGCTGATTTAAGCGTATTGGAAGCTCGCTGCCAAGTTTTGTGCAATCGGTTAATGCCTCGTCGCGCACGGTTACACCGCCATTCAGCTAGCCTTTGCGAGCGGCCGAACACCAGGGTCGGCCAACTCAATCATATCCAGCAGCGAAGAAGCAGCGGCTAGCTGTGCTGGTAGGAGGTGTCGCGTCTCCAGAAGCCGAGCGACGCGACGCCGCCAGTAGAAGAGCGAAAGACTCGGTTCGGGTCGGCGACGTCCATCGAAATGACGCTGCGCAGATGCACTAGATCAGCGTCAGTCAGCAATAGTTCATAAGCGCTAGGGGCAGGGAGGCGGTCCGGTTCCATGACTAGATATCGGCGTTGGAGCGAACTTCTTAAGCATTCGCCGATACGAACTCCACCGCTTCCGCGTGAGGGTGTGACGAGGGGAAGTCGTATCTTGAACGCGCTTTTGCTGAACAGTCGCAGCTCGGTGGCGAGTGCGTAGAGCCTGAAGATCTCCGGACCCTCACTCGCCAATCCAGGCCTGGACCATTCGATAACGGCCTCTCGACTAGATTTACGCCCAGTTCCAAAGCAAGGGAAAGGATTAAGCTGTAGAGGTTCAGATCGCCCGTCAAATGGGTAGGTCCATCGAGATGCGTAAGATCTTCGACGCGAGCCCGATCGCCAAAAATGATCAAGGCGAGTTTCCGGTCATGCTGACGTGAGACCCAACAGAGTCCGTCGATATCCGGACACTGGTCATGCAGTGCTGCGCCCCAGCTACGGGTGTACGGGTAGCAATCTGCTTCCGTATCGATCAGCTGCGAGCGCTCGATGCCGAGCTTGCGCAGGGGAACGTTGCTCAGGTCCGCCAAAATAAGGTCGCGCCGCGGAGCAAGCACGGTGTGTCGCTGCGTCTCGAGCTTCGGCTTCTCGTAGGTTTTCAGGCCCGGAGCATAGGGAACGTCATGGAAGACAGTTTCCATTGCAGCGCACTCGACCGTGGTGCCCCCGTAGAGTGTTGGAATAGGGTGTCCCGCGCTGGTTTTGATGGGGCTGAACCGAGCGTTTCCTTTGATGCCGGGATTGAAGGCGTTGCCCGCATACTGCCGATGATGCACGCGATGGATCAGTCGAAAGGTGTTCCATCGCGTGCGCTTGACCAAGACATTCAGATCATCAGGTGGCGACGGCAAGAAGCGTCCTGACGTCGCCGTGACAACTTCATCCATGTACGACGCCCTCGACCTCAGCCTCCGCCGCTTCGATCACGCGTTTCGGATCAGACTGCAATACGTCCAGCGGGCGGGCGCCCCCTAGATAGCTGTTGACCGATGCGAACCAAAAGGCGAGCGCCCAGCCGTCCTTGCTGTTGCCAAAAGCCTTCAGCACGTCTGTCATCGCGCGCCGGGGTCGATATTTCCTGTCGGGATCCAGGCCGTAGGCGGGGAAGTGATCCTTTCCATTGATGTCAACGGCGAAGACCATGCCGTCGTGTTTCCAGCGATTCGGCTGTTGGCTTGGGTTGCTGCCGCTCAGTTCTGCCAGTTGAGCAATCTGTGCCGCTGTCAGCCAGTCACTGGCCTCCAGAACGCGCTTCATCCCAGCCTTGCGCATCGCCGCTTCCCGAAGCGTATGCTCGGGCACCGGAACGACGGGCGTGACGGCCCGCAGCAACAGCTTCAGTTGTTCTTCGCCTTGCTCGTTGAAAAGCGCGTCTGCGAGCGGACCTAGCCGTTGGATTGCCTCAGCAAGCGCCGCCGCCCGGTCAACAGGCCCACGAATGGAAAACTGATAATCTCGATCACGTACATGTCCGGCGACTGGCAAACCTACCGTCTTGCCGGGGCTGCAGCGATTCGCCAAAGGTTCAGTGTCTGCTTAGAGCCGGGACCGAGTCGACCCAAACATCCGGGTCAGGCGCGTCCTCGTTGCCGTCGGACTCCCCGGTCGCGCCTTCGATTTATGGGAGTTGTCTACCACGTGGTAGAACAACCGCCGTTTTGCTCCATCCATCGTCAGGTCGCCATCTTGGCAAAGCCCCGCGTCGCTTTGCAGGCATACATGCCATGGCCGACGCATCGCGCAAGTTAAGCATTTTGCGAAAAGTTGATAGAAACAGTTACGTTAAATTTGACAAGTTGAGGGTTACATCCGACCTAACTCTGACGATGCGGTCGCCCGTGCAGCCTACAGATTATTGTTTTACAATAAATTCTATTGCTGATGATAATTGAGGCCAAATCATGGTTGCTGAGACTCGCACGCTAACGGCGCAGGTGCCGATTGAGTTGGCTCAGGAAGTGGATGCCCTGTCTGAGTTGCTCGAGCGACCTCGTCAATGGATCGTCAAGAAAGCATTAGTTCAGTTTCTTGCACGTGAAGCGGAGAAGCGCCGTTTGATTCAAGAAGGTTTAGACGACGTAAGCGCCGGACGAATGGTATCAATGGAACAAGCCCGCGCTTGGGCCAACAGTATTGGAACGGACGAAGAACAACCGGTGCCCAAAGCGTGACCGTTAAAGTACTTCCAACCAGTAAAGCGATGTCCGACATGGCGCTGATCGTTGAACACGTAAAGAAATTCAATGATGGCGCGACGGCGCGTCGGATCGTCAACGCGCTGTTCGACGAAGCGGAGCGCCTAGGACAAGATCATTTCCATCGTCTCGGGGAAGAGCTTGACGGTTATGACGGGCCGCCGGCGCGAGAAGTGCACCGCGGGGTCTGCCTCGCTGGTCGATACGAGTTGCATTACGAAGTCCTACCCGCTTACGCTGAAGAACCGAGCACGATTGCTATTTTGCGGGTGTGGGACACTCGCCAAGACCGATAGCAACTGGCAGCATCGCGTCCACCTAAGAGCCTTGCCAATGCCGCCCTAGTCTTACTGTGTCATTAAATATGTCGAGGCAGAACTGCAGAATGGGCATCGCTGGAGCCGCTTAGCGACGTGCGCAGCGATGCACCAGCGCAGCGTGGCGATCGAGTCAGCCACGTGGCGCTGCGCGCGCTGGGGAGCCGCGTGGCACGTAGTCCGAGGGTAAGCCAGATGTGTCGCGGATCGCAGCGTTTTTTTTACTACCTCCCTGAATGAGGCGCTGAGCAACGAGGAAGCCGTAAGCGGCAATGCATAGCGATGCCTAGAGCTTATGACCCAACGTGGCATAGAGTCGCGACGTTGAAAAAGTAAAGCGCAGCAGACAAGCATGGGACACCTTATGAGACAACTGCTACTCCGAGGACTCTGCCAACGCCGAATGTAAACGCGGCTGCCGCCAGGCCAACGAGTATTTGCCGAACCGCTGAGAATCCAGCACTGCGACCGTTGAACAGCGAGGTGAAGACTCCGATGGCCGCCAGTGCGAGCATGCTGAAACCGATGCACTCGACGATTGCCGTTCCACCTGTCGACCAAAGGAACGGCATGGCGGGGAAAATGGCGCCGATGGCAAACAGGCAAAACGAGACGCCGGCAGCGGACCACGGATTGCCGCCTAGTTCAGCCGGGTCCAGTCCCAGTTCCTCGCGCACCAGCGCGTCCAATGCCTTGTCCTTGTCCTGCATGATTTGTGAGGCGACACGCGTGGCCTCTTCCGCGCTCAACCCTTTCGCTTTGTAGATGAGTGCAAGCTCGTACTCTTCTGATTCTGGACTATGTTCGAGTTCGCTTTCTTCCTTTGAGACCTGCGCCTGTGCCAGTTCGCGTGCGTTGGTGACAGACAGCCATTCGCCCAAGGCCATCGAGCAGGCGCCGGCGATCAATCCGGCGAGCGCCGTAAGCAAGATAGCCTTGTTGTCGCTCCCGGCACCCGCCACACCCATAATCAAGCAAAAGTTCGAGACGAGTCCGTCGTTCGCGCCTAGTACGGCCGCACGCAGGTCATTACCAGATGCGACGCCGCGATGCCATGACTCCGCTTGTGCGATATCCGCTCCTTGCTGAGCGGCAGGCTTCCCCGCGTTCGCCATCTTTTGCACGACGCTCGCGTGGTGTTGTTCGTCCTCAGACATGCGCGCAGTATCCGGGTTGCCAGCGTACTTGTTCCGGTCGGCGAACTCGGCTGCAGCGATCGACGGAAGAACCAGGCGTGGCCCCGCGAGATGGACGAGCGCCTTCATCAAGAGTGTTTTGGCATTGAACCTGGAAGGCGTAGGCCGTCCATTTGCTTTTAGCTTGTCCGCCCACACACGGGCATGCATGCGTTCGGACGCCGCGAGTTCGCTGAACACCTGTTTGCGTGCATTGTCTAACTCTACTCGTGACAAGGTCTCGTAGATGGCGGCACTGTGAAGTTCGTCTGCGAGATGTGCTTGAAATTTTCTGAGCTCTTGTGCTGAAGCCATTTTGTTCTCCCCTCGAGCTGACCGCGAATGATCCATTCGAGTCAGGTGGATTAGACGTTGCGAGGTTGCTCCGATCTCAAATGAGAATGAAAACACTTCTACATCTGCTTGCTCTAATGGTTATCCGACGGCAAGATGCACGAACGGGCGACCGTTGCTCGACTGATCGCCCGTTCGTAAAATGCTGTTGCTACTTTTAACCAGAGTGTATGCGTAAAGGCTCCGTCTTATCGACGCGTGCTTTTGACTCAGAGCATGCGCTGCAGAACCGAGTCTCGAAGCACGAAGCGGTGGAACAGCGCTGCAGCAACGTGTAGCGCAATTAAGGCAAGCAACACCCATGCGAGCACGCTGTGGATATTGCCCAGTGTCATACCAACGGAAGACCCCTTCGACGCGAGGGCTGGATACGGCACGATTCCCAGAAGATTGACCATCCATCCCCGCGCGGACGCATTGGCCCATCCCGCCAGCGGAACCACGATAAGCAAAAGGTACAAAAGCAGGTGAGTCGCTTTCGACACCAGAGCCAACGCAGGTGCCAGTTCAGCCGGTTTCGGCGTGTGCGTGATGCGCCAAATAATCCGGATCAACATGACCGCAACGATCGCAGCTCCCACGCTCAGATGCCAGGCGATTTCACCCGACGGCAACGTGTCGCGGTGCACATCGGGCATGGTCCACCCAATGACGAACTGAGCAAGGATAAGGCTTGCGATGAGCCAGTGGAGCACGCGGGCGACCGGGCCATGAACGTAACTTTGCGAACGATTCTCAACCACGTTGAGTCCGCCTTCTGAAGAGAACGAAGTTTGCAATGTTAGCGAGCTTCACCTGAAGGGAACCTTAAAGCAAACTGCGTTCCTCGCGAGCATCGGATGCGCATAGACTACGGGCACTTCAATGACGTAGTCTACCGTCTGGATATCCTATGCGAATCTTATTAGTCGAAGATGATGCTCGATTGGTAAAGGCCTTGAGGTCGGTCTGCGCAATGCATCGTTCGCGGTCGACTGGGCGAAGGATGGCCAGCATGCCAAGCTCGCACTAGCAACGACGCGCTAAGACATGGTGGTGCTCGATCTCGGCCTGCCGGGCATGTCCGGTATGAGTTTGCTCGCTCATCTGCGTGCGCAGGGGAATCCGGTCCCGGTTCTTGTGGTTACCGCCAAGGACACGACGGCCGACCGAATTGCGGGCCTTGATGCGGGGGCCGATGACTACCTTGGCAAACCGTTCGACCTGGGAGAGGTGGTGTCACGCTGCCGCGCGCTCGTGCGACGGTCCCAGAATCGCGCGAGTGAGCCACTCGTTCGGGGGCGATCTCGTCGTGAATCCGGTGTTGATGACCGTGACGAAGAGCAAGGCGCACGTCCAGCTTACCTCGCGCGAATTTGGCGTGCTGGTGCATCTCCTCTCTCATGTAGGGGAGCCGCAGCGGAAGTCCAAAATCGAAGAGAGCATCTATGGGTGGGATGAAGAGATCGAGAGCAACGCCATCGAAGTGCATGTCTCGACTCTGAGGAAGAAGATTGGGCCGGAAGCAATCAAGACGATTCGTGGCGTAGGTTACGTGATGGAGACGCCATGAGGCAAAGCCAACCCTCCATCCGTAGTCGCCTCATGTGGCTAGTTCTCTTGAGTGTCGGGTTGTCGTGGCTCGCGATGTTCGCATGGAGCTTCTACGCCGCGCGTCACGAAGTCACGCAGTGGGACGAAACCCGGCTGATTCAGCTGGTTCCCCTGCTTGCTCGATTGGATGCTGCCGATCTCCAACAGCTTGCAGAGCACGGAATCGACGCCTGTAACGAAATTGCTCATGATTCTCATTCTGTTAATTACGATTCGGACTATGGTGACCGCTTCGTGCGTTTTCACGTAGTTCACCACAATTGGGGAACCATTGCGCGGAGCAGCGATTTCCCGGTCGTCGATTTCATGGCTTATTCTCGCTACGTCGTCACCAAGGTGGATACGGAAAGCGGCAGGTGGCTCCTGTACACGGCGCGGGATTCCGAAAGTAGACGCACGATTTGCCTCATGGAGCCTGCGAACGAGCACAGCGACCTGGTAAGCGGTGTTGCTGCTCGTGCACGACCAGTGCTTCTGACTCTGCCGGTCTTGATGGCGCTCGTCTGGTTCAGCATCGGAATTGGCATGCGCCCGCTCGCATCGATTTCCAGAGAGGTGCAGGCGCGCGACGGCCACAATCTTCGGCCGATTGAAATGTCGAAGTCGCCACGCGAATTGCATGTAGCCGTGACCGCAACGAACGGCCTCCTTGAGCGCCTACGGCTTTCGCTCGCGCGAGAGCGTACGTTCACAGCTGATGCCGCGCATGAACTCAAGACGCCGCTCGCAGCAATCAAGGTCCAGGCACAAGTGGCGATGGGTTCGTCTGACGCGTCTCAGCAGCGGCAGGCGCTAGAGTGCGTTGTCATGGGGGTAGACCGTAGTGCGCATCTGGTCGAGCAACTTCTGCTGCTCGCACGACTTGATGAGGAAGCTGGAGTCAAACCGTCACGTTTCGCGCTGCGCGAGGTGATTTTCGAGTCGATAGCATTCAGGCGCCATCTTGCGAATGAGAAGTCTATAAGCCTTCGAATCACAGGCGACGGTCGAGCTGACATACATTCAGATAAGGTTCTCGTGCGCGTACTTGTCGACAATCTCCTGGACAATGCGATCAAGTACGGAAAGACCGCGGGCACCGTCGACTTCAACTGCATATGGGTCTCGAGGCTGTTCGCTTGACCGTCCGCGACGATGGGCCCGGGGTCAGTCCTGAAGAAATGGGCCGTCTTTCGGACCGATTCTTCAGGGGCTCTTCGGCGACCACAAGTGGTAGCGGCTTGGGGTTATCTATTGTCGCGCGTATTGCCGCTCGATGCGGTGGCGAGATGAGGTTCGAAACGGGTCTGAAAGGTCAAGGACTTGGCGTCAGCGTAGCGTTCTTTGCCGATAGACACGGCACTCCGCCAAAGAGCGATCGGAGCGGCTCGCGTCTCATAACGCCCGGGTGCCCGCAGTCTGACCATCGCCTCGAGCATGGATGAGAAACGCTTTTCGCGACAAGCGCGATGAAGGGTGACGAGTGCGATGGACGGACAACACTCTTCGACTCCAACCGGTCCGTCGGAACCGAAATCGATGACGACTCGCGCTTCACGAGCGCGATATGATGTGTGCATCGCATTTCGGATAAGAGGATGGACGCAAGGAACACGCGTCGTGATCAGTGAGCTGTCGGAAAAACACGCTTGTGGCATATTTGTTCACCTAGACTGTAGGTGGAAGGTCCTTTGGAGTTCACACAGTCCGCTCATCGCGAGCAATCCGGCTCTTTAGATACCTGGCGATACTCCTGTCGCGTGTGCACTCATTCGAGATTAATGAGAAACAAAACGTGGCTTTTACGGGGTCATATCGAGCAAAACTTCGGCCGGCGGTCTGTCTGTGCTTACTCCCGCCAAAGTGCTCTATGGCGGAGACATCTGAACTGCATCAATCCCTTCTCAGCAAGGCGCTCGAACGCGATTGTTGAAGGGGAATTGATGATGGGAAACCTTATGCAGCCAACAGACCTGTCATCGCTTTCTTCAGACCGATGGTTGAATAAAAGCGTCATCGACATCGAGCATCGCTATCGACTTCTCATTGAGGCAGTACACGACTACGCGATTTTCATGCTCGACGCCTCAGGATGCGTCCAGACGTGGAACCCGGGCGCTGAGCGTATCAAGGGATACGCGCCCGCTGAGGTAATCGGTCGCCATTTTTCGCTCTTTTACACCGACGAGGACATTGCGCATAGAAAGCCTGAGCAGTTGCTGTCGACAGCGCGCTCGCGCGGACAGGTCGAAGACGAGGGGTGGCGCTTGCGCAAGGACGGCAGCCGGTTTTGGGCGAACGTCATCATCACGGCCATCATCGGTTCCGATGGTGCATTAAAGGGCTTCGCGAAGGTCACGCGTGATATGACCGAAAGGCGACGACTGGAAGAACTCGAACGCCTGCAGTTGCGATCTGCGCTCATCCAGCACGCGCGTGAAGCCGAACAGAAGCGGATCGCCCGCGAACTTCACGACGACCTGGGCCAGCGCCTGTCTGCCCTGAAAATGGCGCTCTCCGCCGATCAAGCCAAGCTTGCCGGGCAAGGTAAGGAAATCACTGCTCAGATCGATGCGATGGCTGATTCCTTGCGCCGCATCGCCGCCGACCTTCGACCACCCGGACTCGACGACTTGGGGCTGGAGGCTGCGCTTGAATGGCTTACCGAGAGCTTTGCACGGCGCTATGGGATTGAAGTGAGGCTCGCAGTCGACGGTGACATCGAGCGGTTCAGCGAGCTCGCTACTATCTCGCTCTACCGTGTTGTGCAGGAAGCGCTGACCAACGTCGCCCGGCATGCGAACGCCAAAACAGTGAGCGTGGGATTGTCAACGACTGACTCTTTTTGTCGCCTTTCCATCGCCGACGATGGCGATGGCCTCCCAGCCATAGCCACGCCTCGAGTCGATGCATTCGGCTTGATTGGTATGCACGAGCGGGCGATGCAAATCGGCGGAGAATTGGTCATCGAAAGCCAGCAGGGCGAGGGTGTGACGCTCACGCTTCTCACACCACTCGCTCGAATAAGGACTGAGTAAATCTTGGCCATTTTTGTTGATCGATAGCCGTTTGGATTTCCAGCGTCTTGGCGCGTGAGAAGTCTGCGCCCGCCGCCTTCGCCGCAGCATGAGCTGCCGTCTCCATGTAGTTGGTGAACACGATCTTTATCGCTCGACAATACGTCGATCCTGCTCCCCGCGCGGAGATGCTGCTGAAAGACAATCGTGGACGACCGACGCAGTACCGCGACAAGTGTCCCGTCAGCGTCTTCGCCCGTACCCATGATGACGCGCGCACTTCCACTTCGTGGAAGGAGCAAAACTGTGAGTTTAGTTTGCGTTATCGTCTAGCAAGTATTCGGCACGTCGCAGAAGAGCTAGATCTTTCACCAAAAGCGGAAGGTTTGCTCTGTGTCAACCGGTCTCGGTGTTGCGCGTCGTAATTTGGCCGTTCGATGCAATGCTTTGAGAGTTGACGCTATGCTAAAAATTCTGATCTTAGTAAGTACCGCAGTGCTTGTCATCATCGTCGCCATAGTCGCGATTGTTCAGTACACGATTTGGCGAAACGCCGATTAGTAAAACGATCGTCATTGTTCTGTTCACGTCATTCCAACAACGTCACGCGACTAGCGAAGCGGAGCCTCTAAGAGCCGGGCGTCACTTCGCTGCCGTTCAATGTGAGAGCAGAACCGGAAGTGTGGATGTTTCCAGCAGGGTACGGGTGACCCCGCCAAGCACGCGTTCAATTCCACGCGAATGTGCATAGGCGCCGGCGATCAGCATGTCCGCGTGCACACTGTTCGCTCTGTCCAGCAACGTCAACCCGGTGCTATCGCCGCGGACGCGAGGTGTCGAGGAAAAGCTCGCGCGCACGCCTTGTCGATCCAGATAGGCAGAAATCTCGATGCCTGCCGGTGTTTCATCATCTCGATGACGTTCGACAGTCATGACTTCGACGAAACGCGCACGACGCAAAACCGGCAACGCGTCTGCCACTGCGCGCGCTGCTTCACGACTGTCGTCCCAGGCAATGACTACGTTCTCGCCGAGTGTCTTGATGTCACCGGCACGCGGCACGAGTATCACCGGGCGACCGGAGCCGAGCACGACGTCCTCGACAAAGTGTCGTGCAATGAAGGCGGCGGAGCCATCGGGATCATCCTGTCCGAGCACGATCGCGTCGGCGTGACGGCCATGCAATATCGCCGCACCGAGCACGGAACCCGCAGGCGCTCGCCACTCGGAATTGACTCCCGCCAACTTCGTGGCATGTTCGAACGCAGCGCAAGCGTTGCCCTGTGAAATTCGACGGAGGTCTTCATAGGCGCTGCTTAGCAACGGTTCGGCCGGATCGCACAGGTGATGAACCACGTCCTGACACACCAGATAGAGCCCGATAACGTGAGCATCGAAGCGTCGCGCAACGTCCAGCGCAAACTGGGTCCTAGCCTTACAGCGCTGGCTGTCGTCCAAATGGACGAGAATTGTTTTCCAACTCATGATGTCGTCTCCGTCGGAAGATTGCGGTTGCGAGCGGCTTTTCGGAGCGAGGCTCCGCGCGTATTTTGCTGATCGCATATGTGTGTTCTTGCTGGCACCAGCAAGACGGGGCAGGGCGCCAGCCGTACCACTCGTTCGGCGACGCTGCCGAGCATGATGCGTCGCCAGCCGCGCCTGCCGTGTGTGCCCATCACAACGAGATCCGCCCCAAACTCACCTGCGCTCGTCGCGATACGCTGTGCCAGGTCGTCGTCAGCAAGATTTACTTCGGCCACACGTGTCGAACTCTGAAAATCAGCTTCTTCCATGCGGATCGCGGCTTCGGCACAAACTGCGTTGCCCTCCCTCGCATAAGCATCGTGAAAGTCCTGAAAGCAATGAGGGCTCGCCCTGGCGGACACAGGTGGCGCATCGACTACGTAAAGGACCTGGATTTGCGCGCCGGTCTCATGAGGCAACTCGAGCGCTTCGTCAAGTGCGCGACTCGCGATGGCGCTACCGTCCAGCGGTACGAGAATGCGGTGATACATGGTGGGGTCTCCTGCGCATTGTGAATCAGTGAGACATCAGCACCGGCACGGACATCGAAGCGAGGAAGGTGCGCGTGGCGCCGCCAAGCACAAGCTCCTGCCAGCGCGCATGTCCATAGCCACCCATGACCACGAGGTCCGCATTCAAATCGGCAGTGCGGGAGAGCAGCAGTTCACCTACGGTTGCGTCCGAGGTAACGCCGCCCGACGAGACCTCGGTCTTGATGCCATGCCGCGCAATGCAGGCCGCTATGTCCGCGCAGGGGATGCGGTCGTCGCGTGCTTCCCCCGTGGACGTATCGACGCTCACAATCGAGACGCGCTCGGCCATCTGCAGAAAGGGCAGGGCGTCATGTACAGCGCGGGATGCCTCGCGGCTGCCGTCCCAGGCGATCATCGGGTGTTTGCCGACCGAGGCAAAGAAGCCCGTGTACGGGATAAGCAAGACCGGTCGGCCCGAGGCGAGGATGGTGGTCTCGGGGAAGTGGTCGCCAACATAAGACTCCGGATCGGTCGGGTCATCCTGGCTGACGACTACGAGATCCGCGCAGCGCGCGAAACGAGGAACAGCATCGTTCGCTCGTTCCTGCGTTTCAATCCATTCGCCCGACACACCCGCGCGCTTGATCTCCGCATGAAACAGCCGCTCGATCGCTCCCCGCTGTTCGGCGCGCGTGCTGGCGTGTTGCTCGTAATACACGGCAGTGCCCGCCATGATATTGAAGGCGCGTGGATCGGGCTCGAACACCGCGAAGAGTCCGTTGACATGCGCGCCGAAGCGCTTGGATAGCTGCAATGCGGTTTCCAGTCTGGGGTGCGCGCGCACGCTGGTGTCCAGGTGCACGAGTATGGTTCTGTAGCTCATCGCATGGCTCCTTGAGTCGAAGTTGCGTTGCGTATGCGCACACGTGCGCTGGGTTTTCACTGACACCGAGTCTAGAAATACGGCCACACGGCGCAGTTGACTCAAGTCAACGGCACTGCGCTTTATCGGAGCGACGACCTCAATTGACTCAGGTCAATCGACGAAACAACGACGGGATTACATTGGCCCCGTCAGCTCGATCTCATCCGCCAGGGAGTTCAGGAATGAAAGCACTCGTCTATCACGGCCCGGGAAAGAAGTCGCTCGACGAGCGTCCGGTGCCGCAGATCGTGTCCGCCACTGATGCAATCGTGCGCGTCACACGTACAACGATTTGTGGCACCGACCTGCACATCCTGAAGGGCGACGTGCCGAGTTGCGACCCCGGCCGCGTGCTTGGACACGAGGGTGTCGGCGTGGTCGAGCAAGTCGGCGCGGCAGTTGCCGCATTCAAGCCGGGTGATCACGTGCTCATTTCATGCATCTCGTCTTGCGGTAAATGTGAGGCATGCCGGCGCGGGATGTACTCGCATTGCGCGACGGGCGGCTGGATTCTCGGCAACAGGATCGACGGCACGCAGGCCGAATACGTGCGCATCCCGCACGCCGACACGAGCCTCTACCCGGTCCCGCCCGGCGTCGAGGAAGAGTCGCTCGTGATGCTCTCCGACATTCTGCCAACTGGCTTCGAATGCGGCGTGCTCAACGGTCGCGTGGCGCCCGGCAGCACGGTTGCGATCGTCGGCGCGGGGCCGATCGGCCTTGCGGCCTTGCTCACCGCGCAGTTCTATGCACCGGCGCAGATCATCATGATCGATCGCGACACGCATCGGCTCGAAGCGGCGCGCACGTTTGGCGCAAGCGCATGCATCGACACTGCCCGGGCGGACCCGGTTGCCGAAGTCATGAAGCTGACCGAGGGCGCGGGGGTGGATTGCGCGGTGGAAGCGGTCGGCGTGCCGTCGACCTTCGAGCTGTGCCAGTCGCTGATTGCGGCGGGCGGGACCATCGCCAACGTGGGCGTGCATGGCGTAAAGGCGGACCTCCATCTGGAAACACTGTGGGACCGCAATATCAGCATCACCACGCGGCTGGTCGATACCGTCAGCACGCCGATGCTGCTGAAGACCGTGCGCGCCGGTCGCCTCGATCCGAAGCGCCTTATCACGCACCGCTTCACGCTCGATCGCATGCTCGACGCGTACGAAACATTTGGACACGCGGCTGACACACACGCACTCAAGGTAATCATCGAGGTTTCATGAATGGCGTGGGAAGAACGCACATGTCGAAAGTGCTCGTGGTTTGCTTTTCCAGAAGTGGCACAACGCGTGCCGTAGGCGCGGCATTGGCGGGGTGGCTACGCGCCGACTTCGAGGTCATCACCGAACCGGTCGATCGTTCGGGGCCGTCGGGCTACTTGCGCTCGCTCGTCGATGCGGTGTTTGCGCGAAGTGTGCCTATCGATGCAGCACGCCACGATGTCTCGCAGTACGACGTGGTCGTTGTCGGCTCGCCGGTATGGGCGGGTACGGTCAGCGCGCCGGTACGCGCATGGCTCAGTATTCACCGACGCAAGCTGCCGCACGTGGCTTTTTCTGCACACAGCACATGCGAGGCGATGCCAAGGCTTTTCACGAGATGACCAAGCTCGCCGGCAAGCAGCCGATCGCGCGTTGCGCTGTCACGGTCAGGATGGATCCGCAATAGAAACAGCGTTTCATCGATATCCTCGTGGATCGTATCGAGCGCAGGTTGGTGCGAATCGACAATCTCGAACGGGCCATGTGAGCCGCTCAAGGGGAACGGAGAGATCATGTACCAGAACATCGTGGTCGCACTTGACGGAAGCAAATCGTCGCAACGCGCATTGGACGAAGCGATCCGCTTCGGAAGCGGTTCGCAAGCGAGGGTCCACGCAGTGTTCGTCGCGGACGCGGGGGCACTGTCGGCATATCCGGTGAGCTATCGCGACGAGGTGTTCGGCGTCGCGCGCCGCATGCTCGACCGCTCATGCGGGCGCGTTCAGGCGGCGGGCCTTGAATGCGAGACATATCTGCTGGAAACGCAAAACACCACGGATTCGGTCGCGCGATGCCTTCAGCGTTTTGTGACGCAAACGCAAGGCGACCTTGTTGTAATGGGCACGCACGGCCACACCGGCATTCGGCGGTTGGTTCTAGGCAGCGTTGCGGAAGCATTCTTGCGATATTCGACATGTCCAGTGCTTTTGATCCGCTCACATTCCCAGACGTGAAGCAGCGTTGGGCACCTTGTCCGGTCGCTATTAGCTACGCGAAAGGGTCACGAATTGGCTTTTTGCGCGGTACGCTCGGCGACCAGTTTGGCGAGAGCGATCGATGCAAGGCGCACGCGCAGACTGTCGGCGCGACTCGTGATGACGATCGGAATTCTCGCACCGAGTACAAGGCCCGCTGCGTCGGCAGCGCCGAAATATAACATCTGCTTGGCAAGCATGTTGCCGGCTTCCAGATCGGGACGAGAAGGATGTCGGCGTTGCCCGCAACAGGCGAAACGATGCCCTTGCTCGCTGCGGCAGCCGTGCTGATCGCGTTGTCGAAGGCGAGCGGTCCGTCGACTGTCGCGCCGCTAATCTGGCCGCGAGCCGCCATCGCGGTGAGGGACGCGGCGTCGATGGTGGCTGACATCTTCGGATTGACAGTTTCGACGGCGGCCAGCACCGCGACGCGCGGACGTTCATTGCCGAGCAAATTAAGCAGGTCCACGGCATTCTGGCAAATGTCGCGCTTGTGCTCGAGTGTGGGCGCAATGTTCACGGCCGCATCGGTCACGAGCAGCGGCTTGGCATAGGTGGGTACGTCCATCGCATAAACGTGACTTACGCGCCGGTCGGTTCTCAGCTCGGAGCCCGCTGCGACGACGGCCCGTAGCAATTCGTCGGTGTGGAGGCTCCCCTTCATCAGGGCCGCGACTTCACCTGTTACGCCCATCTCGACGGCGCGCGCTGCTGCCGCATGGCTATGCTCGACTTCTTGGATGGAAATGCCCGACAGGTCGAGATGCGCTGCGTCGGCGGCGGCGCGGATCTTGCCGATCGGGCCGATCAGCACTGGGTCGATAAGACCTTCATCGCGAGCCTCGATGGCAGCGCTGAGCGATTCCGGTGAGCATGGGTGAACGATCGCCGTGCGTAGCGGCGAACGCTCCTGAGCTTCCCGCACGAAGTGGGCATAACGACTGTGCTGGCGCACGAAGATGTCCGTTCCAGGCGCTGCCGGCCATGTCGCGCGGTGCAGCGGGGCGATAACCACGGCCGTCCCGAGCAGGACGACATCTCCGTTCTGATTCGTGCAACGCGTATTGAAGGTAACGATGCGGCGGGTGGCGAACGAGTCGCGCACGATTGCGGTCGCCGTGATCGTGTCTCCCAAGGTGACCGGGTGGCGGAACTTATGTGTCTGGCGTAGTTGAATCGTGCCCGGTCCCGGCAGCTGGGTGCCGAGCACGGATGAAACGAGCGCGCTGACCCACATACCATGCGTGACGTCATGTCCAAGTGATCGGTCCGTCGCGAGCGCGGGATCGAGCAGCATTGGATCGGCGTCGCCGGCTACTGCCGCGAAGAGGTCGAGGTTCTGTTGAGTCGCAACTCGCGTCAGGGAAGCCGAATCGCCTGGTGCGATTTCATCGAAGGTCCTGTTGCACATGAGGCGTGAAGGCATGGATGTTCGCTCATCGGTCGGTGGAGCGTATGACTCTAACGTGCGCATACGACGCTCAATTGAGGCAAATCAACGAGCCAGGGTGTCATCGGAGGATCACGCGCACACGAATCGTGATTCACGTCAAAGGGGCGGCCGTCAGAATATGAAAGGCTGAGCGATACACCTCAATCTCCCGGACGGCATCCGCTTTGGAACAACAGGAACGCGACATGAGACATTGTTTGCGCACACTCTACTCGCCGGGCGTCGAGCCACATGATTCGCCTGCTGCGATACGCGCTTGGCGGCGATTACGCTGGCCCATGTCCGGCGCGCTGCTGCTGGTCGTTCCGGCGTTTTACATCGAACTCGGCGGCCCTGCCATCGCACTTGTCGTCGCACGTTCTCTATATGCGCTGGCGGGGCTGACTTGCGTGGGCGTACTCGCTCGCATGGTCACGCTGACTCGTCATCGGTCGACGTTCCTATGTCGTAACGGGCTGGACGCCGCGCTCGCGTTGGCCGCACTGTCGAGCGTTTTCGGCGGGGCGGTGCCGTGGTCCACGCTCGAATGGGTGCTTCGGCTTTCGTTCATGGGTGCGCTCGCGCTGCGTATCGTCCTGACTCTGCGTGCGTTGTTCGTCCCTCATCGCCTTTTGCTCCTCCTTGCGATCGGTGCCGCGCTGGTGTTGCTCGCCGGCGCGGGCTTCTATTGGCTGGAACCGCGGATGCACACTTACGCAGACGGACTGTGGCTCGCGTTTGAAAGCAGTGCGACTGTCGGCTACGGCGACATCGCACCAACGACACCCGCGTCGCGCGTGTTCGCGGTGTTCATCGTTCTGCTGGGCTACGGGATGCTGTCGCTCACGTTTGCGAGTATCGCGGCACTCTTTATCGGGGAGGAAGAAAAGCAGCTTCGGCGTGACATGCACCGCGACATCAAGAGGCTGGAGGCGGAAGTGGCCGGCGTTCGTGACGACCTGCGCCTGTTGCACGACCTTCTTGCGCATGGCGCGAACGATGTCGAAGCAAAGCGCAAGTTGAGATGAATCGGGTCGCCGACGGTGCAGTTTGCTGAGCCAGATCAATCGTCGACCGGTGGCGCGCCGGTATCGTCGTATCGTCGCCGAAGAGAACTGGAGCGGAGTAGAAAATGTGGAAGGGGAACATCGGGACAGTGTTGCTACTCGGCCTCGCAGCATGCGCATCGGATGCGCGTTGGAAACAATTCGAGCAGACAGAGTCCGCGCTTATGAAGGCGCGAGAGTTCGCTTTCATAGATTGTTCCGGCAATGACGAATGCGCGCAGCGTTGGATTCGCACACGACAATACATTGCACGACATTCCGCCACTCGCATCCGCCGGGCCGATGATGCAAATATCGAAACGGGACGGCCGCTGGAAGCCGGCGTGGTCTATCTTTGGGCGACGCGTACGCCAGTGGGACCAGATGGAGAGCGCGCGCACATCAGACTCAAGGGTATGTGCAAGGGCATGTATGGCATGGACGGCGGACCTGGCTTGCTCTACGCGCAATGTGCCGAACAGATCCGCAGCATCGAGATGAATTTTCGGAGCTTTGTCCTAGCGCCAAATGAAGGCCCCGCGGACGATGCTGCATGATCGTGCATGGCTTGACGTGAGTCAAATCGGTTATGCATCGATAGTGGATGATGGGTTGACGTCGCAACGGGCGAAGAAGGCCGGATTCGAAGCGGAAGCTGGCTACGATGAGGTTCAGTGGGAGTGGAAAATCATGGGTCTCGGCATGCAGATCGCCTATCAGGGCTTTGTCGGTACTAACGACGCGGAACGTGCAGCCGGTGTCGAGCTCGTGAGGCTCGAACGCGCCGCGAAGGACATCGCCAATTGCCATCTGACGATAGAAGCATATCTAGATCAGTCAGGAGGGCGACGCTATGATGCCAGGCTTGATCTTGTGACGCGTGATTTCGATCTCATTCCCATTGAACGCGCCACGGACCCCGATGTCGACGTCGCGATTCATCAAGCGTTCGATAATGCCATGCGCTATCTTCAACACATGCGCTTCTCGTCGACCTGAAATCGATCGACCTTCGGCTTACGTTGCGAGCGAGCCGGAATCGCGTACCTGTGTGCTTCCTTCGCGCGAGACGTCGGGCTCGTCTGAGAAGATCTCGTGTTCAGGAATCGTAGTCTCGGTGTCGACGCATTGGATGTGCCAATACCCAGCGTTCTTTACATGAGACGCGTTTGATTCGCCGTAGCCGCAGACTACTGCTCGTCCGCGCTGGGCGGTCATGAGTTCTGGCGTGCCGAACGCCGCTTCCCGCGCGGCGAGCCCCAGGCCCTCGAGCATGGCGACAGCAGCAGAAGTGCCGGGGCCGCGCAGCAGCATGCCACCCTGCGTGAACTCACATGTTCCCCATGATGGCAACTCGATGCGCTCATGCGCCTCGCGCGACCAGCGTCCGCGTTCCTTATCCAGCCACAGCACGGCATACGCCGAATCGGCATCCTGATTGAAAGCGTCGAGCTTGATGGTGATACGCATAACAGTCTCCTGGAAAGGATCAATGACGCAATACCCAATCGACTAACGTGTGTGCGTCTTCAGGCGAGAGTGGGCCGCCACGCTCCGCAGGCGAGGGCATGGCCATATTTCCCCAATGGGCTCGACCGCCAACGCGCAGCTTGTTTTCGAGCATGATCCGCGCACGTGGATCGTCCCGGTAACGGTTGGCAATCTCCTGAAACGACGGAGCGAGGAAAGGTGCATCGTTGGTGTGGCAGAACATGCAGTGCTGCTGGTCGATGAGTGCGCTCGGTTCAGGCTGGGCAAGCGCTCGCGACGCGACGAGCAGCAGTGCGGCAAGAAGCGCACCGAGTGCGACATGTCGCGCGCGGTGGGCGTGGGGAGGAAGAGTGTGCATGATGAGTGGAATATGTGAGGACACGATGATCATGCGGCTCCCCCTTTTCCGATCGTTGATCTGAGTCAACGCCGCTCACAGGCCGACGACAAACACTGAGCGTTGTACGAGCCTACCTCTGCGAGGAAGCAATCATGAACATCAGGTTTCTACCCGAGCCGCCTGCGTATCTCGCCGATGAACCCGCGCTCATGTTCGGGGCGCTAGTGGACGGCAGGCGCATTGACTGCACCATATCCGCGGAAGCGCTCGAGGAACATTTCGGCGCAGCGTCCTCGCGAGAGGACGACTTGCAATGCGCGTTCGAGATTAACCGCGCAGTTATTGAAGGGGCAGCGGAACAATTGTTGACAAGCGTCGGATGCACACCGGTCCTGCTTCGCAGCGGATACTTCCGATTCAGCGGTGGAGGCACTCCTGCGGGCACGTGGAAGCAGGCGCACTCAGCCAAGGAGCGGCTATCGACCAGTGAGGCGAATCTTCGGGAACGTGATGCGCAGGGAGCCAAATGATGCGTGCCATGATCTACGATGGAACGGCTGCGCGCCTGCGAGCGGCAGTGGTAGAAGAACCGGTCGCGGGTCCGGGACAGTTGCTCATTGACGTGACCGTGTGCGGGGTGTGCCGGACGGACCTGCATATCATCCATGGGGAGCTGCCGCATCCGAAGCGCCCAGTGATACCTGGACACGAAGTCATCGGGCGCGTAACCGCCGTCAGCCCGGGCGTGCATGAATTTTTTTCGGTCGGTGATCGCGTCGGCGTTCCCTGGTTAGGGCACACGTGTGGCGACTGCTCGTATTGCGTTGACGAACGCGAAAATCTCTGTGATGCGCCGGGCTTCACCGGCTACACACTTGACGGCGGCTACGCCGAGCGCATGGTCGCGGACAGCCACTTCTGCCTGCATCTTCCGCAGCGCTACTCCGACGTCGAAGCAGCTCCATTGCTGTGTGCGGGCCTGATTGGCTTCCGTACTTTGCGCATGGCAGGGCGCGCCAGGCGGATCGGCATCTACGGCTTTGGCGCCGCGGCGCATATCGTCGCCCAGCTTGCACGTCATCAGGGCCGGACGATCTACGCCTTTACGCGTCCGGGCGATACTGCGGCACAGCAACTTGCATTGCACCTCGGTGCCGACTGGGCTGGCAGCAGCGTCGAACGCGCGCCGGACGAACTCGATGCCGCGTTGATCTTCGCCCCGGCCGGCGAGCTCGTGCCCCTTGCCTTAAGGGCGGTTTGCAAGGGCGGCGTAGTCGTCTGCGGCGGCATCCACATGAGCGACATCCCGTCCTTTCTATACTCGCTCCTTTGGGGTGAACGCCGCGTCGTGTCGGTCGCCAATTTGACGCGAGCGGACGGGGTGGAGTTCATGCAGCTTGCGGCCGACATTCCGCTGCGCTTGCAGACCCAGATTTATTCGCTCGCCGAGGCGAACGAGGCACTCACCGATTTGCGCAAAGGGCACGTGGTGGGCGCAGCGGTGCTGCGCGTCGCCGGATGACGAGCCGCGATACTCGCACGCGTCGTTCACACGCGTTCGAGCCCTGCCTGATCCAGTATCCGCACTTCCTTGCCACGTGCATCGACCACGCCGGCCTTTTGCAGTTTGGAGAACATGCGGCTCACCGTTTCCAGCTTCAGGCCCAGATAACTGCCGATCTCCTCGCGTGTCATGCGCAACAGAAACTGCGCAGGCGAGTAGCCGCGCGCCTTCATGCGCGTCGAAATGTTGAGCAGAAAAGCCGCGACGCGTTGCTCGGCTGTCATCGTTCCGAGGAGCATCATGAGGTTGGATTCGCGCACAATCTCGCTGCTCATCAGTCGATGAACGTGGTGCTGAATCGTCTTGACCTCGCGGCACAGCAGCTCGAGCAAGTCGAAGGGAATGATGCAGACGACGCTGTCTTCGAGCGCGATTGCGTCGCACCCGTGGTGATCCGAGCTCACGCCGTCGAGCCCGAGCGCGTCACCTGCCAGGTGAAAGCCCGTAACCTGTTCGTTGCCGTCACGGTGCATGACGATGGTCTTAAAGCAACCGCTTCGCACTACATAGACGCTCTGAAAGGCGTCCCCGGATCGATAGAGTGTCTCGCTGCGCCGCACGGTTCGGGTCGAGCAGATGATCGCATCAAGCCGTTCGTATTCATCTGATGAGAGCCCGCTCGGCATGCAGACGCGCTGCATAGAGCAGGTCGAACAGCGCGAAGCCTTGCGCGTCTCGGAAATATCCGCGACCTGAAAGGTGCGGCGCGGTGCTGGCGCTTCGGGTTGCTTGACGATGGATCGATCTTCGCTCACTGGGAACATGCTGCGTCTCCTGTCGAACTTGGGTTCGCGCATACGAGGCAGATGCCAGCAAGCTTAGCGTCTCGATGCACGGCGTTTGATTCCATGCGTCGAATTATTGTCCGTGCTGTCTCAGAATAAAATCGGCGGTGGCGGAAACTCTCGTAGGGATTTTGGCAGGCGTGTAGGGAAATCCTGACGAGCGAACGCTTACTCGTCGTCGCTGGCGTCGTCGAAAAGCCTATGACGGACGGCATAGCGCACGAGGGCTGCTTCATGAGGCATCTGCATTTTCTCCAGAATGCGTGCCTTGTACGTGCTGATGGTCTTCGCGCTTACGGACAGCGCCTCGCCGATCTGGTTGATTGACTCACCCGCGCAGAGCCGCCGGAACACATCGAACTCCCGGTCCGACAGACGTTGATGCGGCAGCGCGTCGGCAGGCTCGGTTAAGCTCTGCGCAAAGCGCTCCGCCATCGCCACGCTTACGTATACGCCGCCGCCGGCAACCTTGGTGACGGCAGCCAGTAATTCGGCGCTCGCGCTCTCCTTCGTCAGATACCCCGACGCACCGCCCTTGAATGCCCGGGCGGCGTACTGCTGTTCGGCATGCATGGTGAGTACGAGAATGCGGATTGCGGGCTTTTCATCCTTGATCTGCTTGACGAGGTCGAGGCCGCTGCGGCCCGGCATCGACAGATCGAGCACCAGCACTTGCGCCGGCGTCGAGCGCACCAGCGCAAGCGTGCTGGCCGCGTCGCAGGCTTCGCCGGCCACTTCGAAACCGCTCGCGTTGGCGAGAATGTGGCGCAGCCCGTCGCGCACCATCGCGTGGTCATCCGCAATCAGCACTCTCGTAGTCATGGTCCCGATTCCCTTTCTGCCACCGCCTCGCGTGGCAGGACGACCGTAAGCGAGAAGCCGCACTCAGGCGTCGAATCGATGAATACGCGCCCGCCGAGTGCATGCGCGCGTTCACGCACCCCGATCAAACCGAACGATTTGCCGTTCGCAGCCGGCGACGCAGAGGCGCCGATGCCATCGTCGCTCACGCGCAGCACGCAGTTGCCCTCATCGGCGTCGAGCGACAGTTCGACGCGGCTAGCGTGGGCATGTCGCACGATATTCGCGAACGCCTCTTCGACGATACGGAAAACCGCAGTGGCGGCATTCGTGTTGAACGCGAGATCGCCCGTATCGAGATTGTGCCTTACGTCAATGCCGTAGCGGCGCATGAAATCATCGACAAGCCAGTCGATGGCGGCCGAGAGCCCCAGGTCGTCCAGCATCACGGGCCGCTGGTCCGACGCGATGCGTCTAAGCGAGGCAATGTTGCGATCGATGAGCGCCACCATGTACTGAAATTGAGCGGCAACGTCTTCATTCAATAGGGTCTGCGTGTCAAGCTGTGCATGCAGGGCGACTATATTCATTTTAAGCGCGCTTAACGTTTGCCCGAGATCATCATGCAGGTCGCGCGCGACCCGAAGCTTTTCCTGCTCGCGTATTTGCTGAAGATTCGCCGAGAGCGCACGCAACTCTTCGCGCGAGCGCTGAAGCTCGGCCTCAGCTTTGACGCGTTCGGTGACGTCGCGAAGAATCACCGTGAACAGCTTGCCGTCATCATCTTCGATCTGCGATATCGATGCCTCGATGGGAAATTCCTCGCCGTCCGCGCGCCGGGCGTACAGCACGCGCTGAGGGCCCATCTGGCGATCCGATACCCCCGTGCTTCCGAAATGCCGGACCTGGTGCTCGTGCGCCGCCCGATAACGTTCCGGGATGAAGCGCGACAGCGGACCACCGAGTGCGTCGCTCGCGGCACACCGGAACACGCGTTCGGCCATGGGATTGAACAGGACAATACGTTGAACCGGATCGATGGTGATAATGGCGTCGGTCGTAGATCGGATGATGCCGTCGAGTCGCGTATGGCTGACCGTTGCCGGACTGACGCTCGCCCGCCTGGCGCGTTGCATGGAAAGGAGAAGAAAGACGCTCGCGAGCAGCAGGGCGCACGTCGCGGCGCCCGCCAGCAGCCATGCCCGTGTTGCCACGGGCAGCGCACAGATCGAGGGCAGGTACTGAATGCCGATCCAGCACAGCCCGAACAGTGCCGCTCCAGCCAGGAGCGCTTGCCCGGTTGCCTCGCGCGATGGGAGGCGGCGAACGGGCTCACCGTTCATCTGGACGTGACTTCGACCTTCATTTTCGCTCATACGCTTCGGCCGTTTTGTGCTTGCGTGTCGTGAAGCGGCGCAGTAAGGGAAGTGCGACTTAATTATATGATCGGCGCGGCAATCAAGCGGAACGAATGATCGGCGCACGTAAGGTGCCGCCGAGATCAGTCGGTCGCTTCTGCTGTCCGCTCCGGGCGTTGCGCGACCTCTTCGGCCTCGCGTCCCGGCACGAGCATGACGGGACAACGCGCGATTCGCATGAAACGCTCGGCGACGCTGCCCAGCACCAGGCGCCGCCATCCGCGCCGGCCATGCGTACCCATGACGACGAGGTCCGCGCCGAAATCCTCTGCGCAGTGAAGGATGCGCTGCGCGATGTCATCACCTGTCAACTCGACTTCGCTGATGCGCGGCGAGCCTTTCACGCCTTCGCGCGACATGCGATCAACGGCTTGCGCGCCGAGGCGCCTGCCTTCTCCGAGGAGTGCTTCGCGCAGATCGGGATAGAAGGTCGCGGCCGCGTCATAGGCGATCGGTTGCAAATCGACGACATAGAGCGGCTGAAGCTCGGCGCCGTTCGCGCGCGCGACCTTGACGGCCTCGTCGAACGCGTGTGCGGAAGTCACGCTGCCGTCGATCGGCGCGAGAATGCGGGTGTACATGGCGGGCTCCTCGAAAGGTGAAAGAGGTACGGTTCAGTGCGACATGAGCACGGGTATCGTGATCGCGCGTAGCACCGTCCAGGTGCACTTCCCGAGGACCATTTCCTGCCAGCGCGAATGGCCGTAGCCGCCCATGACGATCAGGTCTGCGCCGATGCTGCGGCCCTCGGACAGCAGCGCGTCGCCCACGCGAGCGTCGGCTGCGTCGACGGTTTCACGCACACTCACGCGCACGTCGTGCCTCGCAAGAGTGGTTGCGATGTCCGCGCAAGGAATGCGGCTGCCGGGCAGCTCACCTTTCCCTGCACCGATGGTCAAGAGCGTGACCTGTCCCGCATCCTTGAGGAACGGCAGCGCGTCGTGAACGGCCCGCGTGGCCTCCCGACTGCCGTCCCAGCCGACGAGGATGTTGGCGCCCCCCTCCGGGAACGCGCCTAAATACGGAATCAGCAGCAGCGGGCGTCCGGCCGTCATGACGAGCGTCTCGGCGACATGATCGGCGACGTAGGTTTGCGGATCGTTCGGATCGCTCTGGCCGGCGATGATGAGATCGGCGCACCGTCCGTGTCGGGCGAGCGCCTTCCTGGCGTCTATCCGCGCTTCGATCCAGTCGCCGGAGGCTCCCGTGCGGGCCATGCCGGCATGGAACAGTCCTCCGAGCAATTCGCATCGCTCCTGACACGCGGCCTGGACCTGCTCGTACCACCCGGCGGAGGCCGCCATGATCCCGAATGCCCTTGGCTCCGGCGCGAACGTCGCATAGACGGCGACGAGATGCGCTTTGAAGTGTGTCGCGAGCAAGAGGGCGACATCGAGGCGATATGCCGCGCGCTCACTGGCGTCGAGATGGACGACGATGCTTTTGTAGCTCATCGCGGACTCCTGAAACGCATTGCATCGAAAAGCGATGGCTTATTGCGTGATGTCGAGTCTGCAGATCGCGAAGCAGATCGCCGTTGACTCAGATCAAACGTTGACTTCGCGGGACTGGATGCTTAGTTCATTGACTTGGCTCAAGCCGGCGTTCTTCACTGCCCGTAAAGTCGGCGTGTCCGGCGCGCACCCGCGTACCGTTTCCAGTTCAGCTTTCGATGTTCAGCATCCACATGAAATTCGATCTTCCCGATCTCATTGCCCGTCAGGGTGTCAGCCCAGACGCGCCCGGGAATCGGACAACCGATGCATGTTGGGAAGATATCTCCCGCACCGATGCAAGTACGCGTGCGTTCGATCGTTCGGCCCACGCCGCGCTCGCGGCGATCACGTCCGGGCTTTCACCCGCATCGCTCGGTCTCGCGTGGCTCGACTGGGCGTCGCATCTGGTCATATCGCCGGGCAAGTGGGTGGCGCTGTGGCAACACGCCATCGAGGGGCTCGCCGGTGCGGCGCATCCTGCCGCGCCGGACCCGCGCTTTGCGTCTGCGCAGTGGGATCGCTGGCCGTTTTCCGCTTACCGCGATGCATTCCTGCGCATCCAGCATTGGTTCGGTGAGGCGACGACGGGCGTGCTCGGGGTAGAGCGGCACCACGAGGATGTCATCCGTTTTGCCGCGCGGCAAATGCTCGACGCGTTTTCACCGACCAATTTCGTCTGGACGAATCCTGCCGTGATCGAAGCCGCGATCGATATGCGTGGCGCCAACTTCGCCCGTGGCGCGCGGCACCTGCTCGAGGATCTCGAAGATCTCGGCGAGCGTTTGCGCGGGGAACACAGGCATCATGGACCGTTTTCGCCGGGGGTGAACCTGACGATCACGCCGGGCAAGGTCGTATGGCGCAATGAGCGATGCGAATTGATCCAGTACACGCCCGTCACTTCGCGCGTTGCGTCTGAGCCTTTGTTGATCGTGCCGTCGTGGATCATGAAGTACTACGTCCTCGACTTGCAGCCGCATAACTCGCTGATCCGCTTTCTCATCGATGCGGGATTCACGGTATTCGCGATCTCATGGCGAAATCCGGGCGCGGAGGCGCGCGATGTGGGCCTCAACGACTACTTGAAGCAGGGTTTGCTCGCGGCGCTCGAGCAGGTCAGATTGAGATGCGGCAACGCACGGGTTCACGCGACCGGTTATTGTCTGGGCGGCACGCTGCTGGCCATCGCGACCGCTGCGATGGCGCGCCATGGAGCCGGCGCCGGGCTCGCCAGCATCACGTTGCTCGCCGCGCTGACGGACTTCACCGAGCCGGGCGAACTCGGCATTTTCATCGACGCAGGCCAGCTCGCCGCGCTGGATGCGCTCATGTGGGAACAGTGTTTTCTTGACGGCGCGCAGATGGCGGGTGCCTTACAACTGCTCAATGCGCGCGACCTGATCTGGTCTCGCATGATGAGCGAGTACCTACTGGGGCGAAGGTCTAAGCCGAATGACCTGATGTCGTGGAACGCCGATACGACGCGCATGCCGTATCGCATGCATAGCCAATACTTGTCGAAGCTGTTCCTGCACAACGATCTTGCGGAAGGACGGTACTGCGTCGAGGGCGCGCCCGTGGCCCTGTCCGATATCGAACAGCCGGCCTTCGTGGTCGGTACCGAACGCGATCACGTTTCGCCGTGGCGCTCCGTCTACAAACTGCAACTGCTCACGCACAATCCACTGACCTTCGTGCTCACATCAGGGGGCACAACGCGGGGATCGTGTCGGAGCCGGGGCATGCGGGACGCCATTATCGTATCGCCACGCGCGCGAAGGGCGCGACCTATCGAAGCCCCGAAACCATCCTGGCCGATGTGCCGCCCGTTGAAGGCTCGTGGTGGCCGCTCTGGTCGCAATGGCTGCGTGCACAGTCGAGCGGAGAGGTTCAGGCGCGCGCCGTAGACAACGGACTCATGGATGCGCCCGGTACCTACGTGCTCGAACGCTAGGAACGAGCGCGCCTGCAACTGTTATTCGCTTCAATCAAGGGAGAACCGCGATGCCGCTCAAGGGATCTGTAGACAATGCCGATTGGACCGTCACCTGCAACACGGAACAAACGCCGCGAGGTGTCGAATGCTCGATCACCGTCGAGCAGCGCAACGTGGAGGGCGGGCGCTTCATGCATCATTTCAAACACGCGAGCACCTTCAATGACGAACGTGAGGCCGTAATCGCAGGGTTGCGCGAAGGCATGACGTGGATTCGCCTCAAGGCTACGCACACAATCAATGTCTAGCCGGGTTCGAGCCTTTCATCGGCATTCGGCGAATGACCGAGTCGATGCAGTCGCGCCAGCAGCCGATGCCAGAATGCGCGATCGTCGAATGCCTTCAAATCGACGTCCGTGTGAATGGCTTCTGTGATATCCCGCTCGTCGTAAGTCAAGGGCTCGGCCTGCACGCGCTGCAGGTCCAGCACATGCAAATCCGCATCCGAAAGCGCACGTCGAGATTGCGCTCGTGCGGCGACGCGCGCGATGAGCGTGGCATCGGGGGCTTGGAAATCGAGAATGAGCACGGGTACTGACAGCTCGCTCGCTAACTGAACGAAGCGCTCGCGGTGCATGCGTCTGAGAAACGTGGCATCGACAATCGCTGTCATGCCGCCATCGAGCACGTCACGGCTCAGTTCAAGGAGATGGTCATATTGTCGGTCGATGATCCCAGGCTCGTATGCTGCGAGCGGAAGACGCCCGAACTCCGGCGGGAAGAAAGGTATCGTGCGTTTGCGTTCGATATCGCTGGCGAGCCGCACCCCACCGATTATCTGCGCCAGCCCGACGCTTGCTGACGATTTTCCGCACCCCGAGTACCCGTGGCACAACAGCAGACATGGCGGTCCACCAAACGCGATACGGGAGGCGGCACGCACGTAGCGCGAGGCATCGTACGTATGCGTCTTCAAGGTTTCGACGAGAGCTCGCACGAGCGCTCGATACACCGAGTACAGGCGCAGTGCCTTGAGGCCCGCATAGTCACCCGTCGCGAGAAGCCATGCATTCAGTGCGCGTGTGGCGAGGTCGTCCCGGTCATGCGCTTTGAGGTCCATGATGAGGAAGGACAGATCGCTCACCACATCGATCCATCGCAGGCCCGGGTCGAACTCGATACAGTCGAAGATCAAAGGTCTCGACCCCTGCAGAACGATGTTTTGCAGATGCAGGTCGCCGTGGCACTCCCGCACGAAGCCTTGTGCGCGTCGTTGATCGAAGTGTGCATCGAGCCGGCCTGATTCCGCTTCGCACCAGTTGATCAGCGTCTTCGACACAAGGTCTGGCGCGATGTCTTGAAGATTGGCGAGGACCGCGAGAACCTGACGCGCGCACCACGCGCCCGAACCATATGGGCGATGCGGCGGTGTGCGAGGCGCGCTTCGGTGGAAGGCTGCAATGTCTCTGGCCGTGCGCTCGATCGTCTCGCCGTCGAGTGCGCCCGCTTCGAGCAGCGCCGCGAAGATTCGATTGCCGTCGAAGCGACGCATCATGACCGCATATTCGACCGCCGCGCCCGAACCATCGATTCGAAGCACACGTCCGCGCCGCACGATGGGAACGATTCCCAGATAAGTGCACGCCGCGAGCCTGCGGTTCAGACGACATTCATCCTCGCATGCGCGACATCGGGCCGACGCTTTGGAGAAATCCAGGAAGCCCAGTTGGACTGGCTTCTTGATCTTGTACGCGAAGCGTCCCGCCAGATAGACGAGCGAGATGTGCGTCTCGATTCGCTCGATGCGTCCGGCCGGATGAGAATAGGCGGCGGACCTGCGCATCGCCGTATCCACGGCTCGCAAATGATGTCGTCCTCTGCGCGTCCTGAGCGTGTCGGGCATGATATTCAATGCGATCGGCGCGGCGCATCAGGCTGGTCCAGTTCCGTTGCCTTCAGCGTGTTATTGGCGGCATCGCGATCCGCTTTCCGATTGATGCGAGCGTTCGTGACCTCTTCCTTGTAGTGTGCCTGGGCATCCGCGACGGCTGCGCGCTTGTCGCGTTTGGACAGCTTCTTCGACGCGCGGTACTCGGCGTTGGCTTGAGCGATGGCGTTGCGCCTTACAACGAACGGATCGGTGCTCGCCGGGGCGACGATCCGATGTTCTGCCGACATGTCCGCGGGCGGCTCCGACTGTGCCGTGGCGAAAGGCGCCCAGAGAACGATCACCATTGCGGCGACAAGTGCAAGGCGCGTCTGCCTCACCTCGGCCGATAAAGTGAACATGTGCGATTTCATTTCCTTTCCTCCACGATGACCCCTCGTCGTTAAATGCGACTGTGCACATGCCGTGCTTCGCGGCGCTTGATTCAGGTCAACGCCGGGGTGAAGGCGACGCTCGATTGACACACATCAAGAGCCGCTTGCCATGCCAGCGGCAGCATGGAGCGATTCAACCGGGCAATGTCTTGTCGAGGGATGCATGAATCTATTCTTTCGTAGCGCGCTGCTCGGCCTCCTGGTCTGGGTCGTCTGCGGATGCACCTATGCGCCGGTCAACCGAAATCCACACGCTGATGATCCGCTCGTGCCGGTTGCCGTCGATCTGCCTCGCTACATGGGTCGCTGGTTCGTGATCGCGAACGTGCCCGATGGTGGACGAGCGCGATTATGTCGCCAGTTGCGCGGTCTGGACCTTGCGCGATGACGGCGGCATAGAGGATGCCGTGATGGGTCGCAAACACGGCTTCGATCAGCCTGAGACGGGCACCGTGTTCATCGCCAAGCCCGAGCAAGGCGCGCGAAATTCAGTCTGGCGCGTACGTCCCCTCTGGCCGTTCGAATTCATCGTGATGACGGTGTATGTGGATCCGGACTACAAGTACACCGTCCGTGCGACGCCCGATAAGGACTTCGTGTGGATACTCTCGCGTCGTCCCGACATGAGCGAGGCGGTGTACCTGTTTCTGGTCGAGAGGCTCGATCAGATGGGCTTCGATACGTCGCGCTTCAAGAAAGTGGTTCAGTTTCCCGAGCAGGTCGGCCAGCCGGGATTCCACGCCGTGCGCTGAAGCGCGCGTAGGCGCAGGGTTGCGCTGAAACGCGTGTAGGCATTTCCTTACACACGCGACTGCACGCCCACAACAACTTCCGCCGTCCCTGATTGGCTTCGTTCGCTGACTCGCCGATACTGAAATCACACGAGGCGCGCTTTACACGCCAAATCATCGGGCGCAACGCTCTTTGCTGCGCTCTTCTGATCCGGGCCCCTTGCCGGAGGAGAGTTCGAAATTGCCAGCCAACGATTTCTATCGAAGCAAGAGATCTTCGACCGGGCAGTGGATCATCTGTGCGCGCAGCGCAGCGCGGCCCTGTTGCCACGAGGCGGCGCGGCCTATCGCGGCGCATGCGGCGGATGCCCGGTCGGCAGCTTCATCCGTCCGGCCGATTACGCGAGCGTGATCGAAGGCGTGCCCGTGCGTTTCCTCGATCCGAACATACCGGGGCGGCCTGCCTACATGGAGTTCGGCGTGGCTGCGTTGCGCCGTGCGCTGCGGCGCGCCCGCATCGACGTCGACGATGTGTGCACGGTCGCGCTCTTGAGTTGTCTGCAGAACGTGCACGACGTCTTCGGTGTCTGGGAGTGGCGCGACAGGCTCGTGTCCATCGCCCGGCAGTTCGACCTCACGTGCGTGTTTCTCGACAAGGCTGCCTGAGTCCGCGTTCTCTCTTGCTTGATGTGCGTCAATCAAGCGGCGCCAAATGATGCGACGCTCGCCGTGGTCATACTACGGCGGGTGCCATCGGACGAAAGCATGCTCGGCTTCCTCAGACATTCATCGCAAGTCTTGCACTCCGGCTCGCGGGGGATGCAACACGCTGAATCACCTGATGTACTGCGCGAGCTCTCGCGGCTCGACGCCGACGCGGTGCTCCTGAAACTGTCAGGCTCCGCTTCGGGACTCGAAGCGAACGAAGCCCTAAGCGACTGCAAGAGTATGGCACGAACGAAGTCGCCCGCGCGAAGCGGCACGGCGTGCTGCGTGAACTCGTTGGCCGGTCTGTCAACCCGCTCAACGGGCTTCTTCTATCGCTTGCGGCCGTATCGATCTATCTCGGAGACCGGCGCGCAGCCGCGATGATCGTCGTCATGGTGATCCTGAGTGTGAGCCTTGGCTTAATTCAGGAACATCGCTCCAATCAGGCGGCGGACGTGTTGCGACGCATGGTGCGCACTACTGCGACGGTGCGCCGGTTTCTCGGCGACGGCATCAACGATGGCCCCGCGCTCAAGGCGGCGGACGTAGGTGTATCGGTGGACAGCGCGGTCGATATTGCCAAGGAGTCGGCCGACATCATTCTCCTCGAAAAAAGCCTTGCCGTTCTCAATGAAGGCGTGCTCGAAGGGCGAAAGGTATTCGGCAACATCACCAAGTACATCAAGATGGGCGCGAGCTCGAACTTCGGAAACATGTTGAGCGTGCTTGGCGCGAGCGTTCTGCTGCCGTTCCTGCCGATGGCGCCGATTCAGGTGCTCACCAATAATCTTCTATATGACTTCTCGCAGGCAGCCATTCCGACAGACAACGTCGACGAAGACTATCTGGCCCGGCCGAGGCGCCGGGATATCGGCACCATCTTCAAGTTCGTCGTGTTGATCGGACCCATCAGCTCCGTCTTCGATTACGCGACCTTTTTCATGATGCTGGCTGCCATTCAAGCTTGGGACAACGGGCCCCTTTTCCAGACGGGCTGGTTCGTCGAGTCCCTGATGAGCCAGACGCTCATCATTCACATCATCCGCACGGCGAAGGTGCCGTTCGTCGAGAGTCGCGCGAGCGCTGCGCTGATCGCGACCAGTCTCTCGATCGCGGTGTTCGGCATGGTCTTGCCTTATCTTTCTCTCGGTGAGCTACTGGGCTTCGTGTCCCTGCCTCACACTTACTGGGTCGGACTTTCGGCGATTCTCATGGGCTATGCGCTGCTCACGCACCTCCTGAAACGCTGGTTCGTGCGCCGCTTCGGGCTGAACTGAGCGGACATGGTGCTTGACGTGCATCAACGAGCCAGACGCGCTCGCCGCGTACGTCCAACGCTCCGTTGACGAGTGGGCCGAAGCGAAGATCGAATCCGGACCACATCGAGAATATAGGCTGGCATGCCGAGACGCGTGCTTACAGGGCGACCACCTCCGACATCGCACGCCTGGGCGTGTGCGCACACTTCCGGCCGCGTCCGATGCGCAGCAGCAGTTGCGGCAGCGTCGACATGCCGGTTTGGTGGCGCAGCGCGTTCCGAAGCGCTTCGATCTCGATCGGCTGATTGAGATACGAGACACATAATCCAAGTCTCACCGCAGTGAGCAGGACGCGTGCGAGCGCCTGCCCGCTGGCTAGCCAGGCCGAGGGATTGTCTTCGCCCGTGCTGATGCAAAGCAGCATCGGTGAATGTTCGACGAGGAGTCGGTGCGCAGCTGCCGCGCCGTCCCCGAGATCGAAGGTGCGAAGCACGGACGACGCGATCGGCGATGCAAAGTCGAGCAAAGCACTCACCCCCGCCGCATAGGCAGGCATTCCGTCTCCGCGTCTGCTCGCGTGAATCCAGCTCGCCAGCTCACGACGGAAGCGGGGATCGCGGAATTGCTGGTGATCCGCCTGCGCAACGAGTTCGGCAATGGTTTCGCGCTTGGCCGCCCATGCGATGGAGGCCGCATCCACACCTTCGGCAACGGCAGCCTGTACAAGTTCGTCCTGGACGCTCATCGGTATGGGCTCGATGTCGAAGGCCTCCCGCGTCGTGACACGCTCCGTGATAGCGTCGAAGAGCGCAGCAACGCCGGCATCGTGCGCGCCTGCAAAGACGCGCACCTGGGCGAGAACGTCCGGATCAAGGCGGTCGGGCAAGAGCGTGATCGCATAGCCCAAACCAAGATGCTGCAACGCGACGCGCAGATTGAAGAGCGCCGCGCCGCAACCGATGATGAGCTCTCGATCGAAAGGATCGACAACGGCCAACGCCCGCGTGCGATCGGCACATAGCAATACGCTCGTCCCATCGACGATGAAACGCCACGGTTGTGCATTGTGGTTCGACGGAGCAAGCACCGCGTAATGAAGCGCAAAGCGTAGCTTCGCGGCTTCATCCGCGAGCGGCGCAAGGTCTGATTCCCTGATGGCCCAAGGGTCGATGGCAGCGTGCGAACGCATGATGGTCCCTCGCAAGTTAGCTCGGATGGCGCCATCGTGACGCGAAGTCGTCTGGCCCCGTTGATCCACGTCAACGGCGCACGTACCACGGAAGTTTCGATGCCGTTGATGTGGATCAACGGCGAAGAGACGCCCGCGAATAGAGTCGGGGCGTACGCACGGCGCCAGTCGCGTTGTGCACGATAAGGAAGGGGACAGTCATGCAGATGAAGTCAGAACTGCCTTTCGATATTTCGCGAGAGAACCTGCGTCTCGCCCTGCGCTGGGCGCAGCTCGCCAACTACTGGCGCGAGCACTGGTGCGCGCTCCGTGTGCGCCAGGTCGAGCTCAATGCCCGTACGTTGAAGCGTGAGCGCGATGTCATTGCCACATGTTCGGACTGGAACGAAATCATCGCATCGACCCAGACCATCATGCGCGATCACGCAGCTGAGATGATGTCGCTCATGCAGGAAAGCATCGGTCTCGAATTGTTAGGCAGAAACGCACTGGCTCACGTGTTTTCCGAGAGTCTGACGGACTGGCAGGAAACGTGGCATGGACTGAACCGGATCGCGGGGACGGGGAATGCAGGGGAGTCGGTGCTGCGTGAGGTGATCCGGCGCAATGAGTCTGGGCAGGCGTCGCCTCGCGCGCTCGTGAAGGGGGATCAGCATGTCGCGTGAGCGTACGGCATTGGTCACGGGCGGCATGGGCGGCCTGGGCGCGGCCATCGCACGAGCCCTGTATGACAAGGGTTTCCGTGTTGCGGTCACGTATTCGCCACGCAATGACCATACTCAGACGTGGCTCGCAAACGAGCGCGAGAACGGACGGCAATTCAGCGCCTACGAAGCCGACATTACCGATCTCGACTCCTGCACGCACTGCGCAACGGTGGTTACCGAAGCGTTCGGCGGTATCGACTGCCTGGTGAACAACGGCGCCATCACGCGAGATGCGCGTTTCGTCAAGACGACCAAAGATGATTGGGAGACGGTCATCCGCACCGATCTCGATGCGCTTTTCAACATGACGAAGCCATATATCGCCGGTATGGTCGAGCGCGGCTTCGGACGGATCGTAAACATCGGCTCGGTCAATGGCTCTCGTGGCGCTTTCGGCCAGACGAATTACGCGGCCGCTAAGGCGGGAGTTCACGGTTTCACCAAGTCACTTGCGCTCGAAGTCGCGAAGGCCGGCGTGACGGTGAACACGGTCTCGCCGGGTTATCTCGCCACCGCGATGGTTCAGTCCGTGCCGGAGGAAGTCATGCGCACAAAGATTCTCCCGCAGATCCCGCTCGGCAGGCTGGGTCGTCCTGAAGAAGTCGCAGCACTCGTGGCATTCCTTTGCACTGAGGAAGCCGCATTCATCACCGGCGCGGATGTCGCGATCAACGGTGGCATGCACATGCATTGAGCGGGTGGCTGTTCACCCGATCGTGGGCATAGAGGATCCTATGAGCAACACGTCAACTCCCCATAAGCAACGCGCGGCTTTCGGACGCATCATGCTATGCATCGATTCGACTGAAGACTGGGCCGATGCCGCAGCACTGATCAGCTCACTGGCGGACGCAGACACGAGAGTGTGTATCGTCGGATTGCTGGAAAACGCGCGAGCGATGATTCCGCACGCACCGCTCGCGTTCTTCAACTTGAGTGCGGCACATGCGCACTTGCAACGTGGCGTCGAGGTGAGCGTGAGCACTGCGCAAGCATGCCTGAAGCGCGCGGGACTCGATGTGGAAACGCATATCACGGATCTGTTCGAGCGCGGCGGCGACGCGGCCCATGCGCTCACGCGAGCCGCACAAGCCTGGCGAGCGGACCTTATGGTGCTCGGCGCACGCCAGCACTTGTGTATCCTGCAATGGACCGAGCGTGCAGCTCGAGATGCACCGAGCATGGCCCATTGCTCGATCCTGGTCCTGCCCGAGCATCCGTCCCACAAGCTGACCACACGGCCCGACCGATTGCTGTGCGCCGTGGACGGCAGTCCTGCTTCGCTGGAATCATTGCGCGCAGGTTTCAAGCTAGCCGATCCTGGCGCACATGTGAAAGCGATCTATGTAGTCGATCGCTCGGCCCGGGGAGCTGATGCCTCGCGCGCCACGCTCGAAGACGCGTTTCTTGAAGAGGGCCGGGCGGCACTGGCCAAGGCCCGCGAGGTCTTTTCGCAAACCTGGGGCGCGCAGGGATTTACGTTCGATGCCGAACTGGTGCACACGGGGGAAGCAGGGGACGACGTCGCGCACGCGATCGTGCGCGAAGCAGCGTGCGCGAAGGCCGATGCCATTCTGATGGGTACGCACGGACATCGCGGTGTCGCCCGCTGGATGCTCGGTACCGTGTCCGGACGCGTTGCGGAACTGACGGAATCTCCGCTTCTGCTGTCGCGTCGTCGCCCGCCCGAGGCCATTGCCACTGCATAAGCATCGCCCATGAAGCGCTCTTGCTTGACTCAGGTCAATCGGGTTTGCAGTGGTGAATTTACAGTGGTTCGGTACTCCCGTGCAACGCTGTGGAGTTCAGACACGAGCCGATCGCTCGATAACGATCGGTTATTCGTTAGCTTTCCTATCAAGGAGACTACCATGAGCAATCTGACCCGTTTCGATCCGTTTTCCATCGAGCCCGTCTCGGAGATGTTCCAGGGACTCTTTCGTCCGCTACGCAGCCTTTCGCTCGAGGAGGCGCCGTTGGCTCAGGTCAAAATCGACGTGAGCGAAACCGACGTCGCCTATCTCGTCAAGGCCGACCTGCCGGGTATCGACAAGAAGGACATCGACGTCAAAATCGACCGCAACGCCGTGTCCATCCATGCCAAGTCCGAGCGTAACAAGGAAGAGAAGGAAGGCGAACGCGTGATTCGCCGTGAACGCTATTCGGGTGAAGTCAGCCGCACGTTCTCGCTCGGCAGCGAGATTGACGAGGCCGGTGCTAGCGCGCAGTTCCGAGATGGCATCCTGACACTCACGCTTCCGAAGAAGGTTCCTGCGGATCAGAAGCGTCTGCAGATCAACTAGGAACCACGCCTGGCGCGCGGCGTTCGCGCGCCAGCAACCGATGCACGGAGGTGTGCCTCATGAAAGAGGACTGGAAGATCAAGCAGGACGTGGAAGAAGAACTCGATTGGACGCCCGATGTAGTCGCGACACGCATCGGCGTGGAAGTGGCCGACGGTATCGTCAGCCTCTCAGGGCATCCCGCGAGCTATTCCGAGAAGCTCGCGGCAGAGGATGCCGCACGTCGCGTGTCAGGCGTGCGGGCGGTGGTGGTCGACATGCAGGTTCGCGTGCCTCATCACGAAGTGCGCGATGACGCGGACATCGCAGGCGCGGCGGACACCTTGCTGCGCTGGACGGTCGGCTTGCCTGAAGGCGCCGTCACTGTGCAAGTCGAGAAGGGGCATGTCACCTTGCGTGGCGATGTCGACTGGGCGTATCAGAGCCGTCTCGTGACGCGCGGCATTGCACACATGCGCAGTGTCACCGGCGTGACGAATTTGATTTGTGTGCGCGCGGATCTCGCTGCGGCAGATATCGGCGATGCAATCTCACGTGCCCTCAAACGTCATGCCGAGCGTGAGGCGAAGCATATCGACATCAAGGTTGAAGACGGAACAGTCACGCTGACTGGCAAAGTCGACAGCGCTTCGGAACGTGATGCCGCGCGCGGTGCGGCGTGGGCGACGCGCGGCGTCACCGCCGTAGTCGATAACCTTGAATTCAACTAATGCCTCTCACTGTTGACTGATCGGGGCGCCGGCACTGGCGCCTCTTATTTTTGGCGGGGACCAAGCCGCGCGCTGGATCACCTCGCCTTATGCGGAATTTTTTCCATGGAAGCCCGGAGAGGGGCGGCTCATGTTTGATCAAAACTCCACTTCCTGCATATAGACCGGTACCGAACAGGGCCAATGCAAGGTTTCTTCGATTCGGCGCCGGAGTGCGTCTGCGGCGGCGGGTTCGCCGTGCGTGACGAACGTGTGGCTCGGCGCGCCGGGCATGCCGCGCAGCCAATCGAGCAACTCGGCATAGTCGGCATGCGCGGACATCGAGTCGAGCGAGACCACGCGCGCGCGAACCGGGACGTATTCGCCGTGAATCTTGATTGCGGGCGCGTGCGCCGCAATGGATGCGCCACGTGTCCCGGCCGCCTGATAGCCAACCAGCAAAATGGTGTTACGGTCATCCGGTGCGAAAGCCTTGAGATGATGCAGCACCCGGCCGCCCGTTGCCATGCCGCTGCCGGCGATGATGACCATTGGCCCCTTGCGCGCGCTGACGGTTTTCGACTCGTCGACGCTGCGCACGATGGTCGCCGCGTGCTCGATCGAATCGAGTTGCGAGCGCGTCAGGCGATGTTCGCTCAGGTGGCGCAAATAGGCCTGCGTCACGCTCGTGGCCATCGGGCTGTCCAGAAATACGGGCACGCGCGCCATGCGGCCGCCTTGCATGAGCGAGGCGATGTAGTGAAGCAAAGTCTGCGCGCGGCCCACGGCGAAGCATGGAATCACCACGACGCCTCCATGGCGAAACGTATCGGCGAAGACGCGGGTGATTTCATCCAACGGATCCGCCGGCGTATGCAGGCGATCGCCATAGGTCGATTCGATGACGAGCACATCCGCGCGCGGCGGAGCTTGAGGCGCGCGCATGAGCGCATCGCATGGCCGGCCGATGTCGCCGGAGAACAGCAGCGTTCGGCCGCCAAGCGCGAGCTCGATGCTTGCCGCGCCGAGAATATGCCCGGCAGGCAGCAAACGAAATGCCGCGCCAGGGCTCAGTTCAGTCATGATGTCGAAGGCGCGCGGGACCAGCAGCCGGAGTGCGTCCTGCGCGTTCTTGAGGGTGTAGAGCGGCAACGCAGGGTGGTGCCGGGAGAAGCCGTGCCGCGTCGCATAGGCGGCTTCCTCTTCCTGAAGCTTCGCGCTGTCGAGCAGAAGGATTTCGCACAGGTCGCATGTACCCGGCGTGCAGTAGACCGGACCCCGATATCCCGCTTGCGCCAGCGCCGGCAGATAGCCCGAATGATCAAGATGGGCATGCGTGAGGATGACCGCATCCAGAGAGTCGACCGGGAAGGATGGCAGGGCCCAGTTGCGCAGACGAAGATTCTTCGTGCCTTGAAACAGTCCGCAGTCGATCAGTACTCGTTTGCCTTCATGTTCAAGCAGATATTTCGAGCCGGTTACCGTCTCGGCCGCCCCGAGAAATGTGAGTCGCACGATATCTCCGAGTTGTTTTCGACATGAACGGCAGCGTACGCGCGTCAAGCCACGGTGATTTGACTCGGGTCAATGAAACATGGCGGGTGCGATGCGCCGCATTTTGCTTGATCTGAGTCAGGCGTCGCGCCATAGGGGATCGGTAGGATGCGCGTATCGAATCCGCGCGCAGCGTCGGGAGGACAGGCCATGGAAGCAGACAAGGACACGACTGCACACGCTGGCGCTTTCGGGCACATTATTCTTTGCGTCGATTCTTCAGACGCTTCCCGCTGCGCCGCCGCTTTTGCGCGGCGTTTCGTACGGTCTGACACCCAACTCACGATTGCTGCTGTGGCGCTCGACCCTCATCTGTTCGCGCCCCACGCGGCGCTCGCCGGGCTGGATTTTGGCGTTGCGCACAAAGAGCTGGTGGAAGACGCGAAATACGCGATCGCCGAGTCGAGTAGCGAGCTTGCAAACGCGACCGCGTCCGTGCGAACACAAGTAATCGATCTCGCGAAAGAGAGCGGCGATGTGGCGCATGCGCTCGCAAGAGCCGCGCAGGTGGAGCGCGCCGATCTCATGATTCTGGGGACCCGACAACGTCACGGTCTGGCGAGGTGGCTCGACCCGTCGGTAACCGATAGGCTGAGCCAGTTTGCGCCTTGCGCAATGATCGTGGTCCCGGTGGGTTACGACGCCGCTCGCGACGCCGGCATTCATCGCATTCTATTCGCGGTCGATGGCAGTCCGGCATCGCTCGCGGCGGTGGACATCGGTGCTGCGCTTGCTACGCCTGACACACATATACGCGTGGTCTATGTCGTCGATCGCGCGGTACGTTACAGCGATTTCGTGCCGGTGACGGCGCTCGAGGACGCCTTTGTCAAGGAAGGCGAGTTGGCGATAGCAGCGGCCGCGGAGCGGCTGGAATCGCCGCCCAACGTCACGCGCTCGCATATCTCGGCCGATCTGATAAGTACCGACATCGCTTCCGACGATGTCTCCCATGCGCTCTTGCGCGAAGCCGAGCGCTGGAGCGCCAATCTCATCGTGCTGGGTACGCACGGCAGACGTGGCGTGATGCGTGCATTTTTTGGCAGCGTCGCGAACCGGGTAGCGAGCCTCGCAACGATTCCCTCGATGCTGGTTCGCGACCAGCACGGAGAGAAGGACAAACCAAAGGCGTGAGGGCTGCTGAACCTCGGTCAATGGGGCAACTCGGCAGGGTCGTATCGGTTTCGCGGGTTCCAGCGCATCCATCCATCCGTGTCCGCGCCCTCGGCGGCCTGCACCTGTTCACGGATGGCTTGCGCGCCGAATTCCCGATGATCGAATGCATAGTCTCGAAACGCCTGAAGCCAGGGCCTAAATCGTACCCCCGGCAACCCGGTTCGCTGCCTGGCTTGCGCGAGTGAACGTCGAACGATCTGGGCCGGGTCGGCGACGGGATTCATACAGCCGGGCAGCTCCCAGGTAAAGCCGGATGGGTAGAGCATCGGCGATATGTAATCGAGGGCGGTCCCGAGCGTGCCGATGTCCTGGCCGATCGATGTGTCGTCAGGATTCCAGCAGACGTATCCAAAGGTATCGGCGGACACAAAGACGTTGTAAGGTGCGAGCCGCTCGCGCGCGGCGCTCAGGAACCCGACGATGGCCGCAGTGCGGTTGTCCCGCGTGTTGCGCTGCGCAAAGCGCAAGCCGCTTGCATCGGGAAAGCGCACATAGTCGAACTGGACTTCGTCGAAGCCGAGCCGGGCCGCCTCTTCGGCGATGTCGAGATTGTGCCGCCAGACACCTTGCGAGAACGGATCAACCCATTGCAGCTCTTCTCGGTCGCGCCATGGTTTGCCGGATGCGTCTCGTACGGCCCACTCTGGATGGACTTCGGCGAGCGGGTCATCCTTGAAGACGACGATACGTGCGATCAGATAAAGCCCGTTACCGTGAAGCTCAGCGAGTCGCGCTACGAACATCTGACGCTCGGGAAGATGCGAACTCTTGCCCGGCACGGCGCCTGCCGCCTCTCGTGCCCCGCCGCGATAGGGTGGCAGGCCACGATCGTCTTTCACATCGATGACCAGAGCGTTGATGACAGTGTCGCGAGTGAGCGCGAGCGTTGCATCGCGCAGCGGCTTGCTGTTGATGCCGTACGCGGAAAGGTACACGGCCTTAGGACGAAAAGGTTCGAGCTCGAGCGTGATCGAGTCCTTGTCGCCGGCGTCGGCGTGAGCGCGACGATACCCGACCGCGCGCGCGGACACTTGTCCGGTCGAGCTGGAGAGTGCAAAACGGCCGCTCGCGTCGCTCAGCGCAGTGGCATTCGTCGCCACGACGATCGCGCCCGCTATGAGCGCGTGTGTGCGAGCGTCGATGACGGTGCCCGTCAGCGACCACGCGGCGCCACTGAAGCCTGTTGCGGCGTATCCGGCAATCGAGATGAACAAGGCGCCGATGCACTGCCTTGTCCGGGAATGGCACGCTTGGCGCATTAGGGCGACTCCTGCGCAATCGGATCGGCGATCAGCCGCGCAAACCCTTCAATACCGATCGCTTCGACAATGAGAAAGCGCGGCAGCGCGAATCGCGAGTCGCTGCGCCGCACGGCGCGGGCGTCTAGCGTGAAAGCGGCGATGTAGTTTTCGCGTGACGCGATCGCTATCAACTCATAGTCGTAAATGCCGAAAGGCCACGCGAGCAGGTCTACGGGCTGGTGCGTCTGTGCTTCGATGCGTTCGCGGAATATGTCGAGTTGCTGCTTCACGAACTTCACAAGGTCGGTTGGGATGCGTCGCTCGCGCTCGTGCTTGAAGTTTGGATGCCAGTATGTGTGCGCTTGAATATCGAACAGACCTGATTGCGCGAGGGCGCGCACCTGGGTCTAGGTCAGGGCGTAGGCCGCGTTGGAGATGGCCGATGGGTAGATAAAAAACGTCACTGGCAACCGGTCTTTTTGGGCGATCGGAAATAGCACGTCGTAGACGGATCGATGGCCATCGTCGGCGGTCAGTATCGCGACTCTTGGGGGTAAGGTGGCGGACGGCTCCTCGAGCCACGTGAGCACCGCGCGCAGCGGCAGGATCTGATAGCCGTGCTCTTTCAGCGACCGCAACTGGGCTTCGAATGTCTCTGTGCGAACGGTCATTGAGTCGGTAACATGATCGCTAAAACGATGGTAGAGAAGAATCAGAACATGAGATTCAGTCCGCGTCGCATCAACAGGAGCGGCGAACAGCACGGCGATCACGGCGAGCAGACGAAAGGCATGCAGCATGCTTGCAGGTCTCGTGTTAAGCGTGCGCAATTGCGAAGAATGCGCGCAGCCGCCGTACAAGGCGTCGCGCCGTAAGACGGTTCGAGCGTCCAAACTTCCTCAGAGTGCAGGCTTTCCGATCGTCTGCGCGAGTATCGGCAATTCGTCTTCGTTCAGTCTCAAGGCGTCAGCGAGTAGCCGATGATTGATCCATCCGCGTACTACGGTCGCGAGCCCGGCCGAAGCGCAATAGAGCGAGACGTTCTGCGAAATGCATCCCGCAGCAATGGCAGAGAACGTCTCACGCTGCTGAGGTGGCATCTGCAGGAGTCGCGACATTTGAACGACATAGACGAGGTCAAGCGGCGCCGTCCCGACGAAATCCTGATAGCCCGTGAGATTGCGAGCATCGACAGCATGTTTGAGCACGAGCCGGTGCCCCTTCGGATCGTAGCGATAGACACCACCGGGTAGCGCCGCGTAGATGTCGATTTCATTGAATGCTTGCGCCGATGGCGCCGTGCGCCCGCCACTCTCGGGGCGATTGATTCCGTTGGCGGCCCACAGCAACTCGCCCAACGCTTGTGCGCAGAGCGCTTCCTCACTGAGGCTACGATGGCTCTTGCGACGTGAAAGTGCGGTCAAGAGCGGGGCGCCTGCTTCGATATCGGGCTTTGGCAGCTCAATGACATCGACAACTGCGCCGCACACAGCAGCCGGCTGAACCTCAGGGAGGGCGTCACAGGAAAGCAAAACGGAGTCAGCCATGTGCGTTCTCTTGAGAAAAGGTTCACCAGCGGCGAACGGACGAGGCTTAGGGGTAAGATTCGTAGCCCTGCGCGCTTTGATTCTGGTCAACGCGCCGAAAAATTCGGCATCGTTTATTGTTTTACGCGTACCGGCGATGACGAGCGGAACTCGGTGGCGCGCGACGAATGGCGTGCATGGGCTGGCGGGGTAGCGTCATCCGGATGGCGCACGCACTTCCCCCGGGCGAGTTACGCGGGTTCGGATCCCGCACGCGTTCCTCAACGCAGGTGTTCGTGGTATTCGAGCGCTGTACGTTGCGCCGTTCGAACGGGAACGACACGTGCCCTCCATAGACCAGCGCGCCGGGATCGACCCGCGATCGGTCTTGGCTGGTAACGCGCTCGATGAGCCCGATGAGTCCCACAATTGCGCGTAGCCGTTCGACGGACAAAAAGCCCGAGGTGAAGGACGGCATGTCGTCCAGCATTCGTGCCGCGTGCCGAATATCGATCTCGCCAAAATGGGAGTCTTCCCGGAGCGCGACGTACACGTCATAGGCTCGATGCGGACGGCGCTTCGTGATATAGCGGAAGCACACTTCCGTGCGGCCCTCGCTGCGTTCATCAGGACGGGCGGAAGAACACAGGTCGGGTGCTCCAGAGGAAAGAGAGTCGCCCTCATTCCAACTGCACAGCGCGAACATCGACTTGATCCAGGTCAGCGAAATGCGGCTCTAGCTGGATTTCGCCGCCTTGGCTTACATCAGACGCTAACCTGTCTCGATGCGTCAACCTCTGCAGATGAGCCCGCTCAGAGAGGATGAAAACCATGAACAATGGGATGTTCGATCTGTCGAAAGCGATCGTCGCTATCGGTATCTACGGCTTTCTGGTGCTGGTGCTAAGCGACCTCGAGTTGTTCAACACGCGCAGCCGCGAAATCTCGTACAGCGATTTTCAAACCCTTTTGCGCGCCGCAAAGGTCGACAACCTCAAGATCAGCCCGACGCAGATAGATGGCACGATACGAGCGCCGGAGGCACTTGCTCGATTGCCCGAAGCCGATGCATCAGAACTGCGCAAGCAAGGTGCGCTTTACCGATTCTCGACCGTCCGGATCGGCGATGACAGGCTCGCCGCGCAACTCGAGGCGAGCGACGTCCGCTACACTGGAGTTGCCGAACACGCGTGGCCCATTGGCCTGTTGGGGTGGATGTTTCCGCTGTTGGCGTTCTATATTTTCGCGCGCTATGTCTTCAAGGGCGCTGGCTTCAGCGGTCTGAGAGACTTTAGGGGTGTCGGCAAGAGTGGGGCGAGCTTGTATGAGCAGCAGGAGAGCAGCGTCACGTTTGACGACATAGCGGGCATTGACGAAGCGAAGGCCGAGTTGCAACAGATCGTCCAGTTTCTTTGCAGCCCGGAACGCTATCGCCGGCTTGGGGGGAAAATCCCCAAGGGCGTGCTGATCGTCGGTGCACCGGGAACCGGAAAAACGCTTCTTGCGAAGGCGGTGGCGGGGGAGGCGAAGGTACCGTTTCTTTCCATCAGCGGCTCGGCGTTCGTCGAAATGTTCGTGGGCGTCGGTGCCGCTCGGGTCCGCGATCTCTTCGACCGCGCGAAACAGTTCGCCGCGTGCATCGTCTTCATCGACGAACTCGATGCGCTAGGCAAGGTCCGGGGCGCGGGCGCGATAGCGGGCAACGATGAACGCGAGCAAACGCTCAACCAACTGCTCGTCGAAATGGACGGCTTCGAGCCGAATTCCGGCGTCATTCTTCTTGCAGCGACCAACCGGCCCGAGATTCTCGATCCTGCCCTCCTGCGCCCCGGCCGTTTTGATCGGCATATTGCGATCGATCGGCCTGATCACAACGGCAGACGGCAGATCCTGCAGGTTCATGTGAAGCACGTCAAACTCGCAAACGAAGTCGATCTCGCTGAGCTCGCCGCCCGGACGCCCGGTTTTGCGGGCGCAGACCTCGCTAACGTCGTCAATGAGGCGACCCTTCATGCTGCGGAACAGGAAAAGGCCGCTGTTGAGATGGCCGATTTTGACGAAGCCATCGACCGCCAATGGCGGGCATGCAGCGAAAAAGCCGCGTCATTAACGAGCGCGAGAAGCTCACCATCGCGTATCACGAATCGGGCCACGCCCTCGTTGCGCAGTGCCGGGCGCATTGCGATCCCGTGAAGAAAGTGTCGATCATTCCTCGCGGCGTCGCGGCGCTCGGCTATACGCAGCAGGTGCCGGCCGAGGATCGCTACGTGCTGCGCGAAAGCGAACTGCTGGATCGGCTCGATGCGTCCCTCGGCGGCCGCGTGGCCAAGGAGATCATGTTCGGAGATATTTCAACGGGCGCACAGAACGATCTCGACCAAGCCACCGCGCTGGCACGCCACATGATCGTACGTTGTGGAATGAGCCCGGCACTGGGGCTCGCGACATTCGGGGACGACGAGACGCTTTCCGAATTCGGCACATCACCGCGTCATGCGATGCGCTACAGCGAGCGTACGGCCGAAATGATCGATGCGGAAGTCAGACGCATGCTGGCCGAAGCGCACGAACGGGTGCTGAGAACGCTGCGGGATAAAAAGCCGTTGCTTGAGAAGCTTGCCCGCTTGTTGCTTGCGCGAGAAGTTGTCGATCGTGAAACGTTACGGGATCTCATGAACTCGTCTCGTCAGGAGGATGCGCAACGAACGAGTGAGCCGATCGTATCGCTAGCAGATCCGTCTAGCGAGCCGATTCGTACCAGCGCGTGACGCTTTCCCAGATCTGTGGCGCCAATTCCGCGAAACTGAACAATGCGCGATCTGCTGCGGACACGAGTCCTTCCTCCAGGAGGAAATCGAAATTGACCGCCTTGCGCCAGAACTGCTCCCCACCAGTACGACGGGAAGAGGTCGGATCTTGCCCGTCTGCAACAGCGTCAACACTTCGAACAGTTCGTCGCAGGTCCCGAATCCTCCTGGAAAGAACACAGCCGCCATCGCGCGTTCGAGCAGATGAAGCTTGCGGATTGCGAAGTAGTGAAACCGCAGGCACAACTCCGGCGTGATAGAGGGGTCGGGATACTGCACGTGCGGCAGGGTGATATTCAGACCGACGCTCGCGGCGCCGCACTCGAACGCACCGCGATTCGCAGCTTCCATGATCCCGGGCCCGCCGCCCGTGACGACCGTGAGTCTAGGCAGCGTCGCGGTGGCACATGCACGACCGACGATCTCGCCGAGAGCTCTCGCGATCGCATAGTAACGGCTGTTGGCCGCCAAGCGTTCGACGGTCACGGCAGCTTCACCAAGCGCGACGTCTTCGGGATGCGCGCGAGCCTGAAGCGCCGCCTGCTCGCGTCGCCTCTGCGCATCGCTGTGCTCGACGATGCGTGTGCTGCCGTACAGGACAATGGTGTGGTCGATCCCGTGGCGTCTCAACAGCTCCTCAGCCTTCCAGTAATCCATGTACAGCCGCAGCCCGCACATTTCCGGGCGTCGCAGAAAGTCCGCGTCCTGATCGGCCTGCACGTAGCTCGGACTGCCGATCAACTGCTGTACACGGCGCGCGGCGTCCCGGTCGTCGTTATTGCGGTGCGGCCCGGAATTGGCGCATCCGGGCTCTGCGGGCGGGAAGGCAGGCATATCGTCGCCTTATCGAAATGGCATGCAGTAAATCGTCTCACCTTATCGCTGCTGTCGTATTGATGCGAGTCAACCTACATCGTTATGTCATTCGAGATGGCGAGCGGTTGACGCATGTCAACGGGTTGCATGGCTCCGGCGGTATCGTGAACCACGCACGCGAGAAAGTGCGTGATGGATACGTCGAAAACCGACGTTCTCTCATGTTCGGATGACTTAGACGCCTGGAGATGATGATGCAAGCACGCGATGTAATGACTGCCAATGTCGTATGCGTGGCACCCGATACGACGGTGCACGAACTGGCGATGTTGCTCACGCAGCACCGAATCAGCGCCACACCTGTCGTCGATCGGGATAAACATGTCATCGGCATGATCAGCGAAGGTGACCTGCTTCATCGCAATGAGATCGACACGGAGAAAGCGCCCGCTCGCCGGTCTTGGTGGCTCGAGATGCTGAGCTCGGATCGTGGCGCCCAGGACTACATCAGGTCGCATGCGGGCACGGTGGGCGAGATCATGAGCCGCGAGCCGGTCTGCGTGAACGAGGACGCGTCGCTCACCGAGATCGCCTCCGTGCTCGAAAGCCATCACATCAAACGCGTGCCTGTGCTGCGTGAAGGACGCATCGTCGGCATAGTGAGCCGCTCGAATCTCGTGCAGGCGCTGGCCTCTGCGCTCGTGGAGGAGCGAGCCCCCGCCACCAGCGATGCGGAAATCCGCGCAATGCTCATGGGCGAACTCGCCGGACGCGGCTGGGCTTTCCCGGGACGCAGTATTGTCGTGCGCGATGGCGTGGTGCATCTGTGGGGCACTGTGTGGTCAAGCGATCAACTCGACGCCATGCGCATCGCGTCGGAAAGCATCCCTGGTGTCAAGCGGGTGGAGGACCACACCATCCCATACCCGATCATGCCGGGCATCTGAGCCCGTGTGGGCACGGCGTGGGTCGCGCGCCGTGCGATTCTCAGACTCCGATGAGTGAAACCATGATCCAGGAATTGACGCTTGAAGCTCCGGTTTGCTGCGAAGGGAGCTACATCGAATTCACCGGCAGCGTGGACGGTCGGCAGCAGGCTTTTCGCGTCGAGGCCGACGTGTTTCGCGAATTGTTGCAGGTCAGGCATGTCGACGAAGCGAGCATGAAGAATCTCCTTATGGCCGACCCGGAACATTTTCTGTTCGTCGCGGCCCGCAAGCTCGGCGAGCGGGGTCCAGGTAGCACGCCAATCTATTTGACGCTTGCCGATCTGCTTCGTTGAGGGCGTAGGGTCGCCCCCTCAGTGCGACATCAGGACAGGAAGGTCGGCGTCCCGCAACTCGGAGCGCGTGAGGCCGCCGCGCAGTGTTTCGCGCACGCGTCCATGGTGAAACGCGCCCATGACGAGTAGCCGGACATTCTGCGACTCGAGGTAGGCGGTCAACGCCTCCTCGACATTTGCGCCTCGCGGGGCAGAAAGCTCGATGACATTCGCGCGAACGGAGTGCCGGATTAGGCTTCGAGCAAGGTCAGACGCGGCTGCTCCTGCACCGAGCGGTGAATTTCGGTCGGCGCGGATCGATACGACGTCCACGCGAGTCGCGCAGCGGAGCAGCGGCAGTGCATCGTAAGCGGCGCGCGCTGCTTCCCGGCTGCCGTCCCATGCGATGACCGCCGTCGCATCAAACGGGATCGGTGAACTTTTGCGGGGCCAAACCATTACCGGGCCGCCCGCACCCATGATCATGCCTTCGGGAAAGCGGTCGGCAAGATAGGCGTCGGGCTCGCCCGGATCATGTTGTCCGACGATGGTCAGATCGGCGCATCGCGCATGATCGATCATTGAACGGCCTCCCGTCATCTCGTTCGCCCGCCAGTCGTGTGCCACCTTGGTCAACGCGAGGCGCGCGCGGAACAAGTGTTCGGCGCGCTCGCGACGCTCGCGGCATAGATCCGCAAGCGACACCTCGTAGCGGTGCTGGCGATCCGCCTGGTAGTAGAAGCGGGGATCGAGCGTGAATTCCGAGTACACGCCGCACAGATGAGAGTCAAAGCGCTCGGCGAGCGCGACCGCGGCGTCGAGCCGGTGCGTCGCGTGCGCGCCCGTATCGAGTTGCACGACAATCGTCTTGAAGGTCATGAAAGCCTCGCAAACTGCTGTGCTGGTTGCGCATCGTCCGCTTCAGTGGCTCAGCACCCACTGAACGAGCTCGTGCGCGTCTTCCCTCGAGAGGGGACCGCCGCCTCGCCCGGCAGCCGAAGGCATCGGCTTCTTTCCCCAATGCGCCTCGCCGCCCTGGCGCAGTTTTCTTTCCAGCATGTCGCCCGCGCCGGGTACATCGCGGTAGCGGTCCGCGATCTGTTGAAACGAGGGCGCACGGAAAGGCGTGTCGACCGTATGGCAAAACATGCAGCGCTGCTCGTCGACGAGTCTGGAAGGCTCGGGTGTGTTGAACGCGAGGCAGCGGCCGCAAACACTCACGTATACGCACAGGCCGAGCATTCGGGCCATGCGCGCGCGGGCGTGCCGAAGCGGGCGCCGCCGGCCCGCCTCTGACTCGCGCAATGTCGCAACGGCTCGATCGGACATCGTGCTCACGCGTCCTGACGTGCTTCATTGACTGCCGGCACCGCATCGGCGATCAGGCGATAGAGACTCTCCAGACTCTCGCCTTCGAACGTCGCCTCGCCAAACGGGTCTAGACGGCTCTCGACGGCCGTATCGATGCATGCCCAGTCGGCTTCAGTAAGAAAACGCTCGGCCGCAGGAATGATCACCGTTTCCTCGACGCGCCTGTGGTTCGCGCAAAAGTGGGCGTATTGCTCCATCAGCGTGCTCAGACCAAGTAGCACGGCCTCGCCCTTCAACTCGAAACGAGTGAGCGCATGCTCGAGATTGCGCAGGCGCGCGTCGCCTTCTATATGCTCGCATTGCAATTCATCCAGCACGTCGTCGAAGTCGTCCGTGCGATTTCGTAGCGCAGCGAAGAGGAAGCGATCTTCCATCGGATGATGGAACTGTTCCGGATACTCGCGGATGTAGTAAAGCATTGCGCGCAGCACAATGGGATCGGGTGCCGGGCCGCCTTCGCCGAGCATGCGGACGAAGTCGAGCATCGCCGCCGTGACGGAGGCAAGCCGCTTATGATCGAGTCGGATCACGCGTAGCGTGGCGCGTTCGGTTATGTGGTTCATAGTGCCTCCAATCCGACGGTTCGACGGTTTCCATGTGCGTGCGCGAAGTATCCTACCGTCTGCGCCAGCAGGGGGGTCGATCCGACTGGCAGCTTCAGATTGGCCGCGAGCGCGGTGCGGTTCATCCAGCCGCGGGCGCCCACGGCCAGTTCCGCCGAAGCGCAATACAGATAGACGTTCTGAACGATCGCGCCGGCGCTCGCATACGCGAAGCTTTCGCGCTGGCGGGCGGGCACGTCCTGCATGCGGTTCAGGTCGGCGACGTAGACGAGATCGACGGGCGCATACGAGAGGAAGTCCTGATACCCGGTCGTTGCACGCAGATCGAACGGCGCGGCGAGCACGAGCCGGTGAGCGTCCGGGTCATACCGGTACGAGCCCGCGGCAAGCAGCACGTAGATGTCGATCTCGTAGCCACCGAGCGCGGACGGCGCAGTGCGGCCGCCTTCCGCGTCGCGGTTGATGCCATTGGCGGCCCACAGCAACTCGCTAAGCTCATCCAGATTGATGGATTCATCCGAGAACTCCCGTGAGGTCCGGCGCGCGGCGAGGGCGTCCATCAAGGGCATGCCGCCGAAGCGCATTGGCCGAGGAAGAACGATGGCACCTTGTGGTGCCGTATCGAGCGGACGCGGTGACGCAGCGTTTAGCACGGCGCCGATGCGAAAGAGAGGTCTGGTCATGGTTGCATGCTCGCCAATGCAAGCACCCGATGCGAAGGAGTTGACTGATTCTTCCACCTGACGCGGCATGTCGATTGATCTAAATCAGTCAAGTGCGCCTGAGTCCACCGCTCACATCCAAGCCGCCATGCGCCGGCGAAGAGCACCACGACCCACGGTCGCTTCTCCGATAGGCGTATCCTCGCGACCCGGGTGCAATCCGAAATTACCGTTGAGCCGTGCCTTTGACAGGCCGGACGCGCTGCGGCGGCAATCGAGCCAATTGCCGCCTGGATACGGCTTAGTGCGCGCTTGCCTCGAACCGGCGCGTGTCCCGGTCCACGTCCGAGGCATTCCGCGATTATGGTCGCCGACAGGATGTCGTCTACTGGTGGGGTGGGGTGCTGACCACAGCTTCACGCAGGCCGGCTCTTCTATGGTTGATTCAGGTTAGCCGGAGTGCGGTGAGGGTCACTTCAACGCGCATGACTCAGGTCAAGTGCCCGCATTGGACGCGGCTTTAGAGTGCCGTGGTGCGGGTTTGCTGTGGCGCGTCGAGTCGATCACAATCATTTGCGGCGATGTTCCGGACATGCAGGGGTTCATGGGAATTGCGTTCCACTTGCGTCATGACCCGCGGTACGAGCAGGCGAATCTTGACTTGCGATCCATACTGCTGGTCAGTCCGCGCGCTGGATAGCGCAATTCAATTCGATGTCGACTGATCCAGATCAAGCCGGTGCAGAAGGCGCTTCCAAATAAAAATTGGCTCGATGACCTCGCGCTGATCGGACGTTCTGATAGGTGCCGCACGCTCGTCTCATCGAGTCTGCAATTGGATTGATCTCAGTCAAGCGCGCAGAACCCTGCAAGACGAACAATGGCGCAGAACCATGCGGAGATCCGCGGTCCAAAGCCGTCGAGCGCGACGGCGCTACCCTTCTCGAAGGAGATGAATATGCGAGCAGCCGACATCATGACGACGTCCGTCATATCAGTCAGTCCGGAAACGGCCGTGCGTGACGCCGCAAAGACGATGGTGCTCGGGAACATCAGCGGAATGCCGGTGATCAACGCGACTGGCAGGCTCGTGGGCATGGTGACAGAAGGGGATTTGCTGCACCGGCAGGAAATAGGCACCGGCTCTAAACATCGTGCGTGGTGGCTCGAAATGCTTTCTTCGACACGCGAGCTAGCGGGCAAGTATGTCAAGGAACACGCAGGCAAGGTCAAGGATGTCATGTCGACCGAGGTCGTGACCGTCAACGAGGACTGCACGGTCTCAGCGCTAGCCGAGTTGCTCGAGGGGCGGCGCATCAAGCGGGTACTCGTCGTCCGTGACGGGAAAGTCGTCGGCATCATCAGCCGCGCCAACCTCCTGCGCGCTATCGTTACCTTGACACCCGAGCAACCTGCGCCCGTCGATCACAACGATGCCTGGATACGCAATGAGATTGTGCGTGCCATGAAGGGGGAGCGCTGGGCGGTTGCACCTGAGAATGTCATTGTGAAGGAGGGCGTCGTCCATCTCTGGGGTGTTGTGATGAGTGAGAAAGAACGTCAGGCCGCTCGCGTGGCGGCAGAGAACGTCGAAGGGGTGAGAGAAGTTGTCTCGCACCTCGAGTTCCCCGTGGTGATGCCGGCGGCTTAGAGAAACGTCGCGCTGACACGCCCGCCACTCACGCCTGGCTCGAGGTGACCATGCACGCTGGACAGATTTGCACGCTCACCGTGGTGACATACGATCGCAATACGACGGTCCAACGTCTCACTTGAGCACGCGGCTGACCATTCTTGAAGAAAAGCACCGCGCCTGAGCCCTCCCGTCGACGAGAGCAAGTGTCGATTGTCATGGTGAGCAGATTGCCCTCATTTCATTTTTACGTCGTCGGCGTCACCGCGTTTGGGCTTGCAGTGGGAATGGGTCTGTTCTTAACGGAGCGGCTCGCCATCGCGCACGCGCTCTGGCTTGCCTGCGTGGCGCCTTCGTTCGCAATTTTATGCAAATCGACTGCACACGCATTACGTCGGCGCGAGGCCGGCGTCGATATCCTCGCGCTGCTCTCGATGGGCGTCGCTGCAGCGACCGGCGAATTCCTTACCGCCGCAGTCATCTCGCTGATGGTGGCAGGGGGGAGGGCACTCGAAGCGTTCGCGCAGGCACGCGCGGGCGCCGAGATGACGGCGTTGCTCAAGCTTGCACCGAACTATGGGAACCGGTACGAAGCAGGAGAATGGCGTCAGGTCGATCCGGAAACGATTCGCACAGGAGACCGCTTGCTTGTCCGGGCCGGAGAACAAGTCCCGGTCGACGGCACGCTGGAGCAGGAAGCGGAACTCGACGAGTCCGCACTGACTGGCGAGGCGGCCTTGCGGCCGCGAGTTGCCGGCGAACGCGTTCAGAGCGGCGTGTTGAACGCGGGCGCGCCGTTCGAGATGATCGCAACAGCGGCGGCCCGTGATAGCACGTTCTCCGGCGTCATCCGTATGGTCGAAGCGGCGCAACAGGCGCGTAGTCCAACCGCACGACTGGCGGACCGATACGCGATATTTTTCGTTCCGCTCACTCTCCTTGTCGCGGGCGCATGCTGGATCTTTACCGGCGACATGATCCGCGCTCTTGCCGTGCTGGTCGTCGCAACGCCTTGCCCGCTGATACTCGCTGTGCCCGTCGCGATCGTTTCGGGCATGTCTGCTTGCGCCAGGCGCGGTATGCTGGTCAAGAGCGGCGGCGCGATCGAGCGTCTGGCGCGAGCACAGATTCTCTTCTTCGACAAGACTGGCACGTTGACGAGCGGGCGAGCCCGGCTCGTCGCAATCGAGAGCAGTCCGGGCATCGAACCTGAACGTGTGTTGCAGCAGGCAGCGTCCCTGGCGCAGGCGTCGTCACATGTCGTGGCGGAAGCGCTCACAGTGGCGGCACGTGAGCGCGGTTTCTCGCTCTGTGCGCCGTCGCAGGTCACCGAATGTCCAGGAGCGGGACTCACCGGAACTGTTGAAGGAAAGGCCGTGGCGATCGGTTCATTTTCGCATGCAGTTGCCCGCGCGCACGCGGCGCCATGGAGCGCCGCCTTCCTGCGCCATCTCAATCATGAAGATGGTTCGGCCGTCTTTGTCGACGTGGACGGCGTCATGATCGGCGCCCTTAGGCTCGCAGATCCCATACGGCTGGATACGCCCCGCGCGTTGCGCTTGCTCAGACGCGCAGGCATCCGACGAATTGTCATGTTGACGGGCGACCGGAAAGATGTTGCGGAATGCGTCGGCGCGAGTCTGGGCGTGGATGAAGTTCACTCCGAACAGACGCCCGCCGACAAACTCTCTCTGATCCGGTCTGCACGCGCGGAGGGCGTGGTCGCCATGGTTGGCGACGGCGTCAACGATGCCCCCGCGCTCGCTGCCGCCGATATCGGCATCGCAATGGGCGCACGCGGTGCCGCAGCCTCCGCGCAGGCTGCCGACATTGTGCTGCTGACCGATCGGCTCGACCGACTCGTGGAGGGCCTGGAAATCGCAAGACGATGCCAGCACATCGCCATACAAAGTGCGGCGGCGGGCATGGGATTGTCGATTGCGGCCATGATCGTGGCCGCGATCGGTTACCTGAGCCCCCCCTTCGGCGCTGTATTACAAGAAGTGATAGACGTTGCCGTGATCGGAAACGCACTTCGCGTCCTGCACATCAAACCCAGGTCGCGCCAGCACGTGCTGCCGCATGGCGAGGTGGATCGCTTGCATGCAGCCCACCTCGGACTCGAACCAGTATTGAGCGAAATCAGGCGTCTCGCTGAAGGGTTGCCGGCGCTTCCGAGGCAATCAGTCGCGACGGAGCTGGAAAGAATCAACGAACTCGTGGTGCGTGTTCTGCTGGCGCATGAGAAGGAGGACGATATCCGTCTGTATCCCGATCTCGCCAGGCGGCTCGGCGGAGAAGATCCCATGGCGGCGATGAGCGGTACTCACGCGGTGATCTTTCGCACGATTCACGTGTTACAACGAATAGCGGCGGATCTTCCGGCAGACGGACCGGACGAACAGGGCGTGCAAGAGTTGCAGCGACTGCTGTACGTCCTCGATGCCGTTGTTCGACTGCACTGCGCACAGGAAGACGAACTTTTTCATACACTCGATGACAGCGCCTGAATATTCATGCAGCATTGCGATGCGAGCGTTCTCTCAGCCGAACGCGGAGTTGACTAGCAGAAGCGGTGTGGACGTGATGCCTACCACGCGGCGCGCAACACTCCCAAGTAACCAGCGCGCGGCGCCGCGCCGGCCATGCGTGCCCATGACGAGCAGGTCGGCACGCCATGCATTTGCTTCCCGCACGATCGTATGGGCGATATCGTCCCTGCACTCGCGGGTGCTCAGGATCTCGGCGACTTTCTCTCCGGGAACGTGACCGAGCACGCGGCGCGCGATCGCGATGGCCGACTTGCCTTCTTCCATGAACGCTTCTTCGAACAAGGCAAAAGGCAGGGGATTGCTGAAACGCGTAGCCTTGTCGATAACATAGATCGTCTTTATGCTAGTTTCCGACGTCGCGAACGTCGCACCGACCTGAAGGGCCGGGACGACCTCAGTACTGCCGTCGACAGCGAAGAGGATGCGTCGTGGACCTCGCTCATCTGTCGTTGGGAAACACTCTGGAACGATCAATAAAGGCAGCTTGACGTGGGCGGTCAAGGGCTCGGCTACGTTGCCTTCGATCCAGCGCAACAATCCGTGATGCTGACGCGCACCGATGACCAACAGATCCGCATTCCATTTCTCCGCTACCTCAGCGATTGCATGCAAGACGTCCCCAGCGTGCTTCGATAATTCTATGAGCTCGGTTTCTGCTTGAAGTCCGAACTCGGCAAATACTTCCTGGGCGCGACAAAGCATTTCGCGCCCTCTCTTGGCCAGATCGCTGCGCACAGCGTCGAGCGAAAGCGGGATTCTGTCCGGAAGGGGCAGCGGGACTTGCGGGTTCTCGACCACGCTGACAAGACGCACGAGCATTCCAGGAGAGACGAACCTGCATGCGTAGCGAAGCGCGTTTTCCGAAGCAGGAGAAGCGTCAAGGGCGATAAGTACCCGTCGCGGCCGATAGGCTTCGGCCGAATTTCCGATCGTTTCCATTTGCGCATAGCGGGCCATCGCTTTGCCGCTCCCTTCATGTTTGCAATAGGCCCATGTTGCTTCCGCTCACGTCGGCGAGGTTGATCTAAATCAGACCCGGTGCTGCTTTCGAACGCAGGATGATGGATGAAAGTACACGCAAACGCCGCTGTGCCATGCCGCGCGCATGCTGCCGGAGTTTTTGGGAAACGTGATCGGATGAAACTGCATGACCGTCACCGGCAACAAGAATTGGCACACGAACAGCGCACAACGCGTTGCGCTCGAGCTCAAGGCTGACCTCGACCAGGGGCTCGATTCCAGTGACGCCGCGCAGCGCCTCGTCCACCACGGGCCGAATGAAACCGCGCGCGAGCGATCGCGCTCGATCATCTCGCATATTGCCTCGCAGTTCACGGATACCATCAATGTCGTGCTGCTTGCCGCAGCGGGAATCGGCGCCATAACAGGAGAAGTCGAGGACGCACTTGCGATCGTTGCACTCGTGTTGCTCAACGGCGCAGTCGGTGCGCTCCAGAGCGTGCGTGCGGAACAAGCGCTAGCAGAACTGAGAAATCTTGGCGCTTTCCGCGCGACGGTCATTCGAGGCGGCGATCGCATGACAGTTCCCGTGAGCGAGGTCGTGCCGGGCGATCTCGCGCTCCTCGAAGCGGGTGCGAGAGTGCCCGCAGACATGCGGCTCACCGCGTGCGTGCAGCTGAAAATCAGCGAGGCCGCATTGACAGGAGAATCGTTACCAGTCGATAAGGCAGTGGCGACGCTTGCGGACGTTCATGCTTCGCTTGCCGAACGTACCAACATGGCCTACATCGGCACGAGCGTCGACTACGGCCGCGGATCCGGAATCGTCGTCGCGACGGGCATGGAAACAGACCTCGGCAAGATTGCTGCACTCCTCAAGAACGTCGAGGCGCCGCGCACACCGCTACAGAAGCGTCTGGCGCCGTTCGGACGCCAGTTGGGCATCGCCATCGCGATCATGTGCCTCGGGTTCTTCGCTGCGGGCATCGCGCGCGGTGAATCGGTTCCGCTGATGCTACTGACGTCGATCAGTCTTGCAGTGGCTGCAATCCCCGAGGCGTTGCCGACCGTACTCACTATCATGCTTGCGCTCGGCGCACGCAATCTGGCGCGGCGTTGCGCGCTTGTGCGCAAGCCGTCAGCCATCGAAACGATCGGCTCGGTGAGCCACATCTGTACCGACAAGACCGGAACCCTGACGCTCAACGAAATGCACGCTGTCGACTTCGCGCCGTCGGGGCGCGGGCGAATGGCACACGTGCTTGAAGGAGGAGTTCTCGATCAGGAGGCGCTGCCGCTGTTATCGGCCGCGGTTTCGAGTTGCAATTCTGACGCTGGCGCACGTGAGCGTCTCACGGGACGATGGCTCGGTGACCCGACCGAAGTCGCGATATGGCGCGCCGCAGTCGACGCCGCGATCGATCCTGGCACGTTCAATGAAGGCTGGAGACGCATCATCGAACTGCCATTCGACTCGAAGCGCATGCGAATGACGGTCGTCTACCAGACGAGCGAGGGCTTCACGGCCTATATGAAGGGCGCGCCCGAGGCGATCGTTGCACGCTGCACCTCGGCTTCCGGCGAACCTGCGATTGCATTCGATCGGGCGGCGCGACTGGCTATCGCGGCGTTGATGGCTGCCGATGGTGAGCGCGTGCTGGCAGTTTCGAAGCGCGAGTGGCGCTCGTCACCGCTGATCGATCGTGACGCAGAATTGGTCGAGACCGGTCATACACTCCTCGGGTTTGTCGGTATGCAGGACCCTCCGCGCCCGAATGCCCGGCACGCCGTCGATGTGTGCAAGGCCGCCGGCATCGTACCTGTAATGATCACCGGCGATCACCCTGTCACCGCACGAGCGATCGCACGGTCGCTCGGTATCGTCGCCGACGACCGGTCGGTTCTGACCGGCCCCGAACTCGAAACGTTGTCGGATGAAGCACTGGCTCAAAAGATCGGGAGCATCGGTGTATTTGCGCGGCTCGATCCGTCGCAGAAGATTCGGATTGTGCAGGCGTTGCAGGCGCGAGGGCATTGCGTGGCGGTCACGGGCGACGGCATCAACGACGCGCCTGCGCTGACCCGCGCCGGCATCGGGGTGGCGATGGGTATGCGCGGCACGGACGTGGCCCGGGAGGCAGCGAGCATTGTGCTGCTCGACGATGATTTCAGCACGATCGTCGCCGGCATCAAGGAAGGGCGGCGCATCTATGACAACATCAGGAAATTTGTCCGCTATGCATTGACATGCAACACTGCGGAACTCTGCGTCGTCGCAGTAGCACCGTTCCTGGGCTTGCCGCTGCCGTTGCTTCCGATCCAGATTCTCTGGATCAATCTTGTTACCGACGGTTTGCCTGGACTGGCGCTTGCCGCAGAACCCGCGGAGCCCGACGTCATGCGTCGCTCGCCCCGCGCAACGGGCGAGACTCTTTTTGCGGCGCGGATGTGGGCAGCAGATCGTATGGGTATCGATCGCCATGTCGGGCGTGACGCTGGCCACGCAAGCCTATGCTTTGAAGGGCGGATCAGTCGCAGTGGCAAACCATGACCTTCGTGGTGCTGTCGCTCTCGCAAATGGGACATGTCATGGCCATCCGGTCGGCGCGCAGGTCGACTTTCGAACTCGGCCTGTTCTCCAATCGGCCGCTTGCCGGAGCCGTTGCATTGACGATCACGTTGCAGATAGCGACCATCTATGTGCCGTTCATGAATGATGTCCCAGGGACCGCTCCGCTCGATGCATGGCATTTGGCCGGTGCGCTTGCACTGTCCTGCGGCATATTCGTGCTGGTGGAGGGAGAAAAATACGCGGTGCGTCACGGGCTGTTTCGATGGAACAGCCAAGACGTGTCTCAGCACGACCAGCCGATTCTATAGGGCGATAGCAAATTGAAAGAGCGAACATCTGCGTCGAATGCATCGTGGCTTGCTCCCATCGTTATTCTCGCGCTGGGGGCACTGCTCGTTCGCCCCTTCATCGCCCGTGTACTGTGGGCGTTCATTCTTGCCTATGCAACGTGGCCCCTGTACATGGTCATCCGCAAGGGCCTGCGTGGAGGTGCGTCGTTGAGCGCGCTGATGATGACCGTCTCGGTCGCACTGGTCATCGCCGGGTTGACGATTGCCATTGCGGTGCCGTTGGCGCGCGAGGTCGCCGAGTTAGCCAATCGACTCGTCGCATGGAGTGGCGGAGAGCCGAAGCGGCTTGCATCAGTCGTCGCGGACCTTCCGGTCGTCGGCGCGAAACTATCCGAGCTGATACGCGAAGCGCCAGCCTTGCGGAAAGATCTCGCATTTCCAGGCGACGAATGGCTAAGCGTCATGTCGAAGGCGGGCCGCAATGCGCTGCTGTTCGGCTTCACTTTCATTGCGCTTTACTTCACCTATCGGCACGGCGAATCGCTGATTGTGAAGGTACGTGGAGTATTGGAACCGCTCATCGGTCCGAGACTCGATGCTTACGTCGTGGCATTTCGCAGCGTTACGCGTGCGGTGCTCATCGGCGTCCCGGTTACTGCGGTCGGGCAAGCGGCGTGCGCTGGCGTGGGCTACTGGGCGGCAGGCGTCGATGAACCGCTCTTGCTGACGTTGCTGACAGCACTTGCGGCGCTCGTGCCATTCGGCGCGCTCCTCGTCTGGCTGCCCACCGGAGTCGCCCTGCTCATGGATGCAAATCCATGGGGCGGCATCGGCCTGCTGCTGTGGGGCGCGCTGGCCGTCAGCTCGATCGACAATGTCATCCGGATGGTGGTCATCGTCAATGCGGTGCGCATGCTGTTCGCCATCGCGTTGCTCAGTATCATCGGAGGTGTTGCCGCGTTCGGACTGATCGGGTTGTTCGCGGGCCCGCTCGTGGCGGAAATGCTGCGCATCCTATGGGATGAACGGATACACGCTGCGCAGAACGATGGGACGCGCAGCGAAGTTGACCTCACGAAGTCCATGTCGCGCCGCTCGTTACACCTTGACCAACATCGTCCGACGAGTGCTGCGCGCGCGATGATGCGCCTAGGAGCGCGACGATGTCGCGACCCGGTGCGGGAGCGGCCGGCCCCGACGCATCGTGCGATGTGATGCCGCGCATTGGAAGTGCTGTCCGCTTGACCTGGGTCAACCGAATCGCGTGAGTGCGACGGATGTTTAGATTCACCGACCCTTCGCCATCTCTTCATGCGAATCTGGAGGCTCAAACATGCGTATCGTCGATCGTCCGATTCTTCGCACATCGCTCGGTATCGCGCTTCTCTTCGGCGCGCACACGGCCTTATCTCAACCCTTGCCGGAGCCCGTCAGCCGCGACGGCATGCTGTTCGTTACAGGCGGGGTTGGCATCGACGAAGCGAAAGCATTCCAGGCAGCTGCGCCTCGATACAGCCTGCGCCTGACTTTTGCAACGCCTTCAGGCAGCTATCTTTCCGACGTCGATGTGACGGTTGCGACCGATGCTGGTCGCCCGATGCTGCATGCCCGTACCGATGGCCCGTTCCTTTTCATCATGCTGCCCGCAGGCCGCTACCGCATTGTCGTGAACCGAGGTGGGGCGGACGTCAACCGCCTGGTGACGGTGCCGCCTCGTGGGGGCGTGCAATTGAACGTGCTGATGCCGGACACGCCTGTATCGACGGCCGCTCGTCGTTGCCCGCGCTGCAGCGCCTCGGCCGAGCCTTAGCGCACGGTGCATAACCACAGTGACGCATCTTCATCGAGTTCGCGCACGCTTGGCGCGTTGAAGTTCCGCGCGGCCTCGGGCGGAAAGAATGAACCGGCGAAAGCGACCTTGACAGTGCGATGAATCGTGCCGTCACGTTCTCGATTCGATTGTTGCTGGCCGCGGCTCCGAGCGGCGTGCTCAAAACTCCACGCTGAGATAACTTGGCACGCTGGTCGCAAGCTTCGATGTCGCGAGCGCCGGTTGCTGCGCGACCATGCGATCGATCGTCATCCGCAGTGAGGCGACCGGTATCGCGTTTTAAAGTGCCGACCGTGTCACATTCAATGGTAGTGCATCGGCTCCGGTGTTCTGGGCGATCTGCATAGCGGCGCGGCCAGCGACTCGCGGACGATGTCCGCACCAGTTCGCCACGTAGCCGATTCGTCGTCACGCGGCATGAGAGCGGAACGCGTTCGTAATAGCGCCACACCGCCGCTTACCTCGATGCCTTCCTCCACCGTTGCGCGTGTTGCATGAAACGCGTCCTCGAAGCCGCTCTTTCGCTCGCGCAATCCCGTTTCGGTGGCGGCGCCGACCCGGATAACGGCTGCGCCACCCGAGAGTTTGGCTTGGCGCTGATCGAGCGCCTCGCGTTCGTATTTCGTTTTCGCATCTTCAAGACGCGTTCTGAGGCCAACGCCGCGGTCCGCCACAGCATGTCCATCCGTTTGCCGCGATGAGAATCGCTTTTTCACGACCCACTCGACGCGCCGCGCGTTGCCGAGAGCGGCGAGCTGTTCGCCGCGCGCGTCGCCGAAGGCGGGCGAGCAGATCGCACATGACCTAGTGTGCCGCGCACATTATTGATGACCAGGGACGCAAGCGCTTCGCCTTCGACTTTGTTGGCAACGGTCAGGGCGGCTAGCCCCTTCCATTGACGGCCCCGAGCACCGGCCGCAATGCGCAATAGAGCTAATGTCGATCGACCAGCTAGATGGCGTTTGCTACGACTACGCCTGAATTTGCGACGGCAGGCCGAGGCGCATCGGAAGGTTTGACTTGCATCAAGCGGACGTCCGATGCGAGACGCCTGAGTCCTGTGCCTCGACGCGCCTTGCAATTGATCCGTATCAAATGTGTCCGGCTCGACGGCGGTAATCTGGTTGCACGACTGTCCAAGGCGAAAACGAATATCGGTTCTTCTTGGAGGAAGCGAAAGATGAGTGAAGGCAACCCCTCGACCCTGAAACACTTCCGCGCGCAAGACGGAAATCACGTCACCTATCTCAATGTGCATGGCGCTTCTCCCGGCACGTCTGTCACGGTGCTGGTGCCCTCGACGTGGGCGTCGGCTTGCGCGGAAGCGTGGCTCATCGGGGAAGGCTTGCATCGTGAAGAGGGTATGCGCAGCCTAAAGCGAGCAGACAGACTGAATGCGGACAGCGCCGCTGCACTGGTGCACGAACTCGTGTTTGAAATCGGCGTGCACGTCAGATGTGTGCCGGAGGGTGAGGCGATCGACGCGCTCGTCAATGATCTTCGAACGTTCCTCGCATTTGCGGTCCGATATGAACAGTCACCCGAGGGCAAGGAAAGGATGCTCAGGATTATTCTCGACAACGAGACATTTCCCGTGGGCAGCCTGCAAACGTTGGACCACGGTTTTGCCGTCGCCATCGAGGCCTACTTGCTTGGCGTTTTGCTGCGTCTATGTTCTCTGCAGGAACAGGCGCTTCGAAGCGGCGAGGTGGCAGATGCCAGGGATGTAAGCGCATGTGCAGCCATGGCCGCCCGTACAGGGCATGCCGCGATCGATACGCTCGTGATGCTCAAGGCGGCTCACGTCGGTCCTGTCGCCTCAGAGCGTGAGGCAGGTGGATGCCGGGACACGGGCGATCAGCGCGAGTGCTGGTGGTGGCGCCGCTACAGCTATGAGATCGACGGAATGCGGCGCTATTCCCGCTGCTGGGCGGGCGACGGGGTAGCGGAGGACAACCTGAAAACCCCGATCGAGATCGAACGAACGCTGGAAATCCAACGGATTTCGGCACGCTTGGAAAACGAGTTACTGCCCCCCGTTCGCCATACGGTCGCGTCGCTGCAACGGATCGCGGAAATGGTCCAGCGGGAGCGCACGGCGTCTTGACGACTGTGGGGCGCGCGGTCATGTTGGCAGCGCGCGAATCTTAGAGGAGATTCATATGAAGGTCGCAGATACCTGTAGCAACGGTACGGTGCACATTCCCATGTCATGCACCCTGCAAGAGACGACCAGGCAAATGCGCGGTCAGCACGTCGGTGCGCTTGCGGTCACGGAAGACGGAAAGTCGAGTCGCGTCATCGGCGTCATCACCGACCGCGACATCGTCCTGAACGCCGTGACGCATGGCATTGAAACGGCCGATATTCTCGTCGGCGAAGTCATGACACCGGGCATGCTGATGGTGGATGCGCAAGCCGATAGTGTCGATGCCATGCAGACGGTGCTCAGGCACGGAGTGCGGCGTCTCGCGGTCACGTGCGGAGAGGATCAGGTTGTCGGCGTTGTGTAGCTCGATGACCCTTATGGAAGAGTTTGGGCGCGACTTCGCGATGCTGTCTACGCTACTCGCAAACGCTCGCAGTCGCGAGCGTTCGTGCAGCGTGCAGTCGACGTTGCATATGTAGCGGAGGCATGCACCGTGACAAGGGCCGGGGTTTGTTCGTCGCTCGCGGACCATACGATGTGGCTCGAGTTGCGGGCCGTCTCTCTGTTTAGGACGATTGACATGAATACGCTGACGATGTCGCCGACAAATGTTGCCGCACCTTGTCCAAACGTGGCCGCAGAGCAGCGCGCCGCCGAGGGCTCATCGCAGATAGACAACGCGCTGTTCGTCGCAATCGGCGAAGCACTGCGGCAGGACGCTCGCCTTGCGCGAGAACCGGTGTTTGCGGATGTTCATGATGGGCGCGTGACGCTTCGGGGAGAGGTCAGACGCTACGCGAACAAGCTGGCCCTATGCGAGGTCGTCGGTGCGCTGCCGGGCGTTGCCTCGGTCAAAGACTGCTTGGTGGTGACCCTGCCGCATGATGCGCAACGCACGGATGCCGCGCTGGCTATCAATCTTCGCGCAGCGCTGAAATGGGAGGCAGGGCTTCCTGACGAAGCCATTGAGGTCGGCGTCTTGCATGGCTGCGCCACCTTGTCGGGTGAGGTGCCGTGGTCGTTTCAACGAAAACTCGCGGAGCAGGTCGTCGCGCGTCTGACCGGCGTCACCGAAGTAGTCAACCTGTTGCGTGTGAGTGACCGGCAGATGCGAATGCAGGTAATTTCACGTATCCACGCAGCCTTGCGTCGCGCGGCCGACATCGAAGCAGACGATATCGAGGTCCTGGTTGCCGACGGCGCGGTGGCGCTGCGAGGAACAGTATCGTCGCCTGTCGCAAAGAAGGTCACATACGACGCAGTTAGTTCGCTCGACGGAGTTCGCACCGTCCGCGACGAGACCCGCATCAGGCACGACTGACTGTGCCGAATCGATATCGAGTGTTTCTTGCAAGCCCGAGGCAAGCATGAGTTTTTCATTCGTCGACAGATCCGACGCGGGAATCAAGCTCGCGCATGCACTTCACGCGTTTGCCGATCGAAGCGATGTTGTCGTCCTCGCGCTGCCGCGCGGCGGCGTGCCAGTGGCGGTCGAGATTGCACGAATGCTGAATGCGCCACTGGACGTGCTGGTCGTGAGGAAGCTTGGTGTGCCTCACGATCCGGAGCTGGCGATGGGCGCGATCGCAAGCGGGGGCGTGACCTTCATCAACGAACCCTTTGTGCGCGCGTACCGTATATCGCCCGAGCAATTATCCGATGTCATTGCGCAACAACGGGTCGAGTTGCAGCGGCGGGAGCGGTTGTACTGCGGATTGCGCGAACCGGTGTCGATCGAGGGCAAGACCGTCATCCTGGTTGACGACGGCATTGCGACCGGCTCGTCGATACGCGTCGCACTGTCGACGCTTCGATCGAGGCATGCGGGACATGTCGTGATTGCGGTTCCAGTGGCCCCCGAGAATTTCAGGCATGAAATCGAGAAGGCGGGCGCCCAGTTCGTCTGCCGCATTCAGCCACGAATATGATGGGTGTCGGCACCTTCTATCAGTATTTCGATCAGGTCCGCGATGACGAAGTCACGCGCATTCTCGCGAGCGGCTCGCGCAAATTGCTGACCAGAGAACTTGAGATGGTGTGTTCAGCAGTGTGCCGTGCAGCCATCCAAGACTCCTTTCCATTCGATTCGTGACCTGGGTCAACGCCTGCTCAACAGGCCATCGGACCATGATGCCCTTCTTTGATGTGGCGTCCAAGTGCGACTTCGCTTTTCTCGGCGAGGCGATTCACTAGCGCGCCGTATCCCGGCGAACATGCCAAGCCGCCGGCGTGTGTGGGTATCTCAGGATGGAAGGCGATTTCCATCGAGAATACGCGATTCGGGACGTTGAAAGAACGAAGCGATCGAGAGCGTGTGGCTCGCGAGTGGCATCTAAGAAGTGTGCAATGCCCGGGCGGTGGAATCGTTTGTCACCCTTTCAACATGCCAATGGCCGGGTGCAGGCTGGATGCCCTGATCACCGTGCCAGCGTTCGGCCGGTCTCACCCTCGAGTGGCCCTTGTGCTGGAAAGACGTCGAATGCTTCGAGCACGCAGAGCAAGCTCTTATCCTCTAACCGCGGACGTCGAACTTCCTCATTGCAGTGAGGTAAGAAGGGCCCGGTCGTCAATTATGACCTGCCAGTTGACGACTTTATTTCGCAAACGGTGACGAATTTATTTTTATCTACGGATGTCGAGCATGTGTGGCGCGTGAAGGCGATTCCTTTCATGGTGAGCATCGGCGAGGTGAGACGCGATGCCGGCGAGCGCGACGTGGATGCGCTCATGCGGCGCGGACCGGGCGTTGTATCATGCGAAGGCGGCGGGGCGTAATCGTGTCAAGGTTAGATGAACGCGGTGACGTACTCTCCTGCTGGAAACCGTGGCGGCGTCGGGTAGAAGCGGTCTGCAAGAAGCGCGAGTCCGCACTTAATCCGTGAACAACGCCTTGCGGATGATCGCGTGCACGCCCCAGTTGCCATCGACGACTTGCGTGACGCCGAAGTCCACCGCCACCGACATCAGCGAGATGGCTTCGTCTTCAGTGAGTTCCTTGGTGGACATCAGAAAACGCCGCGTCTTGATGAAGGCATCGCGCATGGCCTGATCCAGCGTTGACTTCTGATAGACCTCGCTTTGCGCGCTGGTGCCGAATTCGGCCAGATAGTCGGGATGGCTGAAGCCGTGCAGCACCCATTCATCGGCGGTTTCGACGAGCGGATACGTGAGGTCTGCGAACGACTGCGAGGCAAGCGTGGACTTCTTGTGCAGGATCAGTTCGAAGTCGCCGGTGAGCGAGCATTCGATGGCCGTGCCGCACAACTCGGAATCTCCTTGCGACGCGTGCGGATCACCGATTGACAAGAGCGCCCCGGCCACGCCGACCGGCAGAAACACGCTTGCGCCCGGGCCGACGCGCCAGTTGTCGAGATTGCCGCCGAAGGCCGAAGGCGGAATCGAATCGATCAGACCGTTCTGCTGCGGCGCCACGCCGATCACGCCGAAATGCGGTCGCACGGGAATGGTCACGTTCTTCAGCACGTCGTGATTCTCGACCACGCTCGCGTGGTCCACCGGCACGCCCGGATAATCGATGATCGGATGCAGTACGCCGAAAGGATCGCGCTGCGGCGTCCAGCGATAGTTGTAGACGGCGCGCGCATAGGCGCTGTCGTCGCGCGCGTTGTCCGTGAGGATCTCGTAGATGGTTACGACTTCACGCGGCTTCGGTTCGGTGAGCAGCTCGCGATAATGAAAGCCCCACCACGCCGCTACGTTGCTGCCGAACGCGCGGCCGTGGAACTTCGGATTCTTGCAGCGGCGAGGATGTATATCGACGATGCGCACTTCGAGCACATCGCCCGGTTGCGCGCCCGTCACCGCAATCGGCCCGGTGCAGATATGCACGCCGAAGCCTTCGCCCGCGCCGCGTCCATAGATGGAGGCGTTCATCGGCCCCGCGCCGCGACGGTCGACGTTCTTGCGTTCGGGTGTCCAGTGGAACACACTCTCCGCGCCAGGATCGCCCGCGATCATGCGGTCCCAGTCATCCGACGCATGCTGCGTGAGCGCTTCGACCGTCACCGTATCGCCGCTCGCGACTTCGAGCACGGGCTTGAGATCGTGGCTGAAATAGCCCCAGTGCACCGTGTTCGCCGTTGCGCGCAGCAAATGATGCCGCGGCCTGCCGCCCGTCCGCGCGGGCCGCGCTTGCACGGCATCGCTTTCTTCGCGCAGGGCGACGAGCGTGTCGCCCGTCTCTTCACTGCGCGCTTGCGCGATCAGACTCGCGGCGTTCACCGGCAGCCCGCGCGATAGCGAATGCACGAGATGGCGCGCGAGTTCCAGGTTCGCTTCGTGCCGGAACGTGCGGGGCGATGCGCCATAACGCTCGCGGAACACGCGGCTGAAGTGCGCCGGATCGTTGAATCCCCAGCGAAAGCAGATCTCGGATATGGAGACTTTCTCCGAGAGCGGATCGGCCAGTTCCGCGCGGCAGCGTTCGAGGCGGCGCGAGCGCACATAAGTCGAGAAACTCTGTCCGGCGAGTTCGAACAGCTTCTGCACGTAACGCGGCGACACGCGTTCGTCTTTGGCGAGCGAGGTCACGCTCAGGGTTGAATCGGCGAGATGCGTTTCGATAAAGCGGCACAGTCGCGCGAACAAGGCCGACTGCGGCGGCGTCAGCCCGTTGAACGAACCTTTGCGTTCCTGTCCGGCAAGACAGGCCACGAGCATTTCGGCGAGCGCGAGTTCGGTGGGACGCAACTCCTCCGCGCTCAGCGTTTCGAGGCTTTCCACGACTGAACGCAGAAAGCCCGAGAAGATGTGGCCGATGCCCGCCGCGCCGGGCAGCAATGCCACGCGCAACGAGAGCGGCGAGATGACACGCGCGTTGATGGCGCTCTTAGGCGCCCGGACGATGAACGCGCGAAAGCGTCCCGCGAAAACCAGTGACGCGCTCTGTCCCGGCGCTGCATACACGATGTCATGCGGGCTCACGCGCTCGCGTAGACCATCGGCGATGAGCGTGGTGTCGCCATCGATCAGCAGCACGAGCATGAGACTGTCCGCATGATCCGCGCTCATCTGCAGCGTCTGCGCGGCCGAGGCGATGGTCGTGAATTCGATCCCGCCCGCTGATACGCGTGAGGTCAGCGTGCCGTGCAGACCGCGTTCGCCGCCTTCGATCTTTCCGCGCCATCCGAGACGTGCGAGCGCCGCGCTCCATTCATGCCGGCGTTCGAACTCGGGATACGACTCGGTGGTGAAGCGCGACAGGTTCAACGGACACTCCACGATAGGCGAAGCAGGAAGAGCATTCCAAAAGCAACCTTCACGCCATCGCGATGCTCACGGCGCCGGGTGCATCGCGTATCGAAGACAGTGCATACATGCGCCATCGCGGCGCACGCCTGCACTTGCGCGCATCACGCGACGCGCTGCGTCATGCGTTCCTGGATGAACGTGCACGCCAATACCAGCAGTTGTGCGCAGCCAGTCAAGTTCGCGAGATTTCGGTCGCCTACGCTCTGGGCATCGCAAGTCAATCGTCATAAGCCGTCAGGAGCGTATCGATGCAAAGGAATCTCGTGGGCCGTTTATCTCGTGCAGGATTTGGCGCGCTGTGCGCGGTGTTGTTCTCCTTCGCGGGACAGGCGTACGCCGCCGCGCCCGCAGAATGCAGCGCGTTGCAGGCGAAGTATCCGCAGTTCAAGGGCAAGACACTCACCAATGCGATCAACCCACATACGCCGGGCTATGAAGCGCTCGACCCGAACGATCCGAGCAAGTACATCGGCTTCGATATCGATCTGGGCGAGTTGATCGCGCAATGCCTCGGTTTCACGCTGGCCTACAAGCCAGTGACCTTCGCCGCGCTGCTCACGACCTTGCAGAGCGGTCAGGCCGATATCGTTATCTCCGATATCTACGCGACCGAGGAGCGCGCCAAGGCCGCGGACTTCATCACGTACTCGAAGGTGTTCGACGGCGTACTCGTCGCCAAGGGCAATCCGAAGAAGATCACCGGCATCAACACGTCGATGTGCGGCACGACCGCCGCCGAAAACACGGGCTATGTGGAGGTGCCGCTGATTCAGGCGCTGGCGCCGCAATGCAAGGCGGCCAGCAAGCCCGAAGCCACCGTGCAGCTTTACGACAACAACGCTAACTGCATCCAGGCCATTCTCGCGGGCCGCGCGGATACGTACATCAACGACGTGAACACGGTCGACCAGGCGGTGAAGGCGTATCCGGACAAGCTGGAGAAAGCGACCGCCGTGACCTTGCCGTACTTCGTAGGCATCGGCGTGCCGAAGGACAAGCCCGATTTCCGCGATGCCGTGATGGCCGCGCTCGTCGCCATTCAGAAGAGCGGCGCGCAGTCCCAGCTGCTCACGAAGTGGAGCCTCGGCGTCGAGAATCTCGCTACGCCGCAACTCGTCGTTGCCAAGTAAGCGCGGAAGCATCGGCATATGGACCTATTCCTTCACTATCTCGGCCTGCCTTATCTGCTCGACGGCATCCGCTTCACGATCGCCGTCACCTTGCTCGGACTCGCGGGCGGGCTCGTGCTGGGACTCGTCCTTGCCGCCATGCAGCTGAGCCGAATCGGACCGCTCGCGGCCATCGCGCGCGGCTACACGGTCATTTTTCGAGGCACGCCGCTAATTCTGCAACTCGTGTTCGCCTACGACGCGTTGCCGCATATCGGCATCAAGCTGAGCGCCATCAGCGCGGCGGGCCTCGCGCTCGCTGCGAACGAAGCGCCGTTCATCGCGGAGATATTCCGCTCGGGCGTGCTCGGCGTGGATCGCGGACAGACGCTCGCGGGGCAGGCACTCGGCATGACGCCTTCCGTCCTGATGCGCCGAATCATCGCGCCGCAGGCCTTTCGCTCGATGGTTCCCGCGCTCGGCAACGAAACCGTCAGCGCGTTGAAGAACTCTTCGCTGGCTTCGGTTATCTCGGTGGGTGAGCTGACCTTGCGCAGCACGCAGCTTGCATCGTCGACGTTCGACTTCTTTTCGATCTTCTTTGCGTCGGGTCTCTTGTATTTGTGTCTGACGGGCGCGATCGCCGCTATTCAGCTGATGATCGAACGCGCGCTCGATCTGGACCGCGCCAGCGCGCGTGGCGGCTTCTGGGGACGACGCCGGAGCGCGCCTGTACCGACCAAGCCCGCAGGCCCGACCGATCTGCCACCTGTCTTCGTTCCGGCGCCCGTCACACCCAGCGACCGCGCACGCCGTTACGACGCGCTGTCTCGTAACAGTACCGCCGTGCAGATAAACGGCGTACACAAGCATTACGGCGAGCAGCCGGTGCTCAATGGCTTCGATCTCAACATCCGATCGGGCGAAGTCGTCGCGCTGCTCGGACCGAGCGGATCGGGTAAGAGCACGCTGCTTCGCTGCATCAATCATCTGGAACAGTGGGAACATGGCGAGATACGCGTGGGCGGACGTCGCCTCGGCTTTCGCGATGACGGGCGGCGCATGAATCCGCGCGAGCTTGCGAAGGAGCGCGCGAGTCTTGGCGTCGCCATGGTGTTCCAGCAGTTCAATCTTTTCGGCCATCTGACGGCGCGCGAGAACATTGCATTGCCGCTTGTCTGGGTGCATGGCGCGACGCTCGCCGATGCCAACAGACGC